>QZJS01000108.1 GCA_003597945.1 Desulfobacteraceae bacterium | reverse complement strand
TGTGAGCTTTCTGCCGGTTTTCATGCTCACCGGCGAATCCGGAAGAATGTTCATCCCGCTGGCCTATACCAAAACCTTTGTGCTGCTGGCCGCCATCGGCGTGGCCCTGACCATCGTTCCCGCGGCCCTGCATTTGATCATGGCGGGCCGCATCCGCCGCAAACAAGTAAAACGGATCATGCTTATTGGTGTGGGTCTGGCCGCGGTGGCCGCCTTTTCAGCGGGAATCGCCTCCGGATGGCTGTGGGTGGTCGCGGCAGGGATGCTGCTGTTTCTGTTTGTGCTTTACCGGCTGCTCAAGGACCGATTCACGGGTCTGGCGTCCCGGGTGAAATTCTGGCGGCCGGGACGGTTTGAACCTATGGCCCGATGGCTGGGGCGGATGCTGCCCCATGCCGCCGGGATCGTGGCGGTGATCATCGTATGGTGGGTGCTGGCGGCGGTATGGGAACCGCTGGGGCCGGAGCGCGGGTTTGTGAGAAATTTCATCTTTGTCGGCCTGCTCATGGGCGGGCTCCTTGGATTTTTCTGGCTGTTTCTGATGGTCTACGGACCCGTCCTGCGGGTGCTGCTGGCGTTTAAAATGATGTTTCTGCTTTTTCCCGTGGCCATGATATTGCTGGGACTGACCGTCTGGATCGGTTTTGACCGGACATTTTCTTTTTTCCCCGCCACCGCGCAGCGTTTCGGAATCAACGGGGACAACATCCGTCTCAGCAGGCCGTGGGTGGCGGCCGCGCATGAATTTCCCGGCCTGGGCCGGGAGTTTATGCCGCCGCTGGACGAGGGATCGTTTTTATGGATGCCCACGGTCATGCCCCATGCGTCCATCGGCGAAGCCCTGGAAGTGTTACAATACCAGGACCGGGCCATGATGTCGGTTCCGGAAGTGGAAGGGGTGTTCGGCAAGATCGGGCGGGCGGAAAGCGCGCTGGACCCGGCGCCGGTATCGATGATCGAGACGGTGATCAATTACAAGAGCGAATATATCACGGACGCGGCGGGCCGGCGGGTGAACTTTAAATACGACCGGAAACAGGGCAGCTTCATCCGCGACGCGGACGGCCGGCTGATCCCCGACAGCCGCGGGCGGCCCTATCGGCAGTGGCGGGATCATATTCAGAGTCCCGACGATATATGGGCCGAAATCGTCCGGGCCGCCGAACTGCCCGGCGCCACCTCCGCGCCCAAACTTCAGCCCATTGAAACCCGGCAGGTCATGCTTCAGACCGGCATGCGGGCCCCCATGGGCGTCAAGGTCCGGGCTCCGGATCTCGATACCCTCGGGCAGGCGGCGGTTCAGATCGAGCGTTTTCTACGGGAGATTCCCGTCATCAACCCCGGCACCGTCAATGCCGAACGCGTGGTGGGCAAGCCCTACATCGAGATCCATCCCGACCGCGAGGCCATTGCCCGTTACGGCCTGCGCATGGCCGATGTCCAGGATGTGATCCAGGCCGCCATCGGCGGAAGCGTGATCACTTCCACCGTCGAAGGCCGGGAGCGCTATCCGGTTCGCGTGCGCTACGCCCGTGAATGGCGGCAGGATATGGAGGATTTCGAGCGCCTGCTCCTGCCGGGGCCCAACGGGGCGCACATTCCCCTGGCCCAGGTCGCTGAAATTCGATACGCCCGGGGACCGCAGATGATCCGAAGCGAAGACACCTTTCTGACCGCTTACGTGACCTTCGGAGTCCGGCGCGGTGTTGCCGAGGTCGAGGCAATGGACCAGGCCCGGCAATATCTGGAGGAGAAAAAGGCGTCCGGCGAGTGGATCGTCCCCCCCGGCGTGTCGTGGCGGTTTGCCGGCACCTATGAAAATCAGGTGGAAACCATGCGAACCATGCGGGTCATCCTCCCGGTGGCCCTGATGATCATCTTTCTGATTCTGTATTTTCAGTTTCGATCCGTAACAACGACCTTTATTGTTTTCAGCGGCATTGCCGTGGCCTGGGCCGGCGGATTTATCATGATCTACCTTTACGGACAGGACTGGTTTGCCGATTTCGCGGTATTCGGCGTCAATATGCGCAATCTGTTCCAACTCCATGCCATTAATCTGTCCGTGGCCGTCTGGGTCGGGTTTCTGGCGCTGTTCGGCATCGCCGTGGACGACGGCGTGGTCATGGCCACCTATTTGCGCCAGAGTTTCCGGGACCGCCCCACCGGCGATATCCCCGGAATCCGCAAGGCGGTGCTGGAGGCCGGCATGCGTCGGGTCCGACCCTGCCTGATGACCAGCGCCACCACTATTCTCGCGCTGCTGCCGGTGTTGACCGCCACGGGCCGCGGCGCCGACATCATGATCCCCATGGCCATCCCTATCATCGGCGGGATGAGCCTCGTGCTCATCAGCATGTTCATCGTTCCCGTGCTTTACTGCCTGGCAGAAGAGATCAAATTAAAGCGCGGGCTGACGGATGCCGGCGTCTGACCGACCCCGGATTCCCGAGCATGCCCTTTCGCTTGATTCTCCTGCTTTGCAGGATAATAATGCCATCCGCATAGCGGGTGGTGGTTTATTTCCTGCTTGACGGGATACCATCTAAAATATAGAGATAAACGCCGAACCCATCATACAAGGAGACGTGTTTATGACCATTGAAGAAATCCGTATGGAAGATCTGGATGTCCCGGCGTTTATCGAAGACCAGTGCCGCTCCATCAGCGCCGAAGTGGGGCAGGGCACGGCCGTGAATGCCCTTTCCGGCGGCGTGGATTCGTCGGTGACCACCATGCTGGCCCACCGGGCTCTTGGCTCACGGCTGCTGACTTTTTTTATCGATCACGGCCTCATGCGGGAGGGCGAACCCGAAACGGTGGTGGCCGCCATGCAAAACCTGGGGGTTAATGTTGAGCTTGTTGATGCCCGGGACGAATTTTTCGCGGCCCTCAAGGGAAAGATCGATCCCGAGGAAAAGCGCCAGGCCATCACCGACACCTTTTATAAAACCGTATTCGGCCGTCTGGTAAAAGAAAGCGGAGCCCGCTTCCTGCTCCAGGGGACCATCTATACGGATGTCGAGGAAACCGTGGCCGGCATCAAGCGGCAGCACAACATCTTATCCCAGCTCGGCATCGACACCGAACAGGCATACGGTTACAAGGTCATCGAGCCGCTCATTCAGCTTAGAAAAACCGGCGTTCGGGCCGTGGGCAAAGCCCTGGGGCTGCCGGAATCGGTCTACAACCGTCCCCCCTTTCCCGGACCGGCCCTGGTGACCCGGGTGGTGGGCGAGGCCACGCCGGAACGGATCGCCCTGGTGCGCCGGGCCACGGTGGTGGTGGAGCAGGAACTGGCGGATGTGGCCGCGTTTCAATACATGGCCATTCTTCACGAGGACCGGGTCACCGGCGTGCGAAACGGCAAACGCGAATACGGCCGCCAGATCGAAATCCGGTGCTGGGACAGCCAGGACGCGGTCATTGCCGCTCCCACCCGTCTTCCTTGGGATATCCTGGAAAAGATGGCGGCCCGGATCACCACCGAAGTGGAGGGCGTGGTCAGCGTGACCTATAATATCACCACAAAGCCGCCTTCAACCATTGAAGCGGTTTGATTTTTGAAAGGAGTTATTCAATGACCGTGAAAATCATGCCATGCCTGGACATGCAGAACGGGCGGGTGGTCAAGGGCGTTCAGTTCGTGGATATCCGGGATGCCGGCGATCCGGTGGAATGCTGCCGGGCCTATTGCAACGCCGGGGCCGATGAGCTGGCCCTGCTCGATATCACCGCCACCGTCGAGGGCCGGGCCACCATGCTGGATGTGGTCAAAAAAGTCGCGGAAGCGGCCACCGTGCCGTTTACCGTGGGCGGCGGCATCAGCGACGTGAAATCGGCCGCTGCCGTGCTGGCGGCCGGGGCCGACAAGATTTCCACCAGCAGCGCGGCGTTCCGCAAGCCCGACGTGATCGCCGAAATGGTAAAGGAATTCGGGGCCGACCGCGTGACCGTGGCCATTGACGCCGCGGTTAATGCCAATCTGCCTTCCGGGTATGAAGTCTATATCGACGGCGGGCGAACGGCCACGGGCGCCGACGCGGTGGAATGGGCGAAAAAAGTCGACGGTTTCGGTGTCCCCGTCATCCTGCCCACCAGCAAGACCACCGACGGCGTGAAAACCGGTTATGACCTGCCGCTGATCCGCAAGATCAAGGCCGCGGTATCGGCCGAGGTGGTGGCATCCGGCGGGGCCGGGACCCTTGAGCATTTCTACGACGCCGCGGAAGCGGGCGCTACTATTTTACTGGCCGCATCCGTGTTCCATTTCAACATCATCGCCATTCCCGAACTCAAGGCCTATTTGAAAAGCCGCGGGGTAGATGTTCGTGAGTAATTGTGTTGCAGAAAGCCGGATTGTTCGGTCCAGGAGTCTTTCAGGGCGCAATTTTCATGGCTGCTGAATGGCAAAAACTCGTCGCAGGCTCCTCAAACAGTTTGCCATTCTCATCGCATCCACGAAAATTGCTTTTTACCCCGAAATCCTCAATTTCGCTCACAATCCGTTTTCTGCAACTTTAAACAAATATTGAGGATATTGTCCGGATTGACGATGATCGGAAATATATACGATAAACTGCCAAAAGCCGTTTCCCTGGGGATCAACGGGGCCAGGCGGGTGCGCCAGACCGCGGTTGCCTTGGGTCGAACCGGGCTGGAGCGGGCCCTGGGGGATCGGTCCGCGCCCCCGGATGTGCTGCGAAAACTTTTTGAGCGCCTTGGGGCCACCTATATCAAGCTGGGCCAGTTTGTGGCCAGTTCCCCGTCTCTTTTTCCCGAAGATTATGTAGCCGCGTTTCAGCAGTGCCTGGACCGCACGGAACCGGTGCCGTTTCACCGCATGCTCAAAATTTTAAAGCAGGACCTGGGAGCAGGCTGTCTGGGGGAGATCTTTGCCGATATCGATCCGGTTCCCCTGGCGTCGGCTTCCATCGCCCAGGTTTATGCCGCCACCCTGACCACCGGCGAAAAAGTGGTCATCAAGATTCAGCGGCCCGGGGTGGCGGACATCCTGGTCACGGATTTGAATTTTCTCTATTATTCCGCCGTGGCGTTGGAAACCGTTCTGCCCCGGTTCAAACACGCGTCCCTGTCGGGCATGCTGTCTGAGATTCGCAACACCGTGCTGGAAGAATGCGATTTCATCCAGGAGGCGGAAAACATCGCGGTTTTCGCCAAATATCTGGAAGATACGGGCAACACCACCGTGATGGTGCCCCGGGTCTATCCCGAGGCATCCACCCGCCGGGTGCTCACCATGGAGCGGCTCTTCGGCATTCCCTTAACCGACCGGAAGCAGCTTCTGGCAACCACGAGCCGGCCCGGCGATGTCCTGGGACCGGCGTTTGAAACCTGGATGTCGTCGGTCATGGGATGCGCGCTTTTCCACGCGGATCTGCATGCCGGCAATCTGTTGATCATGGCTGACGGCCGTGTGGGGTTCATTGATTTCGGCATTGTGGGCCGGATATCCGAAAAGACGCGAAACGGCGTCAAAAAACTGGTGCCGGCCATGATCACCCTGGATTTCGTCAGCCTTGCCGAAGCCATGACGGCCATCGGCATGACCCGGGAAAAGGTGGATACAGCCCGGCTGGCCCACGACCTGAAAGTCCTATATGATGCCGGTGAGAGTGATGACCTTGCTGATCTTGAGAACGGATATGCCCCGGCAATGGTGGTCGATCCTGACCGGTTCATGCTGGAGATGGTGCGGGTGGCTGAAACCCACGGCATCCGCTTCCCCCGGGAATTTACCCTGCTGCTCAAACAGTTTCTCTATTTCGACGGGTACCGGGACCTGCTGTTTGACATGGGCGACTGGATGGACGATATGATGCCCATGGACATGCCGGCCGGCATGCCGCGGTTTTTCCTGCCGAACGACCGGCATACCTTGTAAATCGGAAGCCGTGATTTCAATGCAAGGAAAAGACATGAATATCATGTGGAATCATGTTTTTGAAGCTATCAGCGACATGGCCATGATCCTTGATCCGGAGCATCGTGTTCTGGCGGCAAATCCGGCAACGCTAAGAGCGACGGGCTTGAGGTCGGACGAGATCATCGGCCGGAAATGTTATGAAATATTTCATTGCAAAGACCACCCTCCGGCAGGATGCCCTCACCAGAAACTTAAATCATCCGGACGTCCGGAAACCATGGAAATGGAGGTTGAGTCGCTGGGGAGATCCTATCTGGTTTCTGTTTCGCCCATCATTGATGCTTCGGGACGCATAGTCCAATCCGTGCACCTTGCAAAGGACATATCGGCGCTTAAACAATCCGAAAAAAATTTACAGCGTAAGAATCGCGCATTGGAAGCATTGAGTGAATGCAACCAGGTCGTGGTGCGCGTCAAAAGCACTCCGGACCTTCTTTCTGAAATATGCAGAGTCCTTGTTGAAACCGCCGGATATCGCCTGGCGTGGATCGGATATGCCGAGGAAGATGAGCGAAAAACAGTAGCGCCGATGGCGAGTTACGGCGTTGGTGAGAATTACGCCCGGACAGTCGATATTGTCTGGGCGGACACCGAAAAAGGCCAGGGCCCCACGGGTATCGCCATCAGGGAAAGAAAACCTTTTATCTGCCGCAATATTGAAACAGATCCAGGATTTATGCCCTGGCGTTTGGATGCGACGCGGCGCGGATACGCCTCATCAATTGCCGTTCCGTTAATCGACGGGGACAGGTGCATCGGCGCTTTGAATTTATACGCCCCCGTGCCGGACGCGTTTGACCCCGATGAAGTAAGGTTGCTGACGGACGTGGCCAATAACATCGCTTACGGCATTGCGGCCCGAAGGGCACAGACCGATCTGGCTTTGTCCGAAGAAAGATATCGTCTGCATTTCATGCAGGCAAGCGATGTGATTTATTCCGTCGACCGTGAGTTCAGGATCACCGGCATATCGCCGTCGGTTGAAAACGTGTTGGGTTATAAACCGGATCAACTCATCGGCAGGCCGTTTCATGAACTGAATCTGCTGGCGCCCGAGTATCTGGAAAAAGCTTTTTCCGACACGATGCGCGTCTTGTCCGGGGAAACCATCGCTTCAAGCCTGTATGAGTTTATCGCCAGGGACGGAACGCGAAGGTTCGGCGAAGTCAGCGGCGCCCCGTTGATCAAGGATGACAAGGTGGCGGGGACGATCTCCGTTGCGCGGGATGTTACCGAACGTAAAAAAGCCGAAAAAATCCTTCAGCGGGAGCATTTATTCTCAGAATCATTGATCAACAGCCTGCCCGGTATTTTTTACCTGTTTGATGAGGCGGGCAAATTCCTGCGCTGGAACCGGAATTTTGAAACCGTATCCGAATACTCCGCTTCAGAAATAGCAGGAATGACGCCTCTGGATTTTTTCGCGGGCAATGAGAAAGAATATATTTCCGCCCGGATCGGGGAGGTATTTTTAAATGGCCATGCGGATGCCGAGGCCCATTTTGTTTCGCGAAGCGGGATGAAGACACCGTATTATTTTACGGGATCGCTGGTTGACATCGATCATGCGCCCCACTTGATCGGGATGGGGGTTGATATCACCCAGATCAGGGAAGCAGAAGAGGCATTAAAGAAGTCCCACCAGCAATATCGGGATGTTGTGGAAAACGCTAACGACGTCATAATCGTTTTGCAGGACGGCATGATCGTGTTTCACAACCAAAGAGCCGAAACCCTGACCGGATATTCCGGAGAAGAACTGGCCAATATTCCGTTTGCTGATTTCGTCGTTCCGGAAGATAAAGACGCGATGCTGGATCGATATACGCAAAAGTTAAACGGAGAAAAATTCGGGGCTGCCTATGGTTTTGCAATTATGGATAAACACGGGCAGAGGCACGAGGTGGAGGTCAATACGGCCGTCGTTGAGTGGCAGGAAAAGCCGGCTCTCCAGTGCTTTATCCGGGATGTCACAATGCAGAAAAAGTTTGAGGCCCAACTTCGTCAGACGCACAAACTGGAATCCATCGGCATCCTGGCCGGAGGCATTGCGCATGATTTCAATAACATCATCGGCATCATTCTGGGCAATACCGAATTGGCAATCTATAATGTCCCGGATTGGAGTCCTGCCCGGAAGAATCTGGAAACCGCACGCAATGCCTGTTTCCGGGCAAGGGACGTGGTGCAGCAGATACTCGGTTTTTCGCGCCAGACCGAACAGGAACTACAACCCGTTTTGTTAAGCGAGATCATCGGCGAGTCGCTGACGATGCTTCGTTCCTCCATCCCCGCAAGCATTGATATTCAGATGAATATTGCTGAAAGGACCGGAACAATCCTGGCGGACCCCGTCCAGATGCACCAGGTGATCATCAATCTGTGCACCAACGCCGCTCATGCCATGAAGAAGAAGGGGGGAATCCTGGAAGTAAATCTAAAGGCGGTAACATTGGATGATGTTTCCGTGCGTCCGTATGCCGGTCTATCTCCCGGCCCCTGCATGGAGTTGGTGGTGCGTGATACCGGCCGGGGGATTGATCCTGAAATACTCGACCGGATTTACGACCCCTATTTTACGACTAAGGATATCGGAGAGGGTTCGGGTATGGGCCTGGCCGTAGTCCATGGCATCGTAAAAAATCATGGCGGCGCCATTACCGTTTACAGCGAGCTCGAAAAAGGAACCACTTTTAAAATTCTTTTTCCTGAAATTGAGGCCCAACCGGCATCCGAAAAACAGCGATCGGAAAAGATGCCCCGGGGGAAAGAAAGCATCCTTTTCGTCGATGATGAGCTGGCGCTGGTGGAGATCGGGGAGCAGATCCTGCAACACCTCGGCTATGCGGTGACATCTAAAATCAATCCCGTAGACGCACTGGAACTCTTCAAATCCGACCCTTACCGCTTTGATCTGGTCATTACGGATATGACCATGCCCCAGATGACCGGCAAGGCGCTGGCTCGGGAGTTGATCGGGGTCAGGCCGGATATTCCCATTATTTTGACCAGCGGGTATAGCGATCAGATTGATGAGGAAAAAGCAAGAAAAGAAGGTATTGGTGCTTATGTGATGAAACCCCTGAACATCAAGCAATTATCCCATATCATCAGAGGCGTTCTGGATAAAGCATGACGCGGCGTCGATGGCCCTCATCGACTTCCATGGATTTATGCGTCATAATCGAGGAGAATGGCCGGCGTGGTAGGCAGGGAACGGATGCAGTTTGATGTTTTCGGCGACCACGTGATTATCGCGTCCAAATTTGACACCGAAAGCAAACCCGGAATGATCAACGTGTCCGGGTCCCCTTCGGCCGGATCATACAAACCGGCAAGGAAGTTTATTGAATTTCCATTAATCGCCCTTTGCGGGCATTATCTTTACAAGCGGCGCATTTTCGGCATCAACGAGGACATAAAGAAACCCGTCGTCCGGGTTGACCTTCACATCCCGGATCCGCCATCCCCGGTCCTCCAGAAGGCATTCGGCTTTTACCACCCGGCGGCCGTTAATCTCAAACCGGGCAAGGCAGCGTTCCTTTAAGCCGCCCACAAACAGATTTCCCCGCCAGTTTTTAAAAGCATCTCCCTTATAAAACGCCATCCCTGAGGGAGGGAACGCATCGGCTTCCCAGTAATAAATCGGGGCGATCGTATCATCCCGTTCCGGCGGGAGAGCGCCGATGGTCCTTCTCGAGATATATTCACGGGCGTAAGTGGCGATAGGCCAGCCGAAATTTCCCCCCTTGACAAGGATATTGATTTCGTCGCCGCCGAACTCGCCATGCTCGCATTGCCAGATCTCTCCGGTTTCGGGATGCCGCGCCATCCCCTGGGAATTTCGGTGCCCATAGCTGTAAATGGCCGGATGAACGTCTTTCGCATCGATAAACGGATTGTCCGCGGGAATCGACCCATCATCATGGATCCGAAGCGTCTTGCCGTGAAGGCTGGTCAGATCCTGTGCGGAATGTCGATTTCTGCGATCCCCGGCGGTCACATACAGGCGTTTTTGACTGTCAAACACCAGGCGCGATCCAAAATGGGCCTCCGTGCCGACAAAGGGCTCTGCCACCAGGATTACTTCCACATCCGACAGGGCGGCCTCACCGGCATCGAGACGGCCCCGGCAAACATGGGTAGCAAACTGACCGCGGGATTCGCCGGCGGCGGCATAACTCAGATAGACAAGCCGATTCTCCTCAAAATCCGGGTGGAGGGCCACATCTAGCAGACCGCCCTGGCCGGCGGCGGCAATCTGGGGAAGCCCGGTGACTTGGGTCCGGGAACCCCTGGTGATATCGACCAGATTCAGGCGGCCGGGCCGCTCGGTAACCAGGGCTAGAGGGTTTGCGCCAGGCAGGAAAACCATTCCCCAGGGATGCTCCAGCCCGGTCAGGACGGTATCGACCCGGTAGGTTGCCGCCTGGCCGGTGGAATCGCTTTCAGATTCGTTGCATCCGGTGGCAAATAAAAAAAGTGCGCAGGCGAAGAGGACGGATCTTGCCGTAATCATCATTTTTATTTCCCCCTTTTATGCAGGGTGTTATGGATTCATGACCACACCAGACACGATCTGCCCGGAAAACTCAAAGGGGGCCTTTCTCCGGGGAATAGATCATGACGTATGATCAACGGCGCTCATTTAATTTCCAGTCGTAATCGAGAAATTTTACCGGCACGCCCGCTTTGATCCGTTGGCGCTGCTGTTTTTTATACGCCAGTTCGTCGGCATATCGGGCCAGCCATTCCGACAGGGTTCCTGCGGTTTCAAAATCGTCGCGATACCAGCGGAAGATGCTGGATACATGGAGTACGTCGGCGTCCGCGTCGAAATAATTACGACTTCGGTCCCGGAGAAACCGGCGGGTGCTGTCGTCGAGCTGTTTCTCCAGTTGATCAGCGGTAAAGGCCCGGTCCCGCAGGGCTGGGCAGCCGACGGCCGCGCAGTTGACCGCGAAATGAATGCGGGGTTCGTCATATTTCCCCGGCTCCCGAATAATCTCGTGTTCCACCTGGTCTAAGTGCATCTCTTCTTCCAGCAGGCGAAAAAACCGGATGCGCCAGGGTTTCTGCCAGAACCGGCCGATATTTTTTATGGATTCGATGGGATAGTTGTCGATGATCAGTTTCAGGGTAAAGGCGTTGTAGGCGTTGATGAGAAAGGCCAGTTGTTTATCGCCCGTCCAGGAGTCGAATTCCTTCCGGGTGACCGCCGACAGGGATTGCAGGTAGTGGTCCAGGGTTTGGGGGCCGGCCTTCAGGGCCGCATAGTCCACGGTGGTGGCGGTCCCTTCCGCGTTCCAGCGTACGTGGTTTTCAAGCACGGCCGTGAACAAAGCGTGCTGGTGGTCAAAAGGTTCCGGTCCCGCGAAAACGGGATGGGCCAGGAGCAGGGCTGCCAATATGCCTGCGCTTCCAAGGAGTTTATCGAAAAATTGTTTCTGCAAACATACCGCATAGCATGATAAACGGCTATTTGTGATACTCATGTTCATGATTGACTCCTTTGATTTGGGTGCTGATGCCGGTGCAAGACAGGCATCGGACAAATTGTAAACTGTATTTTTAATTTGTCCAAAAATGTGTAACGAACCTGGTGTGCGTTCCATCTCAAACCATCCGGCACGCAATATTTTGTCATCCCCGCATCCAGGCGTGATATTTTTCGATCCATTTAAGAATTTTTTCCGGGGCATGGGCTTTTTTCCATGCCCCGGCCGCGTATTTGTTGGCTTCGGCCATGGTGGGGTAGGTGTGTACCGTTGACAGGATCTTGTTTAAGCCCAAACCGTGCCGCATGGCCAGCACAAATTCGGCGATGATATCGCCCGCATGGGCCCCGACAATGGTGACCCCCAGGATTTTATCGGTTTTCGGCTTGGTGAGCACTTTAATAAATCCGTGGTCTTCGGAATCGGCGATGGCCCGGTCCAGGTCGTTGATATCATATCGGGTCAGTTCATAATCGATGTTTTTTTCTTTGGCATCGGTCTCGTTGAGTCCGACTCTGGCCACCTCGGGGTCGGTGTAGGTGGTCCAGGGGAGGGCCTTGTAATCGATTTTAAAGGATTTAATGTTGCCGAACAGGGCGTTGACCGATGCAAACCAGGCCTGATGGGAGGCCGCGTGGGTGAATTGATAGGGGCCCACCACATCGCCCGCGCCATAGATGGTGGGGATGCTGGCTTTTAAAAACCCGTCGGCCTGAAGGGTTTTGCGCGGGGTCAGTTCCACGCCCAGTTCTTCCAGTCCGAACCCGCTGATATTGGCGGCCCGGCCCACGGCCACCAGAATGGCGTCAAAGACGATTTCCACATCGCTGCCATTATGATCGCAGACCAGGATGTTGGCGTTGTTCTCCACTTTTACCGCTTTGGCCCGGTGCCCGGTGAGTACCCGCACCCCCTCGCTTGCCAGTTTTTCCTGGATCAGGGCCGCCACATCCGCGTCTTCCCGGCCCATGATCTGGGGCATCATCTCCACCTGGGTCACGGCCGATCCCAGCCGGCAGAAGGTCTGGGCCAGTTCGCATCCGATGGGGCCGCCGCCGAGGACCAGCAGCCGTTTGGGCAGCTCCCGGAGTTCCCAGACATTATCGGATGTCAGATACGTCACCTGATCCAGGCCGGGAATCGGCGGCACAAAGGGTCGGGCCCCGGTGGCCACCACGATGTTTTTCGTGGTCAGGGTTCTGCCGTTGACCTCCACTGTGTAGGGGGAGGTGATCCTGGCTTCTCCCGTGATGCATTCCACGCCCAGGCTTTGGTAGCGCGCAATGGAATCATGGGGCTCGATTTTCTGGATGACCGTGCGCACCCGCTCCATGACGTCGGCGAAATCAAAGTCAACCGAGGCATGGTTAAATCCGAAATCTTTTGCCCGCCGGGCATAAGAGAGCATTTTGGCCGACCGGATCAGTGCCTTGCTGGGCACGCAGCCGGTGTTTAAGCAGTCGCCGCCCATTTTGTGCTTTTCGATCAGGGCCACCTTGGCCTTTACCGCGGCCGCGATATAGGAGGTTACCAGGCCGGCGGACCCGGCCCCGATCACCACCAGATTGTAATCAAATGATTTCGGGCGCGCGTATCCGGCCAGGGCTTTTCTGGACCTTATCATCGCCACAGCGGCTTTGGCAATCCAGGGGAAAATCCCCAGCAGCGCAAAGGAAAAAATCAACCCCGGCGACAAAATGCCGGATATGGAATCGATTTGCGCCAGTTGGGTCCCCGCGTTGACGTACACGGCCGTGCCGGCCAGCATGCCGATCTGGCTGACGATGTAAAACGTGGCCGTCCGAATGGGGGTAAGCCCCATCATCAGGTTGATCACGAAAAACGGAAACAGCGGCACCAGCCGCAGGGTAAACAGGTAAAACGCGCCGTCTTTTTCAATCCCTTCATAGACGGCCTTGAGCTTGTCGCCGAATCGGCGCTTTACGTAATCCATTAATAGAAACCGGGCCACGAGAAACGCCAGAGTGGCGCCGATGGTGCTGGCAAAAGAGACCAGGAGCAGGCCGATCCAGAACCCGAAAATCGCGCCCCCCGCCAGGGTCATGATCGCGGCCCCGGGCAGTGACAATGCCGTCACGACAATATAGACCGCCATATAGATGGCCATGGTCAGGGGTTGATGGTCGGCGTAATTGGTTTCCAGGGCCGCCTGCCGGGATTTGAGATAGTCAAACGTCAGATACTGGCCGAGGTCAAAGCCGAAAAAGACGACCACCAGCGCGGCGATGGCCAGCAGGATCAATATTTTGGACCATTTGGACGTCATCATTATTGCGCCGTCCATCCGCCGTCCATGGACAGGGACGCGCCGTTGATGGACGCGGCTTTATCATCGGATAGAAATAACGCCAGCGCGTTGAGCTCTTCAAAAGTGACGAATTTCTTGGTGGGCTGGGCCGCCAGAATTACATCCCGGACCACCGCATCCGGTTCCATTTTCCGGGCTTTGGCCTGATCGGCGATCTGCCCTTCCACCAGAGGAGTTTTGACATAGCCGGGGCAGATGGCGTTGCAGGTGATGCCGAGCTGGGCCACTTCTAGGGCCACGACTTTGGTCAATCCAACCATGCCGTGTTTGGCCGCCACATAGGCGGATTTAAACGGAGATGCCACCAGGCCGTGGGCCGAGGCGATATTGATGATCCGGCCCCATTGCCTGGACTTCATGCCCGGAAGAACCGCCCGAATGGCATGAAACGCGGAAGAAAGATTGATGGCGATAATAGCATCCCATTTTTCCGGTGGAAATTCATCAATGGGCGCCACATGCTGGATGCCGGCGTTGTTGACCAGGATGTCCACGCCGCCGAAGCGCTCTTCGGCTTCCTTGACCATGGCCGCGATCTGATCCGGTTTTCTCATATCGGCAGCCGAGTAGAAGGCGTTGACATGATGTTTCGTTTTAAAATTTTCCAGCAGGGAATGGATTTCGTTTTCATCGCCGAATCCGTTGATCATGACATGGCATCCCGCGCCCGCAAATGCCTCGGCCATGGCCCTGCCGATGCCGCTGGTGCTTCCCGTGACAATAACCGATTTTCCTTTCAACATATCCGCACCTCCCGGTTTATTCGTCATTCAAGGCAATCCCGGCATCCTTCGTCATAATGTATAAACGTTTCCCTGGCATTCCTGCCGGAAATAGAGCCTATGGATAAATAATGATGAAGCTTTCGAAATCGTTTTCATTATGATAAGCATCAAGTTGGGCTTATACCAGAATTTTTTTATTTGTTTGTTTTTTCGGGGTGTTTTAACGGTAGAATATACGGAAAATGGTGATTTGTGAAATCATCATTGCCGGACAATCATTTTTTTCAAAGTGGGAGGGATTTTCATGAGTGTTTTATTTACATCCGGCCGCATCGGCGGCATGACAACGGCGAATCGGTTTGTCCGGTCCGCCACATGGGAAGGCCTGGCCGCCGATAACGGCGCGGCGACCCCGAAACTCATCCGGGCCATGATCGACCTTGCGGAAGGCGGCGTGGGATTGATCATTTCCGGCCACGCCTTCGTGAGTCCCGAAGGTCAGGCCGGTCCCTGGCAGCTTGGGATTGATAAGGATGAGTTGATCGACGGCCTGAAACAGATGACCGAAGCGGTCCACGGCGCCGGCGGCAAAATCGTGGCCCAACTGGCCCATGCCGGGCATTTTGCGCCAAAGGCGCTGACCGGTCAACCTCCCCATGTGGTTTCTGATTTTGAAGGCCTCGCAAAATCCCCGCGTCATGAGCTGACCAGAGAAGATATCACGCTCCTTGTCCAGGCGTTTGCGGCCGCCGCCGGCCGGGCCAGGGCCGCCGGCTTTGACGGGGTGCAGATTCATTCCGGTCATGGATACCTGCTGAGTCAGTTCCTGTCTCCGGCATACAATCGAAGGACCGATGAATACGGCGGCCCTATCGAAAACCGGGCCCGGATTCATCTGGAAATACTTGCCGCCATCCGGCAAACCGTGGGCAAAGACTATCCGGTGCTGATTAAGATCAACAGCGAGGATTGCATTGAAAACGGCCTGACCCGAAAGGATTCCCTTGCGGCCTGCAAGATGCTGGCGGCAGCCGGTTTAGACGCGGTGGAACTCTCCGGCGGCACCCTGACCAGCGGTAAATTATCCCCCAGCCGCTCCGGCATCTCCTCCGAAGATAGGGAAGCCTATTTTCAGGAGGCGGCCCGGGCGTTAAAAAAGGAAATCGCCGTGCCGGTGATTCTGGTGGGAGGAGTGCGGTCCCTGAATGTGGCCGAAAATCTGGTTAACACCGGGGCCGCGGATTTTCTCTCCATGAGCCGGCCGCTCATCCGCGAACCGGGATTGATCAATCGATGGAAATCCGGCGACCTTCGCCCGGCCCTGTGCAAATCCGACAACCTGTGCTTCGGCCCGGCCCTGGAAGGTAAAGGCATCTATTGCGTGGTGGCGGAAAAGGAAGCTTTATGATGATTGTCAATCGTTTTGCCAATTTGCATAAATAATGGGTGTTTAATCCATGACCACCACCGGCATTGTCCGCACCAATACGATTCTATACTGTCGTCACTGGCAAAAGACCGTGGCGTTTTACCGGGATATTCTGGGGTTGACCGGTCGCCGGCTTTCGGACTGGATGGTGGAATTCGCGTTGATCGAAACCAGTTTTATCAGCATCGCCGACGCGGCCCGCGCCACCGTGGGCGCGTCAAGCGGGGAAGGTATTACGCTTTCCTGGCAGGTCCAAGACCTGGATACTTTGCACGGGCGGTTAGTGGTTTTGAATGTGCCTGTCGGCCCCATCCAACACCGGTGGGGGAGCCGATTTTTTTATTTTCATGATCCCGAGGGGCATCGCCTGGAAGCCTGGGCGGACGCGGCCGTGTTCTCTTCCCCTTAAAGCACAAAAAAAGTGATGATGCTGGCGATGACGAGCAGAATGACGCCCCCGATGATCAGCGGGCCAAAGGGCAGGTCTGAAGAAGCATTATCGGAAGCCGCTGATGCGGCCGGGGTTATCCCGGATGGGGCAGCCGGTGAGTTAAACTTCACATTGGCCATCATGCGGGCCATCTGTTCCTTGCTGAGCACCGTGGTGCCGTCGATGTCATCGGCGCTGCCGGCGGGTGCCGGGCGATCCGGACGGACAGCCTCGTCCTTTTGAATGCCGATCCGCAGTGTGAATTTGCCCAGAACCAGAACGTCGTTGTTTCGGACGGGTTCTTCCTGGATCAATTCGCCGTTTAAGAAAATGCCGTTTTTGCTGCCCAGGTCCGTGACAACATAGGTCCCTCCGGCGTTTTTGACAAACTTCATATGCTGGCGGGAGATTCCCGGGTTATCGATGACGATATCCGCGGCAGGGTCCCGGCCCACGATGACCTCGGGCTGGGTGCAGGTGTAAGTTTCGATAACGCGATCTTTTAACGACAGTTCAATTTTTAATTCCGTTTGCATTTCTTCTCCTCCAGGCCCGGGTCGGATCATGCCGTTAAGCAGGTAAGGAAAAACGCTTCATTTTTGAATTTATTGCATTAACAGCCGCTGATGTCAAGGTTTAAGCGCGGCCTAAGGGGGGCTGTCGGGCGTATTTTTCCCCTCCGCCGTCCACCGGTTTTCCCAGAAACAGTTAGGGCTCATGTATGTGGGCGAACTTAGCACGGTGCCGGGAAGGGTGATTTCGACGTCTTTTAAGTCTTTTGAAATCCCGAAGTCGGCAATTGAAACACTGCCGATATGTTGAATTGATTTTTGATTTATTTTCAGATAAAATCAGTTAAAAGATGGATAAGACAGGATCACCCGCTAATTCATCCGATTCACCAACTCACTTTTTTAGTGCTGCGGGAGAGGCTTATGCCGCGATATGGCTATGGCGCGGGCACGGACACCGGCAGAATTCGCTCTCACAATGAAGACTGCTTTCGCGCGGAACCGGAACTGGGGCTATGGCTGGTTGCCGACGGCATGGGCGGGCACCAGGGCGGGGAAGTCGCCAGCACAATAGCGGGAGATGTTATTGTTGATAAAATTCAAAGCGGGCAATCCCTGGTCGTAACCATCGAGGCAGCCCACAACGCCATTCTGGAAGCGGGTCGCGCCGGTGAAGGACCGGCGGGCATGGGCACCACCGTGGTAGCGCTGCAAATCAATCATCATGAATATGAGATCGCGTGGGTGGGGGACTGTCGGGCGTATTTATGGAATGGGGCCCATTTGAAGCAGCTTACCAGGGACCATTCCTATGTTCAATACCTGGTGGATCAGCGCGTGATTCCCGCAGCCGAGGCTGATCATCACGGTCATCAGAACTATATCATGCAGGCACTGGGTTCCACAGACCCCGACGGCATAAGAGTGGACGCCATCAGGGACGTTTTGCACCGGGGAGAGCGGATCCTGCTTTGCAGCGACGGGCTCACCAAGGAAGTCAGCGACGCGGATATCGCGGCCCTGCTCTCAACTGGCCTGGATGAACAGGAAACGGTCGACCGCCTGATTCAGACGGCACTGGAAAACGGCGGCAGCGACAATGTTACGGTGGTGCTGGTTTCCGCTGATATTGACGCGCCCCGCCGATCGTTAAAAAGGCTTCCCCAAAACCATATTTTTGACGCATTCCGGGCCCGGATAAAAGCGTTTTTTAAATATTTTACAAATTAGCGGTTGATAGTCTCGTAAAAAGTCGCCATCGGACGGCCTTGTAAAAAGTTAAAGATCAAGGATTGCGCAATATCGAAGAATGCAGCGTACTTAGCGTACGTGAAATTCTGAGAGATTGCGCGTAATGCAGATATTGGACTTTTTACAAGGCCGTCAGAGGTTTAACGGCTGGCTCCGGGGATGTCATATGTGGTGCAGGAACCGCTGCCGCAGGAGCGGGTCTGGGTGGAGCCGCCGGCGGGTTTTGATCCACCGCCCATGCTGAAATTAATGGTGCTGATCAACCTTTCCAGGTCCTCGGAACCGCATTTGGCGCAGACCATTTCCATCTGGTCCTGGCTGTTTTTAACGAGTAGCTCCATGACTTCATTGCATTTTAAGCATTTAAATTCATATATTGGCATATAATCTCCTTTTTGTCAGGACATATTTTTTATGCAATGCGCGCGTCCGGGCGGTAAATTGTGGATTGGCGGCATCACATTGTCTGGGGACTTTATTATCATTGAAATCATTTTGTCAAGTCCGGGAGGAGGCCATGGAGGCCCTCCGGGTGCGAAATGACCTGGTTTTTCCTCTCACTCCTGACCGCGCTGGCCGTGGCTTCCCAGGACGCCTGGGTGAAGAAGTGGTTTTCCTGTTTTAATCCATTTGAAATGTTTGTTTTCCCGCTGCTCTACTCCTTGCCCCTCACAACCGCTGCGCTTTTTTTCATTCCGGCGCCGCCTTCCCTTGATGCGGTCTTTTTCTGGAGTTTTTTCGTCAGCCTGCCGTTAAACGCGGTGCCGTTTATTCTCTATATGAAGGCCATACGGATATCCCCGCTGTCTTTGACATTGCCGTATCTCGCTTTTACGCCGGTTTTTATGATTGCAACCGGGTTTGTGTTTCTGGATGAAATGCCTGACAAATGGGGTGTTTCCGGTATTTTCGCCGTTTGCGCGGGCAGCTACGTCCTCCATCTGGATACTCGCCGTCACTCCGTTTTCGCCCCTTTTCGAGCCATGTTCGGGGAGAAGGGCTCCGGCATCATGCTGCTGGTGGCTTTTATCTTCAGCTTTTCTTCGGTGATCGGCAAGGTGGCCATTATGCACTCGTCGGTGCTGTTTTTCCAGATGTGGTTTTTCGCCGTGCTGAGTGTTCTGTTGGCGATTATTTTCTCCCTTACCGGCAGCATCCGGCTGAAACGCGCCTTGGATTTTCCGGTCCGGAGCGCCGTGGCCGGGCTCCTGCTGTTTGCGCAAATCCTGTTTCACGGTTTTGCCATTTCCATGACCAAGGCCGTCTACATGATATCCATCAAGCGGCTCAGCGTCGTATTTGGTGTGATATACGGCGGGCTGTTTTTCAATGAGGAAAACATTCCCATGCGGCTGGCCGGTTCATTGATCATGTTTTCCGGTGCGGCCTTGATTCTGCTCAAGGCCGGATAATCCGCCTTTCTGCCAAAGGGTTGAAAACAATGGCAATCAGGATGAAAACAACCCTTGCATTTTCAGTAACAGTTCTATATTATTTTAAATAACCGCCACAACCCGAAGCATCCAGCCAAAGGAGGGGAAATTATGACGGAAAAAAAAGATTTTCTGGAAAAACAAAAGGCCCTGCTCAAGGATTGGAACCGACAGATCGACGAGTTGAAACTGAAGGCCAAAAAGGCCCAGGTGGACGCCAGCGTAAAAGTCGAAAACTACATCGATGATCTGCGGGAACGCCTGGAAGAGGTCCGCCTGAAGCTCGAGGATGTCCGCCATGCCGCCGATGATAACTGGGAAGAGGTCAAATCCGGCGTGGACAATATCTGGAGTGGGGTCAAAGACGCGTTCGAGCGCGCGAAATCACGCTTCAGTTAGGTTTAATCCCTGTCTTTGGACAGGTATTTTTCCTTGATCTGGCGGATTTCCTTTTTAACGCTGTTGACCAGGTTGTCGCACATATTGCAGGCGGCCCTGGCCACGACCATGGTCTGGGCGTCATGAAATTTTTTGTAGATGGATTCGATTTTGGCCATCACCTCGCTGACGCTGCTTTCATCAAGTTCAGAAAAATCGACGGGGCCGTTCTGCATGAAATCGGATGCGTCAAATTCATAGGGCACCTTGTCGGCCAGATTTTGTTTCATTTCCACCGGCGGCGGCATATCAAAGCCGCCCGAAATGATCTGGTCGAAATTGAGGTTGCAGATGTCTCTGGCGCAGTCTGTGGCAATGTCCCAGTATTTCTGCAGGTTGATGTTTTCCGCGAAATAATTCATGACGCGCAGTTCAAGTTCCTGTTTGTTCATGGCGCCTCCTTGAATTAAAAATGGCAAAGTTTCTTATGATTTTTCTGCTTTTTCCCGGATCTCATACCTGTCGCCGTTGACGCGGATATACAGGCGGCCGTTTTCGGAGTCGATCCATTCGGCGATGGCAAACAGGGCGCGCTCGCCGAATTTGATGGTATCATTCCCGTCGATCAGATACAAGCGGTCATGGTCGACAAACAGATTTTCCGGGCTCAGGCTCAGTTGTTTGCCGGTGTTTAATACCAGCAGCGGCCGGTTGTTTTCAGATATCATCCGCACCACGAACAGGGCCGTGTCTTCGTGGTGAAAGTAAACTTTTTCAATGATGCCGTCTGTTGTCTGGGACACGAAATAACCGTTTTCGTCTTTAGATATGGACGCATGAAAATGCCGGATGATCCGTTTATGCCGAAAAGGACCGTCTTCATTACGCCATCTGCCGTCAGCGTCGAGCCAGAATACGGCGTTTTCTTTCGGGATCACGATCACGTCAGGTCGCTTGTCAGCCCCGTCGGCATGCTGCGTCATGGATATTTCCAACCCTATGAATTTAAAACATCTTGAAAAAATGGTTTAAAAAGCGTTTATCCTGTATTACAAATCTGCCATAAAACCATGTGCATGGCAACAGGGGATTAACGGCTGGTTCTTGTTCGGGCCTCAGATAAAAATTTCATCTAAATAAACATAACAAACTGAATAGATTAAAAATAAACGCCTATCATCAACCTGTTAGAAATCGGGAGAAGCCCAAGATGAAAACTAAAGCAAGGCGGTTTTTGCTTGAAATCGTTTACCTTTCGATATTATTCTTAACAGCAGGCGCCGTTCTGGCCGGCTGCGGAAAATCACCCATCGGCATTTACAACAATCGGCTGATGCCGTGCCCTTCTTCTCCCAATTGTGTTTCCTCCCAAGAAACCAAAGCTTCGCATTCCGTGGAGCCCATCCGCTATACCGTATCCCGAAAGCAGGCAAAAGACGCGGTGATCTCCATTCTGGAAGATTTACCCCGGGCCCGTGTGGCGACCATCCATGACAATTATATCCACGCGGAATTCCGCTCCAGGATATTTTCGTTTGTCGATGACATGGAATTTCTCTTTGACGAGGATGCGCCGCTCATTGATATTCGGTCCGCGTCCCGGGTCGGCTATTCAGACATGGGCGTCAACCGGAAGCGGGTGGAAGCGTTTCGCGAACGGTTCTTTCTGCTTTGTCCCATCAATCCCGACATGGAGATCGCCCGCTGATATGGGGCGACCGGCAGGATGATCCCGGAGAATCTTGTGACACAGCGTGAAAACAGCGGCGTGATGGAATATGTCCATCCCGAACTGATGATCCCGGTTACCGCCATCGGCGGGAACTGCACCTTTACAAAGTCGGAGCGCCTGCAACTGGGCGAAGACGAGGTCTTTTATCTGGTGGGCATGGCGGTCTTTGATTCCACCTGCTGCGGGTACGGCGGATGCGCCTATGCCTATGTTCCCGGCCTGATCCGGCAATGGCATTTTAAGACGGATGCCGACGGCCGTCCGGTGTCAAAAATCCTGCCCATTGCTGATTCGGGCATGCAGGAGCGGATCAAAAAGCGGATCATGGAAAAAGAATGCGTCCAGCAGGTTAATTTTTTGTAATTTCGCCACGCTCCCGGCAACCGTTTTAATCCTCTTCCATTTTCCAGACGACTTCGTAAAGCTCCTTTCGGCGGCTTTGCAGGTTCCGGACGCTGCCCTGCTGCCGCAGCTCCTTGAGCAAATCGAGGTCTAAGTCCACCATCAGCGTCATTTCCGTGTTGGGCGTTGCCTCGGCGGCAATGGCGTCATGGGGAAAGGCGAAATCCGAGGGCGTAAAAACAGCGGATTGCGAATACTGGATATCCATGTTTTCGACTTTGGGAAGGTTGCCGACACTGCCGGATATGGCCACGTAGCATTCATTTTCGATAGCCCGGGCCTGGGCGCATCGCCGGATCCGCAGATAGGCGTTCTTGGTGTCGGCCCAGTAGGGAACGAACAATATGGTCATGCCCTTGTCCGCAAGCCGTCTCGAAAGCTCCGGGAACTCGACATCGTAGCAGATCAGAATGCCGATTTTGCCGATATCGGTATCAAAAATCCGGAGCCGGTCCCCGCCCTTCAGGCCCCAGTAATGGGCTTCGTCCGGCGTGATGTGCAGCTTGTACTGGGCGTCCCAGGTTCCGTCCCTGCGGCATAAAAAGGACACATTGTACAATAAATCGTCTTTGAGCTCGGGCACGCTGCCCGCCACGATATTGATATTGTATGAAAGGGCCATGTTGACAAAGGCGGCCCGGATTTCATCCGTATATTCCGCCAGAGACCGCATGGCCTCGGCCGGATTTTCCTGGTTGAAATTTTTCAGCAGCGGCGCGTTGAGCAGTTCGGGGAACAGAACCAGATCGGAATTATACCCGGCCACCGCATCGACAAAAAACTCCACCTGATGCAGGAAATCATCTATCTTGTCAAAGGGCCGCATCTGCCACTGCACCACTGAAATGCGCGGGTAGGACTTCCGGCCGCCGAATAATTTCTGGCGTTTTTCATAATAAATATTGTTCCACTCCATCAATACCCCGTATGCATCGGACTGGGCATCGGCGGGGATGTAATTTTTTAGTACTTTTTTGATATGAAAATCATTGGATAACTGAAACGTCAATACCGGATCATAGATTTCATTGGCCTTGACCTTTTGAATATAGGCGGCAGGGGTCATGGAATCGGAATATTTCCCATAGCCGGGAATCCGGCCGCCGAAAATAATGCTTTTCAAATTCAATGTTTCGCATAATTCCTTGCGGGCGTCATAAAGGCGCCTGCCCAGGCGCAGGCCGCGATAATCGGGATCAACAAAGATGTCGACGCCGTACAATGCGTCTCCCATGGGATCATGGCCGCTCATTTCGCCATTATCCACGAGATCTTCATAAGTATGCCGCCGGTTTTCAAATTCCGCCGCATTAACGCGGATGGTCAGCGCCGCGGCCACAACACGGCCCTTGTCTTCAATGCAGATTTGTCCTTCGGGGAACTGATCGATCAACGTATTAAATTCCCCCGGCGTCCAGGCGCCGCCCATCCCCGAGTAGACGCGATCCATGATCTGTTTGATGTTCGGGTAATCCGCGCGCGTCAAACCCCTTAATATTAATTTATATTCCTGCTGTTCCGCATCATTCATAAGAACTCCGTTTGTTGGTCATAAGATTGCATGCCGGTTTTTGGGGATGAATTATTATTTACCTGTAACGTTGGATAACTTCATATACGGCGCTTGCCCCGAAACGAAGCGCATCAACAGGGACGCGCTCGTTGGCCGCGTGAACCAATTCGAAAAAGTTAAAATCCGGTCTCAGGTTCATGGGGGTAAATCCGTAGGTCTGGATGCCCAGGCGGGCGAAATGGCGGGCGTCCGTGACTCCGGGCAGCAGCATGGGAATCGGAATGCCCTGGGGGTCCGCGTCGTGCAGCACACCGGCAAGGAGTCCGAACATGCCCATGTCCGGCGGCCCCGGCCCGGGGTCATGCCGGATGATGTCAAACGCGACATCCCTGCCGGCGATGGTTTGCAGTTCAGCTAAAAATTCCGATGGTGAAAACCCCGGCAGAATCCGGCCGTCGATGCTGATCCGGATTTCCGATGGGATGACGTTGATCTTGTCGCCCCCGGAAATAATGGTGGGGTTTGCGGTATGGTAGAGCAGCGGTCTAAATCCGGCGATCTTTTTGCCCAGCAGCTTAAAGATAAACCCCGTCATTAAAGGATTTAAAAGCCGTCGCAGGATCAATCCGGTCCCTGCCGGCACATTGTCGGCAATGGCGCCGATCATCTGGCGGGCCACCGGCGTGATATGAGGTTTGAGTGGTTTTCGGTCAAGCCGGTGGATCAGGTCCGCGGCCCGGGCCATGGCGCCGCCCGTTAACGGTATGGAGCCGTGGCCGCCCGGCCCTGTGACGATCGCTTCTGTCCAGCAGACCTGCTTTTCAGCGACTTGGACCGGATAAAACTTTTTCCCGGCGATATACATGGCGCCGGCCCCGAATTCACCGATGGCGTAACGGATATCCGCAAACAGCTCCGGGTGATGATCCACAAGAAAACCGGCGCCGAAATCACTGCCGGTTTCTTCATCCGACAGCACGGCCAGCACAATGTCTCCCGCCGGTCGAAAATCCTCGGCTTGGGCCCGAAGAAGGGCGGCCAGCATCATGGTGACCCCGCCCTTCATGTCCAGGGCGCCTCTTCCCCATACGCACCCATCAATGATATCACCGCCGAAAGGGGGATGGCGCCAGGTCTGGCGTGCGGCGGAAACTACATCAACGTGCCCTTGCAGCAGCAGAGGCCGGGAGTCGCCGTTTCCCGTGAGGCGGGCGATGAGGTTGGGGCGGTTCGCATCCCGGGCTTTGATCTGATAAGGTACGTCCGCCCGATCCAGCAGGTGCGCAATATAGGTGATGCATTCCCGCTCATTTCCCGGTGGATTGGTGGTGTTAAAGCGGATCAGGTCCCCAAGTATTTGTTCTGGATTTTCAAATAATTTCATCTTCTTATAAATGATTTTTTTTGCCGGCTGTTGATGACGGTTTATTTTTAACTTTGGCGCGGATTTTTTTTGAATGCATCCTACCGGATTTTCGTGCAAACGGAAAGCAATATATCCCGCCGTCCTTACCCGCTGTCTTGTGCCTGCCGATACCGGGCATCGGATTGGTATGATTTGTCTGTTAGAATTTGTCTTGTGTCGTTTGATCCCGACCGGTATAGTCTTTGATGAAATCAATGCGTGATGCTTTCGTAAAAACTGCTTTTTACACAGTCATCAAATGCATTATTGCTGAGACAAAACGGAGTCCTTATGCTATCGGAAAAAAACCGGCGGCGCACGCGCATCGTTGCGGTGGTTCTTTTTATTCTTGCCGGCCTTATCCTGATGAGCGGATGCGGTCGGGTTCTGGATCATGCGTTTCAAAAAACCGTCGAACCGGATCAGGGTCGGATCGTTCTTGCCGGACTGTCAGAGGACGTGGCGGTGCGCCGGGACGACCTGGGCATTCCGGTGATCGAGGCCAAAAATTTTGATGACCTGATGGTTGCCGCCGGTTATGTCATGGCCTCGGACCGCCTGGCGCAAATGGTGATGTTATCCCTGCTTGGTCAGGGTCGGCTTTCGGAAATGGCCGGCGCTCTTACCCTTGATATCGATCTGCTGGTCCGGACGTTTAATCTCGCTGAAGCGGCCCGCATGGAATATGAGGCGTCAGGCGCGGATATCAAGCATCTTCTGGAGATGTTTTCCAGGGGGGTCAACGCGTATATCGCCACCCATGCCGACCGGCTGCCGCCGGATTTCATTCTCGCCGGTTATACCCCCGAGCCGTGGGAACCGGTCAATTCCTTCTATATCTATAACTTATTGAATATGGGTTTGTCCTTTAACCTGAGGGAGGAGGTCGCGTTTTTAAATATCGCCGGGGTTATCGGCCCTGAAAAGGCGGCCTGGCTAGTGCCGATTTATCCGGATGAACCCCTTCCACTGGCCCAGGCGGAAAAACTTCAAGATTTGAATCTAACTGAAATTCAAAAGGATGCTAAACGCTTGTCGATAATTTCCGATAAGTTCAGGGATCTGTTTATGCCCCTGGGTGCGCCGGCTTCCAATAACTGGGCCGTGGCCCCGCAACGAACCCAACGAAACGCCAGTATTATCGCCAATGACACCCATCTGGCCCATGAGCACCCGGCGCCCTGGATGCTGATTCATTTCAAGTCGCCTGAATATCACGCGGCCGGAGTGGCCGTGGCCGGTATCCCTGGCATCATTGCCGGTTACAATGGCCAAATTGCATGGGGCATGACCATGGTCATGGGCGATACCCAGGACCTGTTTCTGGAAAAATTGTCCGTCATGGATGGCAAAACCCACTATCTTTATAAGGACCAGTGGTTGCCGGTTGTCGAACGCGAGGAAATATTTTCGGTCAAGGGGGGGCGCGATGTCGTACACACCATCTCCCATACCCGAAACGGCCCGCTGCTCAACGCGGCTTTGGCAAAAAAGCTCCGGCATGCCGCACTGCCGCCCCCGATTAAGACGCCCATGGGCCTTGCCCTGCGATCCACCATGCAGGAGCCCGGCCGGTCCATGGAAGCCATGTTTGATCTCAACCGGGCAACCGATATGGAAAGCGCCTCCCGGGCCATACGCCGCATCCGTACACTTTCGTTAAACTTCATCTACGGCAACCGGGATCATATCGCCTGGCAGGTCAGCGGCAGGTATCCCCTTCGAAAAGCCGGAAGAGGACAGTTGCCGGTGCCGGCCTGGACGGGCGAATATGACTGGACAGGGTATGCGGATGCAGATGATCATCCCTTTGTCATGGATCCGGATGCCGGATATCTGGGAACGGCCAATCATCGCACCATTTCCCCGGATTATCCCCTGATCCTGAGTTCATCATGGGTCAGTCCGGGGCGGGCCGAGCGCATCAATTCCCTGTTGTGCGACGATCGTCTGCATACCTGGGAATCGTCAGTGCGGATGCAGGCTGATCGCCATGACCCCTTTGTTGAAAAATTAAAGGGTGTACTGTTTGATTCTTCTGTCTCCGAAGAAATTAATCAGGAAATTCAATCCTGGTCTGATAAAAAGAAAATCACGGACGCCAATGAAGCCCTTGCCGTTCTGGAAGCCTTTGACGGGGAGATGTCGTCGGAATCAAAAGGAGCTGCAGTGTATGGAGTTTTTCGTCATGTTTTTATTCATCATGTGTTTGCCGATGAACTGAACCCATTAGACGACGTGCCCTGGCAGAGTTTTATCTCCATGGTACAGGCCATCTACGGCGCCGACCAGGACCATCTTTTGGCAAGAGAGGACAGCCCCTTCTGGAACGACGTGTCCACGCCGGTCATTGAGACAAAGGCGCAGATTCTTGCCCGGGCCTTGGCCGAAACCATTGCGCAAACCGAGAATCTGCTCGGTAAAAACCGGGACGCATGGGCATGGGGAAAGCTGCTCACCTACCGCTGGCGGACCCAGATGACCCGGATGAAGACGATGTTGCCCTTTTGGAAGCGATGGGCGGTCGGTCTGATGGGCAGGTATACGGATCGCGGACCCTATCCCGCCGGCGGCAATTATGATACCCTTAATGTGGCCGGGTACCGCAAAGGCGAAAATTACGATGTCTGGTTGATCCCGGTCATGCGGATGGTGGTGGATTTCGGTTTGGATGAACCCATGTTTTTGACGAGCTGCGGCGGCCAGTCGGGCAATCCCGCCAGCCCGCATTATGATGACGGGATTGCCTTCTGGCTTGACGGCGCGGCCCGGCCCATGCCGTTTCAGGAGGGAAACATCTTGCGGCAGTATCATAAGGTCCGGGTGCTGGCCGCTTCCCGGTTGTTATGAAGCACTAAATATTTTTTAAGTTTGCTGGAAGGAAATGATGAGCCAGAATCAGTCAATGCGTTTAAAAGACGCACAGGTCAAGCGGATTGATGGGAGCGCTGTGGAAATCTGCTGGGAACCCGCGGACATTCAACCGGGCATTTCCGTGCATGCCGGGCCGGGCGCCGGCAATCCGGTCCGAAAAATATCACCGGAAGAGTCTGAAAACGGGTGTGTGACCATCTCCGGCTTGACCGCGCCGGTGCGTTACTTCTATCACCTCAGGGACGGCAACGGGATCCGTCTGATGATCGCGGAAAGAAGGGTGACAATGGAGGGGACCGTCAATTTCCGGGATATCGGCGGATACCGGACTGCCGACGGCCGACAGGTCAAATGGGGCAGGGTCTATAGATCCGACGGCCTTGCACGTTTGACGCGCAGGGATCATGAATTGTTTAAACATATGGGAATCAGCCGGGTGTTTGATTTCCGGACCCCGGCCGAAGTCAGCCATGCCCCGAATCTTTTGCCCGATGATGTCGACATCGATTATATCAATCTACCGGTCATGCATGGTGAATTTGATTTTGTGTCGGCCATGCAACGCATCAGGGAAGGGGATGCGGACTGGCTGACGCCGGATTTCATGCTGAAAGGATATATCGGCAATCTGGAGAATTTCGCGGGTGCGTGGGGTCGGGTGATCGGGGATCTGGCGGACCCGGAGTGCGCGCCGATGGTCTTTCACTGCACCGGCGGAAAAGACAGGACCGGAACGTGCGCGGCCCTGATTCTGCTGATGCTGGGCGTGCCCGAAGAGGTCGTGATAGCGGATCATCAGCTTTCAAACGTCTATATCGCCGAGCTGCTGCCGCGCATATCCAAACTGATCGCTTCCTACGGCGTGGATCCGGACGTGATCAACCCCTATCTGACCGCCCCGCGGGAATGCATTCTGGCGGTGCTCGATTACATCAACGATCAATACGGGTCGGCCGGGGCGTATCTTTTCCAAAGGGCGGGTCTCAGTCATCGTCAGCAGGAGTTGATCCGGCGAAATCTTCTGATCTGAGCGGGCTTTTTTCCTTAAATGGAATAATCCGTTGAAATCCGTTTGGATGCTGTTTTAAAAAACCTCGGATGGGGGTTTTGAAACGGTTTTTATTCTCCGACTTCAAAAATCTGAAGATCATCAATCCATACCGTACCCCTGGTAAGAACAAAGTCAAGGTTCATTTCAGCGGCATCGGGCGGGGCGGTAATGGTTAATGCCAGATTTTTCCAACCGGTTTCCCCTTTCATCAAAAAAATCAGATCCATGGTGGGTACCGGCCTGAGTCTGGGATGGGTGTTGAATCGAAATGCCGGGGCGATGAAGTTGGGGCTGTATCCCAGATCTTTGACCTTTAGCCAGAGGCTGACCTCATATCTTTGTCCGGGTCGGATATTTTTTACCGTATTGATTTTGGAAAAAGTCACCCTGCCGCCCGGCGCGGGGATATCGATCTTGTAGGAATAATTGCCGCTGTGCTTTTCAGCATCGTCAAAGCCGTATTGTGTTTTTGTTTTTGGATCGATTTTAAATTCCCAGTCTTCGGGGATATTATCTATGGTTCTTTTCTCAAAACCTTCTTCGTATATCAGGTGATAGGCTTCGCAGAATCCCGGCGAAGCAGTGAACATGCATATAGCGAACCAGCAGATAAGACCGGAGACGCTTTTCATGGGCTCCCCTCCCTTTTTTTCAGATATTTCGAGCGATGTGAAGTGTTGAATCGACGATCAACGTTTTTACAATATATGAACATAACCACATAGGCAAGGAAAAAGTGGTTTTCGCTTTTAGGTAATTATCTATATTATCAAGTGCTATAATAATGTGTGCCGCCGGAAGGGCATGACAATAATGCCGCAAATGGGCACAAAGAGATGGGACAAACATATATTGTTCAAGCCTGTTATCGGGGAAACGGTTTTATGGGGAGGCAGAGAAATTCCATTTGATTATTCATAATTTTTGTTACAGAGTATTACGCTGGAAATAAAGTTGTTTCCGGCGTCATCAGTATTGGTCGTGGATTTGAATTTTTAAATCAAGGGAGATATACCCAATGAGTAGTCGATTTTATTTGTTTCTACTGATCATGGCGATTGTTTTTCTGAGTGTTCTCTCCTGCGGGAAACCCAAAGAGGGAAAAGTTATTATTACCGAGCAGGAGTTTTTTCTTCGACAGGATAGTTCCCACGCCTATGTTGTAGATGCCAGGGGCAAGGTCCAAAATGTCGGGGATGTGGATGTTAGAAGGATCGTGTTGACCGGATACTGCCGCTCCTGTGATGATGCCCTGGCGCCGGGCCGATGGATGGGCGCCGGTGAAGACCGGACATCTGATCAGAAAGCCGTGGTCGGCTATCTGTCCGTGGGCGAAAAGGCGGAATTTACATTCAAGGGCGTGGCCTTTATCTATCAGCTTGTGCCCGAACCCCCCGCTCAAATGCCCGATACCATGGAAATTATAGTTGAATCTTTTGAAACGGTGCGGTAACCTTAAAATCATAACCATTAAACGCCCGGACAAGAGGAGGAATGATTGATGAAGAAATTTTTTCGACCCCTCATGGTGATTTGCGGTCTGTTGACCGCCGCCTGCTGCCTGGCGGCCTGCAGCAAACCCCCCGAAGGCAAGGTAATCGTCACCGAAGCGGAATTTTTTATCCGTCAGGACACCCCCCACTCATGGAATATTGATGCCGTGGGAAAAGTACAGAACGTGGGTGAAGTGGATCTGCGCCGAGTGGTCATCACCGGACGCTGCCGGTCCTGCGGCGAAATGCTGGTAAGCGGGGCATGGTTTATTTCGGATGTGGAAAAAAGAGCGGATCAGCAGTATATTGTCAATTATCTGCCCGTGGGCGCTGAAGAAACATTCAGTTTTCGCGATGTTGCTTTCTTAATGGATCAAGCCGGCATAGCGCCGAATGAGATGCCGGAAAATCTTGAAATCGAAATCGTCTCCTTTGAGACGGTCAAAAAGTGAAGCATCGAAGCGCTGAGGCAGAAAAATTTTTTATCCGGGCTCAATTAGAAAACCGGTTTATAAAAAATGTTCAGGGCTTTTCTTCAAAGCTTTTTTCCTTCAGATAGATGCGCACCGGTACGCACAGATTTTCTTCAAGGCGATTGACGGCCCGCTGGATCAATTTTTCAAGCCCTTTAATCTCATCTGAAAAAAGCGTATCATTGAGCGGGATGCGGATTTCAAGGTATTTTCTGTCATCTTGGACCGACACCGTCAATTCGGCTGATTCCGGAACAATATCAAAATCCTGTTGAAGAAGCTCATGGACTCGGCGCCGATGAAGGTTGATGCCGTCAACCGGTATCAGCGCATCGGTTCGTTCCCCGAACCATTCAATCCGCCGCAAATGCCTGCCGCAGGGGCAGGGGCCGGTGGATATCCGCGCGCGGTCCCCCGTCCGGAAACGGATCAGGGGTAACGCCCTTGTGGTCAGCGTTGTCAGGACAAGCTCTCCGAATGCATTGTCTTCAAGCACCCGCCCGGTGGCGGGATCAATGATCTCGGGAAAGAAATGGTCTTCATTGATATGAAGTCCCGCGTGATGCTCGCATTCAAATGCAATGGCCGGGCCGGGGATTTCGCTGAGCCCGTAATGCTGCCATGCGGTGACATGCAGGTTTTCTTCCAGTTGACGCCTTTGATCGGCATCCATGGCTTCACCGGCCACGATAAGGGTTTTTAGCGCCAGGGTGTTGACGTTGACTTTGTTTTCAAGCACATGCGTCGCCATGTGTCTTGCCGCAGCCGGGGTTGTCACCAGCACGGATGTTTTGTAATCCCGAAGTACCATCAGTTTTTTTTCCGCGGAGAGCTGGGTATTGGGAATTACGCCGGTTTCCAGTGCCTCGGCGCCCTGCTTGTAGTCTCTTCCCCAGTTGGCCAGTCCCTGATGAAACGAAATCTGGAGAATATCATGGGGTGTCACCTCCGCGGCGGTCAACGCGCGGGAAAGAATGCCTTCCCATGTCTTTAGATCCTGGGCCGTATATCCGCTGACCGTCAGGTGGTGGCCGGTTCCGGGAGCGGTGTGGATCCGGACGATATCGCGCAGGGGCACGGCAAACAGGTTATATGGATAATTTTCGCTGAAATGCCGCCGCTCCATAAACGGCAGCAGCACGATATCCGCCAGTGTCTGGATGTGAGAGACGTCGATGCCCATTTCCGT
>QZJS01000076.1 GCA_003597945.1 Desulfobacteraceae bacterium | reverse complement strand
CGTGGCCATGCGGGCTCCGTTCATCATGTTGAACATGATTTTGATGCCCTGGCGCTCCTGGCCCAGCAGATAGCCGACGCATTTTCCCTTGGAACCTAAAGACATGCCGCAGGTGGCGCTGGCGTGAATCCCCATTTTTTCCTCGGTGCCCGTGCAGATGATGTCGTTGCGCTCGCCCAGGGAGCCGTCGTCATTGACCAGAAACTTGGGCACGATGAAAATCGATATTCCCTTGGTGCCGGGCGGGTCTCCGTCGATGCGGGCCAGAACGGGATGGATGATGTTTTCGCACAGGTCGAATTCACCGTCGGTGATAAAGATTTTGCTGCCGTTCAGGGAGTAGGTGCCGTCTTCATTTTTCACCGCTGTTGTGGTCAGTGCCCCCACGTCGCTGCCGGCATTGGCTTCGGTGAGCAGCATGGTGCCGCCCCATTTGCCGCTGATAATCGGCTTGATGTATTTCTTCTTCTGTTCTTCGGTGCCGTATTTTTCGATCATATCCGCGGTGCCGTGTCCCATGGACGCGTACACGTACAACGGCCAGTTGGCGCCCATGAAATATTCCACGGCCGCCGACGACACCAGGCCGGGCGCGCCCTGGCCGCCCATTTCAACGGGAACCTGGAGGTTTCCCCATTCGCCGTCGAGAAGCAGTTTGTGGACCCGGTGAAAGCAGTCCGGCACCTTTACCGTTCCGTTTTCATAGCGGACCCCCTGCCGGTCCCCTTCCTGGAGGGTGGGCAGCATTTCGTTGATGGCAAGTTTGCGCGCCTCATTGATGATCATGTCGCAGGTTTTTCGGTTGAAATCCGAGTACATGTCATACGCAATCAGTTCTTCCCCCTTCATCTGCTCCCAGATGACAAAATCAATGTCCCGACGGTCCGCGATCAGTTGCGCCATGATGCTCTGTCTCCTTATATGAAATGTTGGTGGATGAGATGCTGGATTGACGGCGCAAGCCGTAGTTTAGTTTTTGTTCTCTTCAGATGATTCCCGCACGATACCGGTCAACCATTTTGCTTTCAATACTTTTTACAGAACCATCATAATTTTTTCGAAAATATTCACTTGACAAGCAGGATGTTTGGAGAGATGCCATACCATTGCCTTTCAAAGGGGGCGACGGTGGCATGGCCGGTTGCCGGCATGGCGTCAATGACATCGCGGATTTTGGGATGGTCGGCCATCGGTTGCCGGATAGAGTTAACTGCTTTTCATGATTAGAAGCTGTTTCAAAACCTCAGATCAGGTTACGGGCAAGGCGCAGGCCGATGAAAAAGCGGAACATATTCAATATATGTGAGCATTTTGAAGAGGGCTGCAACCCTGCCATTGGGCCTCAGATGGGGTTTTGTAACAGCTTCTAACGATTCAGGCGCACGGGTATGGGCATTCTTTTCTGGGGATCGCTTGCAATTATACTGGCCGGCGGCATGGCTTCGCTGGCCTTGGGGCGTTTTTCTCCATGGGCCGGCAGGGTCGGGTCCATCGGCGTGTTTGTGGGGTGTCTGATGGGATTGGCGCCGGCCATGGATGTGATCGTAACCGGCGCGGTGATGTCATGGTCGATGGAATGGCGCATGCCCTATGGGTCGCTCTCCTGTCGGATTGACGCGCTTTCGGCTTTTTTTCTGATCCCGATTTTTCTGGTTTCGGGGGTGTCGGCCCTTTATGGAAGCCGTTATCTGAAGATTCATGAAACAACGAAAAATCTGGGCGCTTCCTGGTTTTTTTACAGCATCCTGGTGGTCAGTATGGCCCTGGTCGTGGTGGCGCGAAACGGGGTTTTGTTTCTGGTGGTCTGGGAGATCATGTCCCTGGCTTCCTTTTTTCTGGTGACCTTTGAGCACGAAAAAGAATCGGTCCGCCAGGCCGGCTGGATTTATCTGACGGCTACCCATCTGGGCACCTTCTTCCTGCTGGTGTTGTTTGTGGTGCTGGCCCGGGAAGCCGGCTCAATGGATTTCGACCGGTTTGAGGCCATGCGGTTTCACAGCGCGGCAATCGCCGGCCCTGCTTTTATTTTTGCCGTGATCGGTTTTGGCACCAAGGCCGGCTTTATTCCCTTTCATGTCTGGCTTCCCGAAGCGCATCCGGCGGCCCCCAGCCATGTATCGGCGCTGATGTCGGGGGTGATGATCAAAACCGGCATCTACGGTCTGGTGCGGACGTTGACGTTTCTGTCTCCGCCCCAGATCTGGTGGGGCTGGCTCCTGGTCGGCGTCGGGCTGACCTCAGGGGTTATCGGTGTTCTTTTCGCACTGGCCCAGCACGACCTGAAGCGTCTTCTGGCTTATCACAGCGTGGAGAATATCGGCATCATCGCTTTGGGGCTCGGCCTGGGCCTCATCGGAACCGCAACGCACCAGCCGGTTCTGGCCTGCCTGGGATTTGGCGGCGGGTTGCTGCATGTACTCAATCACGCCTTATTTAAAGGGCTTTTGTTTCTGGGCGCGGGATCGGTCCTGCATGCGACGGGGACCCGCGAGATGGACCGGCTCGGCGGTCTGATCAATCGCATGCCCTGGACATCGGCGACATTTGCCGCGGGATCGGTGGCCATTTGCGGTCTGCCGCCGTTGAATGGATTTATCAGTGAATTTCTGATTTATGTGGGCGCGTACCATGCCATGGGCCGACCGGACGTATCGATTCCGTCCGCCGGGGTCATTGTCGGGCTGGCCATGATCGGGACCCTGGCGGTGGCCTGTTTCACCAAAGTGCTCGGCGTGGTCTTCCTTGGCGAACCCCGGACCGAAGCCGCGGCCAAAGCGCATGAATCGGATTGGGCCATGCGCATACCCATGATCGCGCTAGCCCTGGGGTGTGTCGCGGTGGCGGCGGCCGCGCCATGGATCGTGGGCCTCATGAGCCCGATTGTCTCCGGCGTGGCCGGCATTCCCGCCCAGGCTGTCAAGACGCATTTGCGGATCATCCAGGGGCCGCTGGAATCGGTGACCTGGATGGCGCTGCTGCTTGTTTTCGGCATCGCGATTCTGGCCATGCTTCGAAAACGGCTTCTGGCCGGGCGGCCGGTGGACCGGGCCGGCACCTGGGACTGCGGTTATGCCATGCCTTCGGCCAGAATGCAGTATACTTCCTCATCCTATGCCAAGCCGTTGATCCATCTCTTTGACGGTATTCTTCAAACCAAGACATCCTATGACGCGCCGGTCGACCTTTTCCCGGCGCGCGCCGGCCTGCATACGCATACCGAAGACGTGTTTCGCCGGCGGATCTATGAACCCCTGTTTCATGCGGTGGACCGGTTCAGAAGCAGCCTGCGCTGGATGCAGGAGGGTCGCGTTCAGGTTTATATTTTATACATTGCCGTAACGCTTGTCGTCTTGTTGATCGGGGGGCTGTGATGACGGATTTGAGTGTGCTGCTGGGTCCGATATCGGCGCTGGTTCTCGCTCCGCTGATTCCCGGCATCATCAACCGCACCAAGGCGGTTGTGGCGGGCAGAACCGGCCAGTCCCTGCTGCAACTATATGCCGATCTTTTGCGGTTGTTTCGGAAAGGCGCGGTTTACAGCCGGACCACCAGTTGGGTGTTTAAGGCCGGTCCGGTGGCGGGGCTTTCCTGTATGGCCGTATCCCTGGCCATGCTGCCGCTGGGCGGGGTTCCGGGTGCGATGGCGTTTACCGGCGATTTGATCGTCATGGTCTATCTCATGGGGCTTTCCCGGTTTTTTACGGCAGCGGCGGCCATGGATACCGGATCGGCCTTTGAGGGCATGGGTGCGAGCCGGGAGGTCCAGTTTTCCGTGCTGGCCGAACCCGCTCTGCTGGTGGGACTGGCCGCCGTTGCGCTGGCGGCCGGGCCGGCCGGTCTTTTTGACGCCGGGCCGGTGGTCAACGGATTCAGGTCGTTGTCTGAAATATATCACCAATTAACCTTATCGGTATGGGCCAATGACGGCGCCATTCTGCTGCTGGCCGCCGCGGCCCTGTTTATTGTGGCCCTGACGGAAAACTGCCGGATCCCCGTGGATGATCCTAACACCCATCTGGAGTTGACCATGATTCATGAAGTCATGGTTTTAGATCACAGCGGACCGGATTTCGGGATGATTCTGTATGCGGCCGCTTTAAAATTATGGTTTTTTCTGGCGCTTCTGTCCGGGCTGTTAATCCCGGTCCGGTCCGAAAATTTATGGATCAACGGGATTTCAACGATCATCGGGATTTTTTTTCTGGCCGTCGGCGTCGGTCTGGTGGAATCCGTGATGGCGCGGTTAAGGCTTCTGCGCATTCCGCAACTGCTGGCGGGCGCGCTCAGTCTTTCCGCCCTGGCCCTGGTTCTGGTTCTCTGGGGGTGATATGAAAATCGTCATTGAAGCGCTGATCGTTTTGCTGATCCTGACCAATCTGAAGCTGATCGCTTCCAGCCGTTTGAGCGCCTGTATCCGCGTCGTTGCCGTCCAGGGGGTGCTGCTGGGCTTAATGCCGCTGATCGCCGGCCAGGAAGCGCTGACGCTGCGCATCGCCGCGCTTTCCGGATTGACGATGCTGCTCAAGGGGGTGGTGTTTCCCTGGCTGCTGCTGAAAACACTGCGATCGGCCAATGTCCGACGGGAAATCGAGCCTTTCGTGGGGTATGCGGCTTCCCTGATGATCGGCGCGGGGTTGTTGTTTCTGGCCATCTGGATGAGCCGGCAGTTGCCCATGCCCTTTGCCGTGACATCGCCCCTGATCATGCCGCTGGCCTTTTTCACCATGATGATCGGCCTGTTTGCCGTGATCAGCCGGCGGAAAGCCATCACCCAGGTGCTGGGGTATCTGGTGATGGAAAACGGCATCTATGCGTTCGGACTGGTGTTTGCGCAGCATGAGCCGCTGCTGGTGGAACTGGGCATATTGCTGGATGCATTCATGGCGGTTTTTGTCATGGGAATCACCATTTTTCATATCAATCGGGAATTCGATCATATCGATGCCGATCGGTTGAGCGCGCTCAAGGGGTAAGCGGGAATGATTTTTTTGTTGATAGGCGTGCCGGTTCTGGCGGGGATTATCGCTTTTTTCATTCGTCCCGGCTGGATGCCGCGGTTTCTGCTTTTGGCGGTCGCCGTGACCCATGCCGGTTTAACGGCGGGGGTCTGGATGGTTGAACCGGCGCCGGTTTTGGACGGGTGGCTCCTTCTGGATGCGCCGGGACAGCTTTTTTTAAGCATCACCAGCTTGCTTTTCCTGATGGTTTCCATCTATGCGGTGGGCTATCTGGCCCGGGAGGACTGGGGCAGCCGGCAGGATTTTAAGGAAGGCCTGTTGTTCACCAATGCCCGGGAATCCGTATTCGTATGCTGTCTGCTCCTTTTTCTGGGCACCATGACGCTGGTGACGGTCAGTCAGCATTTCGGTCTGCTCTGGGTGGCGGTGGAAGCCACGACGCTGGTCAGCGCCCCGCTGATTTATTTTCACCGCCATGTGCGATCCCTGGAAGCCACATGGAAATATATCATGATCTGCTCGGTGGGCATCGCCCTTGCGCTCCTGGGCAATTTTTTCCTGGCCGTGGCCGCCACGTTTAAAGGTCAGGAACATATTCCCCTGCTGGTTAAAAATCTCATGGACAACGCGCCCGCTCTTCATGCGCCCTGGCTGAAATCCGCGTTTATTTTCATGCTGGTGGGATACGGAACCAAAATGGGTCTGGCGCCGCTTCATACCTGGCTGCCGGACGCGCACAGCGAATCGCCTTCCCTGGTTTCCGCGCTTTTGTCCGGCGCGTTGCTCAATTGCGCGTTTTTAGCCGTTCTTCGAATTTATCAGGTTTGCGCGGCGGCGGGAATGGATTCCTACGGCAGGAGCCTTCTGGTGGGGTTCGGGCTGTTTTCCATGCTCATCGCCGCGGCGTTTATTGTCAGGCAGATCGATTTCAAACGCATGCTGGCCTATTCCAGCGTCGAGCACATGGGCATTTTGTCGCTGGGCGTGGGGCTGGGCGCCGGCGGCGTCTACGGCGCCATGCTGCATGCCGTTAATCACTCCCTGACAAAGGCCATGCTGTTTCTGGCCGCGGGCAATATTATCGCGGTTTACAAAAGCAAATCGACCCGGGAAATCAGCGGTGTTTTCTCGGTTCTGCCCATGACCGGTGTTTTATGGGTCGGCGGTTTTCTGGCCATTACCGGTTCCCCTCCTTTCGGCCTTTTTGTCAGTGAGCTGCTGATTCTCAAGGCGGCGCTGGATCAGGGGCGGTGGGGCGTCGCCATGGCCTATCTGGCGCTGTTGAGCGTCATTTTTATCGGCATGGCCGCTATTTTCTGCCGCATGGCCCAGGGGCGTTCAAGCGGGCCCCCCGCCACCGGTTTAACTCCCCGGGGTTTAAAAACAACACTGTTTAACGAGCCTCTGCTGTCGGTTCTGCCGCCGCTGGCCCTTGGCGCGCTGACTCTGGTTTTGGGACTCTATATTCCCGAGGGACTTCATCGTGTTCTGGAGCTGGCCGCCGCAGCCGTCGAGGGATTTTAGCGCAAACACAAGATGATATGATCGATCCGGAAAAATATTTCTACCTTTGCTTCCCGCCGACGGCGGCAAGTGGCGGGGTTGTTTCAGGAGCATCATGACCGACATTACGTCAACACTGTTTTCCATGTCCAACGGCCGGGCCGCCGATATTTCCGGCCTGAACCGTATGGACATGCCGCGGTTTCAGGAAACCGTCATTAATGGCATCGGGTGCGGCCTCAGGCTGGCGGCGATGTTTGCCCATGAGACGGATGCCGGCGCGCTTCGCTTATGGGCGATTCTGGCCCGCGACAGTCAGTCCGAACTGCTGCCCCTTTACACCGACTGCACCGGCGAAAGCTATCCTTCCTTGACGCCGCAATGCCCCCAGGCGCACTGGTTCGAGCGGGAAATTTTTGAACAGTGGGGGCTTCGGCCCATGGGCCATCCGTGGCTGAAGCCGATCCGGTTTCAGTCGCCGTACCGGAAGCACGCGGCGGCAGCGCCGACCACGCCCATCGGCGTAACGGATTTTTTTCAGGTCAGCGGTGAAGAGGTTCATGAAGTGGCCGTCGGTCCGGTGCATGCCGGCATTATCGAGCCGGGGCATTTCCGGTTTCAATGCCATGGCGAAACGGTTCTGCATTTAGAAATTTCCCTGGGTTATCAGCATCGGGGGGTGGAACGGCGCCTGATGAACGGGCCTGATTCCAGAAGCATCCATTACATGGAAACCCTGGCCGGCGATACCACCGTGGGGCATGCCGTATCTTATTGTCAGATCATGGAAGCGCTTTCTGAAACCCGCGCGCCGCAGCGCGCCCTGGCCGTAAGGGGCATCGGGCTGGAGCTGGAAAGAATCGCCAATCATATCGGCGATCTCGGCGCACTTTCCGGAGATGTCGGTTTTCTGCCGACCATGTCCTATTGCGGGCGCATCCGGGGAGATGCCCTCAATATTACGGCCCTGCTTTGCGGAAATCGTTTTGGAAGAGGCCTGGTTTGTCCCGGAGGAGCGGGCTTTGATCTGGATTCCGCCAGGCAGGCCGAGTTGCTGCGCCGGCTTGACGCGTTGGAATCCGACGCCGCCTCGGCCGTGAATCTCCTTTGGAAGACGTCGTCGGTCATGGCGCGATTTGAAGGAACCGGCCCGCTCACGCCTCAGGTCTGTAATGAGATCGGCCTGGTGGGGTTTGCTGCCCGGGCGTGCGGAGTCAGACGCGACATCCGCCAGGATTTTCCATCGGGCATCTATGAATATGCCCGGATTCCCATTTCCACGCAGGATTCCGGCGATGTCCTCGCCCGTGCCTATGTGCGGTGGCTTGAGATTCAGCGCGCCATCGCCTTTATTCGCGAACAGACGGCGAAGCTGCCCGATGGGCCCGTTCGGGAGCCCCTGGGAGGCCTGGCCGCCAACCGCCTGGCCGTCAGTTTGACGGAAGGCTGGCGCGGTGAAATCTGTCATGTGGCCATCACGGATGACCAGGGCAGGTTTCGGCATTATAAAATATGCGATCCATCCTTTCATAACTGGTTCGGATTGGCCCTGGCCCTGCGCGAACAGCAGATTTCCGATTTTCCGCTTTGCAATAAAAGTTTTAATCTCTCCTATTGCGGACATGATTTGTGAGCAGAACGAATAATGAAGCCGTAAAAGTCGGATTTTTCGCTTCGAGAGTCTTTCGGGGCGCGATTTTCTTGGATGCTGAATTTCAAAAACTCGTCGCAGGCTCCTCAGACAGTTTGAAATTCTTAACGCATCCGCGAAAATCGCTTTTTCCCCCGAAATCCACAATCTCGCTCAAAATCGACTTTTACGACGCCATCAAGATTTAAGGGCAAAAAGAGCAATTAATGACGACATGGCCGGATTTTTTTGCCGTTGACGCGAAAGGCGATTAATCAATGCTTGATATTTTATTGACGCGAATTCAGCAGAAACACCGCACCATCTCCTATCCCAAGGGGCCCGCGCCCGAACTGCCGGATCGCTTTGCCGGAGCGCCCGTCTTTGATCCCGGCCCGTGCGCCGAAGATTGCGGCAGGTGCGCGGATGTCTGCCCGACCCGGGCCATCTGCCGCGCGCCGGAACTTCGCGTGGATTTGGGCCGGTGTATTTTCTGCCGGAAATGTGAGGCGGCCTGTCTTGAAAACCGGATCCGATTCGGCCCGGATTACCGGATGAGCGTTCGAAAGCGCGAGCATTTATGGGCGGACGGCCGACCGCTTCAACTGGCAAAATCGCTGGACGCAGCCGGAAAGCGCCTGTTCGGCAGATCCCTGAAGCTTCGTCAGGTCAGCGCCGGCGGATGCAACGCCTGTGAAGCCGACGTCAATGTTCTCGGGACCGTGGGTTGGGATCTGGGTCGTTTCGGCATTCAATTCGTGGCCTCGCCCCGCCATGCGGACGGCCTGCTCATTACCGGACCGGTCACGGCCAATATGAAAGAGGCCCTGCTTAAGACCTACGCGGCCACGCCCGCGCCCAAACTGGTTATCGCCGTAGGCGCCTGCGCCATCTCCGGCGGAATTTATTCCGGACATGAACAGGTTAATGACGGCGCGGTCGACATTTTGCCGGTCGATCTGCTCATCCCCGGGTGTCCGCCGCATCCGCTGACCATCCTCGACGGCCTGCTGCGGTTGCTCGGGCGGATTGAGAAGCTGTCTCAAAACCCCATCTGAGGCCCAATGACAGCGTTGCAGCCCTATTCAAAATGTTCACATATATTGGAATATGCTCCGCTTTTTCATCGGCCTGCGCCTTGCCATTGAACCTGATCTGAGGTTTTGAAACAGCTCCTAATAAAACGGACCTCAATGTATGCTCTTCTTTTTCATTGGCCCGCGCCTTGCCATTGAGGTTTTGAAATTAAGCAAAGGCCTCGGGTTATCGTCATTTACTGGTTGACTCTTGCCATAAATTCAGACAGATTAAAATTTTTTAAGAAACGGTGTTCCGCATCGGCCAGGGCGGCCGGGCAGCGGAAGCCGGCGACTGGAAAACAGGAACCGAAGCCGGGAAATTTTTTCTTTTAACAACCCAACGACAAGGACTCCCTGATGAAACAGGCGAAATTCAAGTGGATATGGACCGTGATCATGACGGCGCTGATGCTCATCGCCTTTTCACCGTTTGCCGCCGCAGCCGAACAAGCCGATGATGACCGATACCGGCTCGGGGAAATCGTGGTCACCGCCACCCGTCAGGAAGTCCCGAAACAGGATGTGGCGGCCAATATCACCGTAATCGACCGGGCGGCCATTGAACGCATGCCCGCGGCCACGGTGGGAGAAGTGCTCCAGTATATCCCCGGCGTGTCCGTTCAGTTCGCCGGAGGCCCGGGAGCCATGGCCACGGCCCGGATTCAGGGCTCCGAGACCCGGCACGTGGCGGTTTATGTGGACGGCGTACCCCACAACATGCTGGCCAACCCCCTGACGGATCTGACCACCCTGCCGGTGGATTCCATCGAACGCATCGAGGTTTACAAAGGCGCGGCGTCTTCGGCCTGGGGTTCGTCTCTGGGCGGGGTCATCAATATCATCACCCGGGAGCCGGATGCGGAAAAGCCCGTTGGGGCCTTTGTCCGGACCTCATACGGCAAGGCCGACACATTTAAAAACCGGGGCCATATCACCGGGACCAAAGACCGGTTCGGCTATTTTCTGTCGTTGACCCATGACGAAAGCAACGGGTTTGTGGATAATTCCGCCTATGACCAGACCGCCGTCTACGGCAAGCTCCATTACGACATTAACGATGCCAGCCGCGTGAGCTTCATGGGCAGCTACGATGACGCCAACAACGAAGACCCGCTTATCATCTATCCGGATTTCTGGGACGACATCAACCAGACGCGTTCCTACCAGCGACTGCTTTTTGAAACCTCATTGACGGATCATCTCGGCGTTTCCGTGGAAGGCCGCCACCATCGGTTTGACACGAAAATCGACGATGTTTATGCGGACCGCCGGGAAATATTTAATGATTACGATGAACGCACCTGGGGCGGGAGCGCGAAAATCAATTATACGCCGGCGCCGACTCATGCGGTAAACCTGGGGTTTGACGGCGACTGGGGAAAGTTTGACTGGATCAACTACACCCAAAAATACTCCACCCGGAACTGGGCCGTTTATGCCAATGATACCTTCACCCATGATAAGCTCACCTTAAATACCGGGCTGCGATACGACGACAACCGGGATTTCGGTTCCGCCGTGAGCCCGTCCGGCGGCGTGGTGTATCGCCTCGCCGAAAACCGGGCACTCATCCGCGCCCAGGTGGCCAGGGGATTTTCAGCGCCGCCCGCGGCCTGGGTCAAGGACCCCGTCTACGGCAACCAGGATCTGGACCCGGAAACCGCCGTCAATTATCAGGTGGGCACGGAAGTCCGGTTTCTTAGAATCCTGCGGCTGGAAATCAACGCCTTTTACGCGGATGTGGAGGATCTGATCCGCTATGATTGGGACACCCGCAAATTTGAGAATATCGACGAGGTCTCCCGCAAAGGCATGGAAGCCGTCCTGTCCGCGGCCTTTGACGTCGGCCTGGATCTGTCTGTTTCCGGCAGCCTCACCGATGTCAAGGACGAAACCGCCAACCGGACGGTAAAAGACATTCCCACCTTACAGTACCAGGCATCCGCGGCCTATACCTGGCGCTGGATGACCCATTCGCTTTTTGGAAAATACACGGATTTCAATTCCACGTATTCTGAAACCAAAGACAAGAAATTCGTGTTTGACTATCTGTTTAAGGCCCGGCTGCCGGAAATCAATTATCTGGATCAGGCCGAGGTGTTCTGCGCCGTCTACAACCTGTTTAATTCCAACACGGTCTACCGGAGCGTCTGGCCCCAGCCGGACCGCTGGGTGGAGGCGGGGATTCAGTTATCTCTGTAATATCACATTATCCCTTTGCTTTTTTTCGGCGGCTCGTTTAGGAATGGGCCATGGGCTCTTTTGTAAAGAAAAAACTGTTATACCAAACCCTGGCGTTTATTCTGCCCTTTGTCATTGGCGCCATTTTTCTCACCAGCGCGATTCTCATCGCCTCAAACCATCGGTTTTTTCAAAAAACCATTCTTGCCGATTACGCCAATATCATTACCACTGCCGCCGGCGGCATTGCCCTGTTTTCTGAAAATGCCCGGATGGAACTGGAAACCCTGGCCCTGGCCGCGGCCTCTTTAAAACTCGATCCCTGGCAAAAAGAAATCGCCCTTACGGCCTTTGTTCATCAAAACCCGCGGTTTTCCGGCGTCGACCTGATCTCCCCCCAGGGCCTCATCATTGCCTCCGCGGAACCGGAGGCCCTTTCTCAACCGGCACCTCACAGGGATTTGCTTGACCGGGCCTTGTCCGGCCGGACCGCGGTTTCCCCGGTCACGGCCGAGGAGAACGCCCTGCCTTATGTGGATTTCTACGTGCCCGTGTTTCGCCTGGGACAGGTGGATGAAATTCTGCGGGCCCGGCTGAGTCTCAAATTCATCTGGGAGATTCTGGAAGGCATCCAGATCGGCAAAACAGGCCAGGTTTATGTGATGGATGGTTCCGGCCGCATCATCGCCCACCGGGAAATTCACCGGGTGCTTCAATTGAGTGATGTGATAACACCGGAGGCCCTTGACGCCATCCGCGAAAACCCCGGGCCGGTGGAATGGGTTGAAGTTGACGACGGCGTTGCTTACAATCTGGGAGTTTATGTTCCCGATTTGGACTGGATCGTGGCCCTGACCCAGCCGCGACGGGAAGTATTCGCGTATTTCTATCAAAACAGCTATTGGGCCGCGCTGATCATCCTGTTTATTTCCATTGGCGCGATTTTATGGGGATGGCGGGGCAGCCGGCGGCTTCTGGAACCCATCCAGGCGCTGCATCTTCATGTGCGGCGCATCAGCCGGGGAGACCTGGACCAGAACATATACATTGACCGGGAAGATGAAATCGGGGACCTGGGCAAAGCCTTTAACGAAATGACGGATTCCCTGAAACAATATGTGGCCCGTGAGGTTGAAACCGCCCGCACCCTGGCCCATACCAAAAATCTCGCGTCTCTGGGAACGGTGGCCAGCAAGGTGTCCCATGAAATGGGCAATTTTTTATTCGGCGTTCAGATGATGCTTTCCGGCCTGAAAAAAGAGCCCTTAAGCCCCAATGGCCGGCATGTCCTGAAAAACATCGAAAGCGCAATGGCCCAGACCCGGATCTTCATCAAGGAATATATGAATTTTGCGCGAAAGCCCGAGCTGAACTTCATCCGGGGCGCCCTTGACGACCTGATCCGGGAAGTTCTGGATGTCCTCCGTCCGGAAGCCGACGCGCGGGGAATTTCCGTGGCCTTCAACTGGGATCCGGCGATTCCTCCTGTGCGTATGGATGCCGGCCTGATGAACCATGCATTTACCAACCTCATGAAAAACGGCATAGAGGCCATGGCCGGCTCCGGGACCATCACCATTAGCGGAAAAGCGGCGGCCGAACATCTTCTGATATCCGTTGTTGATACCGGATCCGGCATGGACGCACAAACCCTGGAAAAAATTTACGAACCGTTTTTTTCCACCAAAGGGGTCCTGGGCAACGGTCTCGGCTTGACCATCGTCAAATCCAACATCGAGGCCCACGGCGGAACCATTGAATGCATAAGCGCGCCCGGAAAAGGGACTAAATTCCTTATCTGCCTGCCCCTGAACCAGAAGGCCTGATTTCCGAGATGGTAAGCCAAGTGCGCCTTCATGGCTATTTTCGCTTCCCAGGCCCGGTTTGCCTCATATTGCCAGAATTCATTAAATAGCATGAGTTAAGAGGTCCGGAGCGTTTTGTTCAAAGGCTTTGATGGCCAATGTATTGATATGGGCTTCAAGGCTTGCCTTCAGCATTCCATAGGGGCAGTCAATGCCGTTGAAGTCGCCGGAACGGTAATATTCCTGTAAACGGCATCCGCCGGTGCAAAGGGGCGCCAGTTCACAAGACGCGATACATTTTTCAGGCGCCCGCCGATTGAGTATCTTCGCCTCTTTTCGAAAGTCAATTCCCTTGAACACATCGCCATACGCCAATTCCCCGCAATCCAGCAGGCATGGGAGAATATTTCCTTTTACATCAAAAATCAGGTAATTGCGGATATCAGCCATGCAGTAATTCCCCGGCGGACCATCATGCATGGGAAATCCTCGTCGGACCGCTTCGGCGGCAAGCCATGCATGAATGGCATAGTCGCCATTGCCGCACATAAACCGGGTTTCATGGCGTCTTTTCTGAATCGGAGTGAAGGCGATTTCATCGGCCCGAATCCCTCCGGCGGCCATTTCATCCAACATCAAAGGGATTTGCCTGTAGTCTTCTGAACCGGCGTCATATTGGCATTCAATGCCGACCTTCACCCGCTGATCGATGTTTTTGAGATTTTTTATAATGGCTTTATAAGTCCCTTTTCCCTCTTTATCGGGACGCAGCCGGTCATGGATTTTTTCCGGCCCCGCCAGGCTCACCCGGATGTGTTTCAAGTTTGCCGTCAGCATCCGGTTAAACCTGTTTTCATCTAACAGCAGTCCGTTGGTGGTGATGCCCCAATCATAATCGATTTCTTTTCCCAAACAAAAATGATAGCGACGTGATGCGGAATTCAAAACCACTTCAAAATTGAGAAGGGGTTCGCCGCCGATGTAATTATCCATAACAACTCGGGGGTGTTTTTGATGGATAAGGGCCAAGTAATAGGAATCGATTTTCCGGGCCGTCTCTTCGGACATGGAAAGGGGTTTTGAGTCCTGGTAGCAGTATAGGCAACTGAAGTTGCAGGCATAGGTCACCATCATGCGGCTTTTCAATACATGGCTGCTGTGGATGATCTGCTCTCGATAGAGCTTAAGGGCGGCCTGTTCATCCGTGCCTTCCAAGGCAATAATGCCATTGTCGTGCAATGCCGAAAGCGTTTGATCTTCGGCGGGCCTGCCTAAAAGCTCCCGGACCCGCCGCCATTCATCTCGGGTCAACAGACAAAATCCTTTGGACATTGTATTAAATAATGCAATCACCCCCATCCCGTTGACGGATAAGGGCATGACGGATGTAAACAGTGATAGAAAATAGGTATTCATGGTAAACTCCCCCTTCGCATTTATGATGCCCCAAAGGGCCCCGGAAGCCCTTTGGGGGTTAAACATCATTGTGGATCATTGATCTGACTATATGCGACTAGTGGGCCCGCCACCGCAACACATCAGTCCTGCGATGACCTCAAACGAACCGGCGATAATGTGAATCATGACATCCTCCTTTTCTGATTAAACGTTAAAAAATTTTCAAAAAGCGATTCCCAATCCGGATTGTGGGTAAGATAATAAACAGAAATCCCGGAGCAGAATATGAACGAAACGTGAGAATTTTTGACGAATGGAAAAAAATGGAGGCCGTTGAAAAGATTTTATTTTAAGGGGGACAGGCGCCACCCGACGCCGTATTCGGACACAATGCGGACGGGAGCCCCAATGTCTGACAAGGCTTTTCGTAGGATTTTAAAATACTGGCGGATACGGGCTTGAACGGAGTTATATTCTCTGGTGGATAAAGGTTCTCTGATAAGGCCCAGTTCCAGGTTGATCAACCGGGTGTTGATTGGAACGCCGCCGTAACGCATCAATAATTGGAATAACTTAAATGGCAGCGGACCCAAACGGCATGTTTTGCCCAGATGGCGGACTTTTCTTGTGTTGATGTCAACAGACAGAAAGTCCTGGCCCATGGAATCCGGCAGGCAAGCCGGCATATCCTTGAAGACAAAGTCGCCGGATGTGATCATCCGCCACCCTTTTGCCCGCACGGTTTGGACAGCATTATCAAGACCGATTTTTTCCAGTTGTCTCTTTAGTTTGGCAACTATCCGGTTTATTTCAGGATATGAGATGAAAGATTCACCCCGGATGCCCGGTGGCGGATCCCATTGCTGCAACATGATGGGACCATGGAATTCTCTTGTAATCCGTTCCATAATGGCAATGGCTACATGTTGCTCAAGCAAATGGCCGTGCTTCTGGAGAAGGGCCAGAAACAATTGAAAGGGCGCACGGTCAAACTTCGCTTTTCTCGCGTTGGGCCCCGTTATTTCCCTGTCCTGAAAACTGATAATATATTGTTTATTTTTCGCCCTTTCCCTGAATTTCCAACCGCAGGGCATGCGAATCTTCAGGTCCAGAAAACCCGCTCCGGGTAAACTTGCGGGAAAACCAACGATTAATTTTTTTCCTGGGAAAAATAACGTTGGGTTTTTTGCCGCTGACCGAAGCCGGGATACCGCCCATTGCATAAATACTCCCATATCGCTCAGGTTCCCAATCAGACGGCCGGTGATTCTTTTTCCCAAATCCGTATAGGCAAAACACAATGGGTCTTTTCCTGGAGTTCGGGATTCTATTTGAGTCGTCAAATTGCGAGCCACGGACGTTTCAAGTTTATCCGCTTGCGCGTGGTATGCCTGCCGCCAGAAATTCATTTCAGGAGCGAGGGCTAGATCAGAAATGAAACAGTCAAGGGGCAGATTGACCACTGCTGCGGGATCAACCCCCTGGTGCGCAATGACCGATGAAATGACCGAAACGTGAAAGGCAAACCATTTAAACGGGAACGATGATTTTACGGGTAGATACGAAGCTGTTAAAAAAGAGGAAGGATACATCACGCAATGGTTGCCGATCCATCCCTGCTGAAAATAATGTTCGTGTATGAGTTGAGTGATCCCTTCGACGACATCGGGCGGCGGATGATAAGATGGATGATGAAGCAGGGCCATCCAGTGATCCCGACTTGAAATCAGCCCTTCGTCTTTAAGGCGTTTGATGCCTTCGAGCAGCGCTTTGGGACGGTTTTCGGATTGCCGGGCCAGGGATGTGGATAAGCTTTCAGCTTCGTTGCCGAAACCGGTTATCTGGACCGTCGAGTCCCGGGAAAGGAAATATCCGTTTTTAACGAGCGCTTTCATCTGTTTGGTCAAACCATGCCGTTTTTCAGAAGAAAGGCCGATGCCAGTGACGTCGTGATAAACTTCTTCTTCCAGTTTCTGCTCGAAGAAAAGAAAGGGATTGCTGCTAAATTTTCGGTCTATGGAAATGGAAAGCAGGCCGTACTCGAAGAGCGGTTTTAATCGGCTCAATACTATCCACATGACAGGATTTTTAATTAAATATCCGGGCGGGATAATGACGTGATGAAAAGCCAGACAAAGCATCTTGATTGCATTAATGGCCCTGTCAGCGGCTTTTTCAGGTGAAAGTCCGAGCCATTTACCGGCAAAGGGGTCCAGTTCCGAAAAATAGCAGATGAATTTGCCCTGCTTGTGAAGGGTTAATACGCTCTGGTTGTCTTGATCATTCATTCTTCAACCGGGCGTGCTGCAGCCTGTAATGCCCCGGATAATCCCATGAAAATGGATAGTTTATCGTAAACCGTTTGGACATGGCGTCGATATACGTTTCTTGAAACAAAAAGCTCCCCGGCTGAAGGTCGGCAATCAAGTGATCAAAGCGTTGAAAAAGCGCTTTCCGTGTCTCCGGATCTTCGGCGCCAAAGGCCAGATCGGCAAGGCGGGCGGCTTCAGATGAATCAAAACCACCGGCTATGGATGGTTTATCATCCATTTTTATCCATAATTCGAGAACGCCTTCCGGTGGATGGGACTTCGCGGTTAATGTTGTGAGCACCGCGTTGAACGCGCTGTTTTGGGAATAGTGCTCCAGGAGTTCGTCAAGAGGCAGAGCTTTCAGGTGAACCCGGATGCCCAACTCGTTTAACTTGAGTTTGATGAACCGGGCGATCCTGAGGTCCGTATCGCTGCCGGAAAGCAAGAGCAATTCAAATGCGAATGGCTGACCGTTTTTCATCAGGGATTGCGTATGCGGGTCCAATGTCCAGCCGGCCTTCTCAAGGTGTTGAATGGCCAGTGTCGGATTATAGGCCAGGGGCTTAAGGTCGGGATGCCGATAGGGAGACCGGTTGCCCATGGGACCGGCAATCACTTCCGCAAATTCGTTGAGAATGTTTTTGACGATATAGTCCCGGTCAATGGCATGGGTCAACGCGCGCCGCACCATGGGGTCGCCAAATAACGGGTGAAGGGTATTGTAAAGCAGGATGGAGTAATAATTGTATTGATATTTCGCAAAATAAAAACGGTCCGCATACTGCTTTATGATTTCATAGTTTTTGACCGCTAAATTGCCGGCAATGTCCGTTTCCCCGTTTATCAGACGGACCCAGGAATCTTCCTGCCGGGGTATATAATAAAAAACAACCCGGTCAATGGCGGGACGGCCATTATAATAATTATCATTGGCCGTCAGTATGACGCTGCCGTCATCTTCCCATCCGGCAAATTGAAACGGCCCGGATCCAATGGGAAAATCATTGAGATCCAGATTTGCATGACGCCCCAAATCCGGAATAACCTCCAGCGTCCATAAGTCGTTTAAAAAAGACGGGTCATCCTGCTCCAATTCAATTTCCAGCACATATTCATCAATCGCCTTGATGCTTTTTATTTTTCGCGCCAGTCTTTTTTGTAAATTTTTAGTACAGGTCGATATCGAATACGCCACGTCGGCAGCGGTCACCGGCTCACCATTGTGAAAACGGGCGTCTTTTCGCAACCGGATGCGCCAGGTAAAGGTCTTCGGATCATAATCCCAGGCAACGGCCAGGTCCGGTTCGAGCGCGCCTTCCGGGTTCGGGACGCAGAGAAAGCTGTAGATAAATGGGAAAACATACCTGGACCCTGAACAATCCAACACATGGGGGCAAAAGGGACCGAAGTCGAAGTTCACGTCAATCCGCAAAACATTATCGGAAGGACCGGCGGAAGGCTCATCATGAGGGTCATTACTTAAATTACAGGCCGGCAGCAGCACGGCGAGCGCCAAAAGACATGTCGAAAGAAGCATTCGCTGCGCTAACGTCTGCACGATACACCAACATCCTTATTTAAATATAAAAAACGTTTCATCGTTCCGGGAGGGCCAGGGCCTCCCGCCAGTTGAATGGGCCGGTTATCCGGCGGGGCGCTTCATGGCGTCCAGCACGATGGTGATATGTCGGGTGGCGAAATCATAAAAGGCCTTTGCCGCGGCGTCGGGCCGGCCGGCGGCGATGTGGAGGTATCCCTGACGCAGATGCTCCACGATGGCGGTCATCTGTTCCGGCAGATAGGTCATGGCCGCCCATTGCACGCGCTCGGCCGTGGGCATCAGCTCCAGGGCGATGCGTTCCACAATGGGATTGCCGGCGACGCGCAAAATAACCCGGGCCATGCGGCTGACATTGGCAAGATATCGATCCAGGGATTGGTCTTCCAGGCTGTTTTCTATTTCGGCCACATATTTTTCCATTTCCGCCACATCGGCGGCTCCGGCGTTTTCCGCGGCCTTGGCAAAGGCGTACTGATATAAAATAATGGCCGTGTCGTAAAGGGAGGCGATCAGCTCCGGGGTCAACGTCGTCACCTGGTAGCTTCCCTTGGGGGTTTTGTCCACCAGCCGGATCTGTTCCAGCATGTGCAGGGCGTCGCGCACCGGGCTCCGGCTGACCCCCAGGTCCTTGGAAATCTGGGTCTCGTAAATGATTTCGCCGGGTTTTAATTCATTGCGGACGATTTGTCCGCTGATCCGATCGAAAATCTGGTCGGAAAGGTTGTTGCGCGCGATGGGTTCCATTGAATCCTTTTTTCGTCTCTATATTTTCCGTGTTCAGGCCGGCGTCAGGCCGCCATGGTGATGGAGCCGGTGGGGCATTCCTTTTCACACGAAAAGCATCCGGTGCAGTTTTCGGCATCGGTCAGCCTGGGGAATCGCCGGAATCCGTGAATGCTGTTGGCGATTTGCAATTCCAGAACCCCTGACGGGCAGATGTCGACGCACATGGCACAGGCGATGCAGTTTTCCTTGTTGAATCGCGGTGTGGTTTTTTCGCGGTCGGTTTTCATCGAATAACGGTCTCCCTGGTCATATGAGAAATAAGATCATCTTCTATCGCCATTGGAATTGTTTCCAGTATTTGCGACTCATCCGATCAATATCGACCTTGCGGCCGGCATTGGCGCCCCGGGTCATGGCGGGTTCGCCAAGGGCACGGGGGTTGGGCCGGAAGGATTTGGGGTCAATGCCGTGTTTTTGGTTAAAGGCCAGCTTCATGACCTGTAGACGTGCGCCCATATCCATGTATTCATGGGGCGTCTTGTTCCAGCCGGCGGCGGCGTTGAGCCATTCGAACACCGGCATCCGATCTACGCCGATATAGGCCCCGAACGCGCAGCCGCCCGCGCCGTTTAGGACATTGATGAACTTGCTGCACGCGGCCGCGGCCCGGGCCTTGCGCCGGGTCACGTAATATTTGCCGGCTTTCCGGTACATCAGCCAGGGCCGGGGCAGGGTTTTGTCCCGCTTCCAGAGCCGAAACATTTCATAATACATCTGGGACCCGATGGTATGACGGCCGGGAGTGGGCTCCACCGCATAATGCAAGGCAAAACCCGGATCAAACCGACCGTCGTGCATGGGAAGCTCCTGGCCCCCGGCATGCATGGCGTATCGGTCGGTATCCTTGCCGATGCGCTCGGCGGCCTTTTTCACACCGTCGGCCAGGATGTCGCCGATGCCTTCACGGGCGATCATTTTTTCCACCAGGGCGACCATGGCTTTGGTATTGCCCCAGGTGAGTTCGATCCCGTCGGTGTCGGCTTTGGTGAGAATGCCGCGTTCGTAGCATTCCATGGCAAAGGCCACGGTGGCCCCGGCCGAGATGGTGTCCATGCCGGCCCGGTTAAGCCGGTCGTTTAAGTCAAAGATGCTGTCAAGATCATTATTTAACACCAATCCCGACAGGGCCAGCACGGTTTCATATTCCGGCTTGTGGGTCTCTTTGACCGCTCCTGTGCCTCTGCAGATGCCGCCGCAACCCAGCGGGCAGGAATAACAGTGATATTTGGAAACTTCCCGATGAAGGATGGCATCCGGATCAATGGCGGCGGATCTGGTTTTATCGAAATCCAGATGGGACCCGGACCAGTTTTTCACCGGCGCGTCCCCCAGCTCGATGCCGAGCTGGTTGTAGGCCACGGTGCCCCATTTGCGGAGCAGGATTTTCCAGAGCATGCCGTCCATGGCGGTCTGGACCGGTAGCCAGCGCATCAGTATGCCTAAAAACCGCACGCCTTTGCCGGAAAGGAACCAGGGCTGAAACTGAACCCATTTGTTGCATGATATAGACAGCTCGCGAATGGTTTCGGGATCGGCGGCCTTGATGCGCTTGTTGCCGTCCAAGACCACGGCCTTGAGGTTTTTGGAGCCCATCACGGCCCCAAGGCCGGACCGGGCGGCCATCCGGCCCATGTCGTTGCTGATCCCCGATATCAGAGAGCGCTTTTCCCCGGCCGGACCGATGCAGGCCACCCGAGGTTTTTTCTTTTCGGTGAGTTCCCTGATGAGGATTTCTTCGGTTTCGATGGCGTCTTTTCCCCAGAGGCCCGCGGCGTCCCGCAATTCAGGTTTTCCCTTTTTGATATAAAGATAGACCGGTTTTTCGCTGACGCCTTTAAAAAAGATGCCGTCATACCCGCAGCGCTTGATGGCCGGCGAGAAATTGCCGCCGCAGTTGGCTTCCCCATAACCGCCGGTCAGGGGGGATTTGCCCACCACCATCCACCGGCCGGTAAACAGGCTCCCGGTGCCGGTGAGCAGGCCGGAAACAAAGCCTAAGACATTGTCGGGGCCCAGGGGGTCGGCCCCGGCCGGGATGGCATTATAAAGGATAAAGCCGCCCAGCCCGGAGCCGGAGAGACATTTTTCATAAACGGCATCCGGAATATCGATTTCCTCGAAAGCGCCGTTGGTGAGATCCACCATCAGGATTTTTCCCATGTAGCCTTTTTCCATGACCTGTTATTCTCCCTTCACTTTAAAATATCTGATGCGTTGCTCATGACGCGGCTTTTAACGGGATGACGTTTTCGTTTTCCGCCGGCGCGGCCCGGTCTTTTGCCAGCAGATGTTTTGCCAGGCGTTTGCCCAGGGACAAAATCGTCCATGTGGGCGGAAGGCCCCATTCCTGAGGGATCACTGAACAGTCGCACACATAGAGATCTTCGAAACGGGTCTGGAGATTGGTGTCGAGCTGTTCGCCGATTTTCACGGTGCCGCCCGGATGGGCCGCGAACAGCCAGCCCCGGTAAATATCGGTGGCTCCGGCGTTTTTAAGAATCTTCCTGGCGTGCTCCGCGCCTTTGTCCAGCCGGAGCCGATCGTCTTTGGTCAGTTTTTTCTTTACCCACCCCCGGCGGGTGACTTCGCCGGACAGATCGTCCCGGATTTTGATCATGATGGGAAGAGTGTCCTTATACGAGAAGGCCTGCTTGAACTTGAACACCTGGAGATCAAAGGCGATTTTCATCAAATGCGGCATATTGAAATCGGTCATGACGATCCCGTCATCGGGAAAATGGACCCCGGCGCTCATGGGGATGGCCTTGCCGTTGCCCAGACCCTTGATTTTTCCGTAAACATAGACCAGGGGATCGAAAAAGAAGTCAAATCCCGCGCTGCGGATGCCGCTTTCCCGAAGGATCAAAGGCGAGCCGATGCCGCCGGCCGCGACGATGACGGTGGACGCGTATGCCCGGTGGGTCTGCCGATCTTTTTTATATTCCACGCCCACGGCTTTTTTATTGTGAAGGATTACCCGGGTCACCTTGGCGTGGTTGATGATCTCCGCGCCGTTTTCAACAGCCTCGTCCACGAAATGCCGCGCGTTCCATTTGGCGCCGTAGGGACATCCATAGGAGCAGAGGGCGCACTTGGTCCGGCATTTGTTCTGATGGATGAATTTGGTCAGTTTGTGGGCGTCGTACCCCAGGTCCCTGGCGCTGTCGAGAAAACGATTCGGGCCGGCGCCCATGAGCTCGTCGGACAGTTCGGCAATGGGGACGGCGCTCCGGACTTCCTCGGCTTCGGTGGAAATGTCGATCCCATAGGTTTTCAGCATTTCCACGGGCGGCGCAAACGCCGTGCCGCAATAATAGATGGTGCTGCCGCCCGTGGTGATGCCCCGGACAACGGAGAGCAGTTCACTGGTTACGGTCAGGCTTTTTCCGGGCACAAGGATCTGTTTGAAGGTTTGGGCGACCGACCCCCTGATGGGATCGTAATCTCCCCATTCCAGGATGAGCACTTCTTTGCCTTTTAAAGTCAGTTCCCTGGCAACGGCGGCGCCGCCGGGGCCGGTCCCGACGACAATGACGTCAAAAGCGGTTTTGGGCGATGGCATGGCGGGGTCCTCCTTGTTTGTCATCATGTTTACTGCGTGCGTTGCGGCCTTGCGAACACTGGGTTCTGGATGCCGATGAAAGCCGGCCGGCAATGCCGGTTCGGATTACATGCCGCAGTATATCACAAACAATAACCGGTGTCGCAAGAATTGATGTCTGATGTTTCCCATGTCAATCGGTGCAAATGGCGGTTAATAGGGATTTATTGTCGACGGTCGACCGTCGACGAAATATCAGTAATAGAATTTATGCGAAGATGTCAAGCGGAAACTAAATGGCGATCAATGCATTAAGCCCATGCGGAGTCAATCGCATTAAAACGCGGATGGATGCTTGGCGGCCGCGGGTCCTGCATTGCTTAAAGCAATGGCGTCAGGTTTTTTTATTAAAAGATTTTGCGGCAGGGGATACCGCCGGTTTTAAGAAGCCCTCAGATGATGGGCATAAAAAAAGGGATGCTGAAATAAAAATTCCAACATCCCTTTTCAGGCTGGAATGTTCCGTTAGATATTAGATAACGGTAACATTGACGGCTGCGGGGCCTTTTTGTCCCTGCTCAACCGTGAAGGTAACTTTATCGCCCTCATTAAGGGTTTTAAAGCCGGTCATATTGATGCCTGAATGATGAACGAATACATCCGATCCATCTTCCTGCTCAATGAAACCAAAACCTTTTTTCTCGCTGAACCATTTAACTGTTCCATTCGCCATGGTGACTTCCTCCTTTCATAAGAAATTCTCTTAGTTTCTTACGCCAGGTCGCCACCGGGCGAGTCGGCCTTTGTAAAGAAACCGGCCCGAAAATTAATACGGACCATTAAAGATTGGCGTTAAGATATCACCCACAGGGGTAAAGTCAAGAAATTATTTTCTGATATCAATATAATTTATGACGACGGCCATATCGTTTCACTGTTTTTTTACCACCGTATTGCAGACGTTTGGCAGACAAAAGGAAACCACTGAAATCCGGTTTCCATGTTTCGAGTGTTTTTAAAGGATTGATTGCGGGTGTAAAACAGCGTAAAAGAACCAACAGGTCACCCATCGCGCCCTCTTTATCGGTAGTTGATAGATGCCGCTGCTTCGGCAGGATTACAAAAATTTTAGCATCTTTCACCCCGGGAGTCGTCGAAAAACCAATAATGATCAGGACAAGGGGATATCAGCCATGAGTCATGATAACCACGAACACAGCCATATGCACGCCCACAGTCATACGCACAGCCATGCCCATGATCATCCCCATGAACATGAGCACACCCATCCTCATGAGCATGCCGGTGAACAATTGCATGAGCATACTCACAGCCATAAGTATGAGGATGAGCATTCCCATGACCACACCCATGAGAAAGACCATCAACATTCCCATTCGCCCGCGCCCGGTTCGGCCATGACCCTGCAGGAAAAAGCCGTCAAACTGCTGGACCACTGGATCCGGCACAATAACGATCATGCCGCGACGTATCGGGAATGGGCCGACAGGCTGGCCGGTGAGGGTATGGCCGAAGCGGCCGCCCTGTTAGTTGAGGCCGCCGACATGTGCGTGCAGATAAACGACCGGTTTTCCGGGGCCGCGGAACAAATCCGCAAAGCGTCCTGAAAACGGCCATGATCGGCATATGGGCTAAAGCCGCTGGATCAGGTAGATATAGGCCGGCAGCCGGCATTGCATCTTAAACGCGGCAAACCGGGCCAGCATTTCCTGTTTGGAGCCGAAATCCTCCAGGGGCGACAGGTAAAGCGTGCCTTTGCCGTGAACATGATCCAGCCGGTTTCGGGCAAGGTCTAAAATCGAGGGAAAGTGCGTGTCCGGCAGGCCCTGGCCCCAGACGAAATTGGCGGTGATTTCAATTTTGTCGAATTTACGGTTGACCGCCATCATCTTGTCGAAGGCGGCCTGTATTTTTTCCACTGTCAGCGGTTTTTGCAGCATGGACAGGGTGGCTTTGTCGCCGGTTTCCAGACCGATATTGATATAGGTCTCAAAGGGAAGACGGTTGATGGCAGTAAATAGAGCGTCGTCAGCCTTAAGAAGGGAGTCCACGCTGCCGAACAGAAAAAGGCGCGGGGTTTTCATGTGCGATGCGGCGATCTCAAAGATTTCAAACGCCTGCCGGGCCGCCCAGTCGATCAGGTCGGCCCCGGCGAACAGAGCGTCGTGCTGGCCTATGAAAACCGAATTGTAGTTGCCGATATCAGCCCCGTAAAACGTCTTTAACCGCTGCATCTGATCCGTTATCTGATCCCGGGTTCTCACCCGGTAACTCCGGCCGGTCTTCACCCGGCAGAATCCACAGTTGTAGAGGCATCCGTCCGCGATATTGATCGGGATCACATCATATTCCACGTGCCGGGCATCCGGCGGCAGCACGGTTACCACTCCCCCGATGATCTCATGGAATTTTTTTGCCCGGTCCGCGAGTCGCTCCGACGTCATCTGCAGGATACGTTCCAATAAGCGCGCGGCCTTTTCCGGAAGGGCGGCCGTATTGATGCGGGCCAGTTTTTCCCGCAACCGGTGATAAGCCGCAAACGCTTTTTTAACATTGCTTTCCTTGAACTGATCGATTCCATATACGGCATTGGTGGGGTAGGGGAGGCAGGGAACATAATATTCACCCGTAAAATCATATGCCCCGGTATAGCCGCCGGCGGAAAAATAGACCCAGTCGTTTCCCGGGGTCCGTTTGAGCCATTCGGCCGCGTCCAGCCAGCCTTCGCCCTTTCCGTGTATGGTTTTGATCTCGCCGTTTGAGTTGAATTGAAACGTGTAAATCCGGTTCCGGATCTCGCCGTACACGCCGTATCTGAGGGGATAACTGATTTTGGTATAGGCGTCGGCCCCTTTTTTTTCAGGAATAATGATGAGATCATCTATAATAATCTGATGCGTCATGGCTGTCCGTCCTCCCGGGAGGGTGGACAAGATGGACCGGAAGAAACCTGATCCCTTGAAGCGCCTTGATCTTCACATGCCGGGGTGCGGACGATATCTCCGGTCTGATAAGCTCCAGACCGGTTAAGTTTGATGATCATGTTTTCACCGGCGGAAACAACGGCGTTTGAAACGCCGTCGGATGAGGTGATGCTTTCAACAACAGCGTCTATGGCCGGTCCGGTTTTGGGCAGAATTTCGACCATATCGCCAGCGGCCAGGCGGTTTCTGATATGGATTCGGATTCGGTCGGCGTCAATGCCTTCACGGATTGTGCCGATAAAGCGGGGCGGGGTTCGGGGCGGTTGATTGTCGAGGTTGGTTTCAGCGGGAAACCGGTCCTTGAAATAAAACCCGGTGCCGTATCCCCGCACATTGATGGCAGCCAGTTCCGTGCGCCAGTAATCGGGTATGTTGTATCCTTCCGGGTTTGCCAGCCAGGCGTCGATGGCCTCCCGGTATATTTTGACCGCCGCGGCTAGGTAGATCATCCCCTTGAGCCGGCCTTCAATTTTTAAAGAGGTGATGCCGGCATTGATCATGTCCGGGATGAAATCAATCATGCACAGGTCTTTTGCGTTAAACACATAGGTGCCGCGGTCATCTTCGGCAACGGGCATGTAGCGGCCGGGCCGGGTTTCCTCCATGAGAAAATATTTCCACCGGCAGGGCTGGGCGCACAACCCCCGGTTGGCGTCGCGTCCGGTCATGGCGCTGCTGAGCAGACAGCGGCCGGAATAGGCCACGCACATGGCTCCATGCGCGAAGGCTTCCACTTCAATGGAGACGGCATCGGTAAGTTCACGGATTTCAGTCAGGGTCAGTTCCCGGGCTGCATTGATGCGCCGGACGCCCTGGGACTGCCAGAAAAGGGCGGTATGGCGGCTGGTGGTGTTGGCCTGGGTGCTCAGGTGGATGGGGACATGGCCGATGACGCGGCGGGCCAGCATGAGGATGCCGGGATCGGCGATGATGACCGCATCCGCCCTCATTTCACCGATCCGGCATAGATATTGCCGAATGGCGTCTTCCTCGTCATTGCGCGGGTAGATATTGCAGGCCACATAGGCCCGGACACCGTGCGCATGGGCCAGGGCAACGGCATCAGCTAGTGCGTCTGCGTCGAAATTGCCGGAATAACTCCGTAGGCTGAAGTTTTTGCCTGCCAGATAGACCGCGTCCGCGCCGTAATGGATGGCGGTTTCCAGTTTTTCACGGTTGCCCGCCGGTGCCAGCAGCTCTATTCTTGGTTTATCTTTCATTTATAATCAAAACACTCCACGGACCAATGGTGACGGAAATTTTTCATGTTTACCATTTCATGAAGGATCGAACTTTAAGTCGGATTTTTTCAAAAATCAAGACAGCAGCAGCCAGGCCGGAGCCACAGGTAGGCAAAAAGGAAAAAGGCGATTAATTGGCGGCGCGGGATTGCCATAAAAATTGGGCCGGTATTCATCTTTGAAGATGTCAACCGGCCCAAAAGAAATGAAGGGAAAGACTTATCTGAGGTTTAGCCCATAAGGCCTTTGAATTGAACGGTCAGGTGGACATTGACGTTCAAGCCTCCCTTTGCGGAGAGCTCCCTGACCAGGCTGGACAGCAGGCCGGCGAGGTTGGTATCGGCCATAACCAGGCTGCCGGTTTTTCCCGCGCTTCGCGGGGGGCGACCGGGTCGGCGAGTCGCGGGAGCCGTGTTCCCCGCCTTGACGTATTTTTTCAGGGTCGGGGCTTTCTTCAACGCCTCGTCCAGCGTAAATCGTCCCTGGCCTGTTTTGCGGGTCAGGTCGTAGATTTCTTCCGGGGCCAGGCTGAGGATTTCCTTGACCAGGCTGTACTCATAACCCCGGTCGGTTTTTTTCTTTTTGACGAAGTATCCCAAGTCGCACTTGTCGCTGTTGCTCAACTTGGCGATTATGCTGGCCACGTCCTGGATTTTGATTTCCTTGCCCGAAGCCTCGGAGACCATCCGGGTGATATCGGGCGATCGCTGGGGCTGGCCGTTGAGCATGGTGTCGATGATATACTCGCTGTTTGTTTTTTTGTCTCTTGCCATGGTATCCTCATAAAAATTTAAGGGTTATAAAATCGCTTCGTGCGACATCGGGTAAATGTTGCAATCACTATATGTATAATACTTTTAGATCATTTTGTTGATCTATTCTAATATTTAATGCTTTAATACATTTTGTCAAGGACTTATTTATTTTTGTCAGATTTTTCTTACATTATCTATCAGAACGTCCTTACAGCCCGGATTCGCCTTTTGGCGGCCCGCGGCCCGTATAGATGAGTCTTGGTGCTTATTAGTTTGCAAATACTCATAACACTGAAGCTCCTGTGATCCGAATGCATGGTTATCGCCGCGGCATTGCAAAAGCGAACGATCGCTCTTTTTTTATTGACATCAACCCGCAAAACGGGTTAACTCAATTAAAAAATCGCCAAAACGGATGACCCGAACCATTGGTCATCAATCCAGTCCGCATCCACAATAATTAATATTGAACCGTTTTGAGGCCAGCCATGCAATTATTGGAAAAATTGTGTCAAATCGCCGAAAATCCTTATGCATACGCGGAAAAGATCAAAGGCGACGCCCGTACCCCCATCATCGGGTATTTCTGTTCCTATGCGCCCGAGGAAGTGATTTGCGCCGCCGGCGCGGTCCCGTTTCGTATTTTCGGAACCCGGGGGGATATCAGCCTTGCGGACGCCCATCTTCAGAGCTACTGCTGCTCTCTGGCCAGGGGCGGGCTCGAGGACGCCTTGACCGGCCGGCTTTCTTTTCTTGATGGTACGGTTTTTCCCCATACCTGCGATTCGATTCAGCGGTTGTCCGATATCTGGCGCCTGAATGGGGGTTTTTCCTTTCATAGCGACATCGTTTTACCGGTCAAGCTCGATACGCCCAGCGCCCGAACATATATGACGGCGGTTCTCCGGGATTTCAGAGACGAGCTGGCGGCGGCCCTGAAGGTACCGCTGACCGACGACGATCTGACTTCGGCCGTCCGCACCGTCAACCAGATCCGAAAACACCTCGGCGATCTGTATGCGGCCCATAGCAAAACGCCCGGGATTCTTTCCGCCAAAGCCCTGCATCAGGTGATAAAAGCCGCCATGGTCATGGACCGGAAAGAAGCGGCCGCGGACCTGGCTGCCCTTTTGGAATCGCTGGGCCTTGACAATCCACCCACAGTTGCCGACAGCGGCCGCAAGCGGGTCATTCTTTCCGGCGGTATCTGCAATCACCCCGATCTCTATTCCCTGATGGAGGTGGCCGGGGCCGATGTGGTCTGGGATGATCTGTGCACCGGCACCCGGTATGTTGAAGGCCTGGTCGGTGAGACCGGTGATCCCATTGCCGCCATTGCCGAGCGCTACATGGAGCGGATGGTCTGTCCGGCCAAGCATTCCGATAACACGGCCCGGGGTCGGAACCTGGTGGAACTGGCGCGGACCCATCAGGCCGGCGGCGTGATTTTTCTGTTTTTGAAATTCTGCGATCCCCATGCCTTTGATTATCCTTACCTGAAACAGTTTCTGGATGAGGCGGGAATTCCCAGCATGGTGTTAGAGATCGAGGAACGCCTGCCGCCCGAGGGGCAGATGAAGACGCGCATCGAATCCTTTGTGGAAATGATATAGCGATGCTTCGGTTAAAGTCGGATTTTTCGCTTCGAGAGTCTTTCGGGGCGCGATTTTCTCGGATGCTGAATGGCAAAAACTCGTCGCAGGCTCCTCAAACAGTTTGCCATTCTTAACGCATCCGCGAAAATCGCTTTTCCCCCGAAATCCACGATCTCGCTCAAAATCGACTTTAACCAGCGCATCATGTAATGATTATAAATGACGGAGGCAGCATGACCGAGCAAAATATCGCGGATCTGGAAAAGGAAAAGCGGAAAATAAAATCCGTGGCCAAAATGAAGGAGATCATGACCACGTATTATATCGAAGCCAAGACAGCGGCCGAGTCCGGCAAGAAAGTCGCCTGGATCACTTCCGGCGGGCCGGTGGAGTTTCTGATTGCCATGGACGTGATCCCGGTTTATCCGGAAAATCACGGGGCCATGATCGGGGCTTCGAAAATGGGGGTGGATCTGTGCGAAAAGGCCGAGGAAATGGGCTATTCCCGGGATTTGTGTTCCTATGCCCGGGCCGATATCGCCGCGGCCCCCATCAACGGCGGCCCCATCGGCGGCCTGCCGCGCCCGGATTTTCTGGTCTGCTGCAACAATATCTGCGGCACGGTGTTGAAATGGTACGAGGTCATGGCCCGGTATTTCGACGTGCCCCTGTTTATCCTGGATACGCCCTTTATTCATAAGGAATTCTCTCCCGCGGCCAAAAAATATGTGATTGACCAAACCTATGAATATATCGCTTTCCTGGAAGCCCAGACCGGCAAAAAGATGGATTACGACCGGATGCACGAAGTCAGCCGGCTGGCCGTGGAAGGTCTGCGGCTGTGGCAGGCGGTGTTGGATACCGCGGCTCACAAGCCCGCGCCCATGACCGCATTTGACGCGTTTTTCCACCTGGCCCTTATCGTGACGTTGCGGGGAACCCAGACCACCGTGGATTATTACCGGCAGTTGCTGGCGGAAATGGAACAGCGCATCAAAGACGGCATCGCCATGGTGCCCAACGAGAAGTACCGTCTGCTCTGGGACAACCTGCCGGTCTGGTACCGGACCAAGTGGCTGTCGGAAAAATTCGCCTCCCATGACGCCTGTCTGGTGGGAGACACCTACACGTCGGCCTGGAGCGGGGTCATGGATCTCATCGATCCGGACAATTTCATCGAGTCCGGGGCCGTGGCCTATTCCAGCGTCTACATCAACGTGTCGCTGGACAAGATGTTTGACACCTTGGCGGCCCTGATCCGGAAATACGACGTGGACGGCCTGGTCATGCATTCCAACCGGAGCTGCAAGCCCTATTCCTTCGGCCAGTATGATCTGCAGAAGATGGTCATGGAAAGACTCGGCATTCCCACCCTGATGATCGAAGCCGACATGGTGGATGCCAGAAGTTTTTCGGAAAGCCAGATTGAGACCCGCATTGACGCGTTCATGGAAAAACTGAAAACATGACGCTTCGGTAATAAGTCGGATTTTTCGCTTCGGGCGTCTTTCGGGGCGCGATTTTCGCAGATGCTAAATGGCAAAAACTCGGCGCAAAGCGCCTCAAACAGTTTGCCATTCTTAACGCATCCGCGAAAATCGCTTGTTCCCCCGAAATCCACGATCTCGCTCAAAATCGACTTATTACGACACCGTCAATTTTTGATAAGGAAAAATACAGATGATTACCGCCGGTATTGATATCGGATCCATCACCGCCAAGGCCGCCGTGCTAAACGACGGCAAAATCCTCGGGACCCGTGTCCTGTTCACGGGATACAACGCCAAACAGGCCGGCCGCATGGTCTTGGATGAACTGATTCGCGAGATCGATATGTCCATGGACGCCATTAACGCGGTGGTGTCCACGGGTTATGGCCGAAACAGCGTGGATTTCGCCGACAAGGCCGTCACCGAGATCACCTGCCACGGAACAGGCGCGCATTTTATCGACCCGGAAATCCGGTTCATCGTGGATGTGGGGGGCCAGGACAGCAAGGTCATCCGCATCGACGAGACGGGCCGGGTGCTTGATTTTGCCATGAACGACAAGTGCGCGGCCGGCACCGGACGGTTTCTGGAGGTCATGGCCCGGGCCCTGGAAGTGGATCTTGACGCCTTCGGCCCGCTCAGCCTCCAGGCGGACGCGGCGTCGAAAATCAGCAGCATCTGCACGGTATTTGCCGAATCCGAGGTGATTTCATTGATTTCCAAGGGCGAAACCCGGGAAAACATCATCGCCGGCATCCACGACGCGGCCGCTTCCCGGATTTCCGCCATGGCCCGTCGCGTGGGCATCGTACCGCCCGTGATGATGACCGGCGGAGTGGCTAAAAATATCGGCGCGGTCCGTGCCCTGGAAACCCGGCTGGAAACCCCCATCCGGGTGTCGCCCCATGCCCAGGTCAACGGCGCCATCGGCGCGGCCATCCTGGCCCGGAAATTATAAATTCGTTATCTTTCGCCGATTTGCTTGATGTCGGCCTGGCAAGACGTATTTGTATTTCTGACAACGCGGCCAGCACGGAGGCCGCTTGAATGCGAACTGTAATCAGGAGGAAAAACGTGCCTGCCATTAAATTCGATCTGGAAGTCTGCGCCAAATGTGAAACCGTGGATTGTCTCATGCAATGCCAGTACCTGGTTTTTAAAGACGTGGATGAGGCCAGGGCGGAAAAAACAAAAATCAACCAGGGGCATGACAGCCGGGTTCTGCATGAATGCCTCACCTGTTATGCCTGCCAGGAATACTGCCCTTCAGGCAACAATCCCTTTTATCTGCTGGTGGAGCGGCAGGAGGAGCTGGGCATCCTGCCGGCCCCGCGGCCGATCATCGCCGAGCAGCTTAAAATGATGGGATTCAAGGGCCGTCTGACCAAGGCGGAGGTGGGCCGGCCGGTGGTGGACATGTGCGCCTTTCCCATGCTGGCCGGGTGTATCCGGGGGAGCCTGTTTGAAGGGGCCTCGGTGATTTCCGGAAATGATCTGTTCTGCAACATCATGTGGCTCCATTTTGCGAAAAATTCCACCATCCGTGACCGGGTGCCCCAGGTCATAGACAACCTCATGCACTTCTATCTGGCCGAATCGGGCATCAATGAGCTGGTCTGTTTCCATGACGAATGCTTCGGCACTTTTACCAGCGTGGCCGATGCTTACGGCATTACCGTGCCGTTTACGCCGGTCCATCTGTTTGATTACA
>QZJS01000063.1 GCA_003597945.1 Desulfobacteraceae bacterium | reverse complement strand
AGGCTTGCGCAATATCGAAGAATGCAGAGTACTTAGCGTACGTGAAATTCTGAGAGATTGCGCGTAACGCAGATATTGGACTTTTTACAAGGCCGTCAACCATTGGCCGCGTGACGGGGCATGGTTGGAACGGGAGTCATGCATGAAATCGTCTGAACCGGGCTGCGGCCAGGTTATGAAGGATATACAGAACGAACCGGATTACCGGAATATCGGCATCGATAAAGTCGGTATCAAGGGATTGCGATATCCCATCACCGTGCTGGACCGTAATCGGGGCGAGCAGCATACCATTGCGTCCATCAACATGTACGTGGATCTTCCCCATGAATGCAAGGGAACCCACATGAGCCGGTTTGTGGAACTGCTCCACCTTTTTCGGCTAAAAATTTCCCTTAAGACGTTTTCTGACATTCTCACCCGGATGAAACAGCATCTCAACGCGGCGTCCGCGCACATTGAGGTCACTTTCCCTTATTTTATCGAAAAATGCGCCCCCGTATCCCAATCCGTCGGGCTCATGGATTATACCTGCCGACTGATCGGCAGCATTAACTCCGAAAGCCGGATCGATCTGATGTCAGAGGTCGTCGTGCCCATATCCTCGGTCTGCCCTTGTTCAAAGGAGATCAGCGATGAAGGCGCACATAACCAGCGTGGTATGGTTCATTTGAAAACGCGATTTAAAAAATTCATCTGGATCGAAGATATGATCGCTCTGGTGGAAAATGCCGCTTCCTGCGAGGTCTATTCGGTCCTGAAACGATCCGATGAAAAGCACATCACGGAAAAGGGATTTTCCAACCCGAAATTTGTTGAAGACATTGTCCGGGATATCGCCGTTGTTCTCAATACGGACAAAAACATTACCTGGTTTTCCGTGGAAGTTGAAAACTTCGAATCCATCCATAATCACAACGCATACGCCTCCATCACCCGCGGACAAAAGCCCTGATTGCGCACGCCATATAATCTCAGAGTGTTGGGCGCAAGGCCGGAAAAGTTATTTCCGATCTTGCCGGCGGAGTTTATTATTGCTGCAGGTATGAAATAATTCGTCTGATAATGGGATCAACGGTTTTATCAGGTGTATTTAACAGGATCACATACCGGTAAAGGTCGTCGCCTCCACAGCGGATATAACCCACACGGGTTCGGATTCCGGAAAGGGTCCCGGTCTTAAAAAAGTCGCTGCCTTCGGTGGGCATCAGCGCGTGATACGGGGCAAAGACGTCCAGCATTTTGAAAAACATGGCCGCTGATGCCCGGTTCATTCTGGACAGGCCGGAGCCTTCGGCGATGACGATTTCCCTGATTCCCAGGACTTTATTCGCATACCCATTGGCGGCGGCCACACCTTTTTCAAGTGTGCCCGGCGGTCCGTAAACCGAGGCTCCAATGGAAATCAGCAACTGATTGGCGATATAATTATTTGAATATTTTAAAAGCCGTTCGATGATATCGGTGACGCAATATTCCGACGCATGCCGGTATATCAGCCGGTCTTTTGCGGGATCGACCCTGCCGAGCCGCAACCCTCCCGTGACGGTCATGCCCGCATCCCGGAAAAAATGGATAAACAGCTCCCCGGCATAGGTGGTGATTTCATCGCCGTCAAAGGAGAAGGTGATTCTTCCGGCATCAGGATTGCTTCCACGGATGCGTTTTAATGCCAGGGGAAGCAGCGGGGTCTGGGGTTCGGCGCTGACCAAAATCCCTTTGTCACGCGTAAAATGAACGGTGTTAAAATTTACGCACAAGGCCCCGTTGGGGGCGTTGTAGGGATTGCGAGACAAGGTGGATGCGCCAGGAATATCGATGGGTTTGGCAAAAAAAACGTCATCGAGCACAATGTCTGCGACCACCGGTAAATGTCGGGCGACCTGTACCGCGATTTGTTCAACGGTTTCTGAAATCAGCAGGGGATCGCCATAGCCCTTGATGATGAGGTTGTTGTTGCCGTCTATATAAAATTCCGTGGGGAAGCGATAATCCGGACCCAGATAATGCAGGGCGGTCAGGGCCGTAAAGACCTTTAAGGCCGAAGCCGGAACCATTTGTTGATCCATGTTTCTGCTGTAGATGATTTTGCCGTCCGGGCCGGCCACGAGCACCGCATCCGTGTTGCCGATCAACTTTTCGATTCCAAACGGATCACGGGCTTCGGCATGGAGACAGAAACTGCCGGCCGGCAGCAGGCTCAAGACGAGCGCCGTTAAAACGCGACAAATGAACAATAAGCTGATTTTTTTCATCTCTTCATTTTTTTTATTTTTTTATTACCAGTCGGTTTATGCTCTTGTGTCAAGGATAAGGGTCACCGGGCCGTTGTTGATCAGGGAAACATCCATCATGGCGCCAAATACGCCGGTCTTGACAATGACACCGGACTGACGCACATGATCGATAAATGTTTCATACAAAAATTCAGCCCGATCCGGAGGCGCCGCCGAAATAAAAGATGGGCGGCGGCCTTTGCGGCAATCCCCGAAAAGGGTGAACTGGGAGACCACCAGCATTTCACCGCCCAAATCCATTAAAGACAGGTTCATCTTGCCCGCCGTATCTTCAAAAATGCGCAGTCCGATGATCTTGTCGGCCAGAAATTTTACGTCCTGGGGCCCATCAACATCAGCGACCCCCAGCAGGACCAGCAGGCCCATACCGATATTGCTGACAAGCCGGCCGTCAACGGTCACGGCGCTCTGCTTAACTCTTTGAATTACGGCACGCATGGTTGGGGTTATATGCCGACAGCACACGCGTTGTCAAGAAACCGCTCTGGTTACCCTGCGATTTTCCGCTTATTTCCTTGACACATTTAGAGATTGTGCCTTAAATAATAAATTTTTCATATGTGGTGCTCCAACACGCCGTATCCCAACGTTGCTTGCAAGCCCCATTAAGCGATATATACCCGTTTTCGGAGGAGATAATGGATTACAAGGATACCCTGAACCTGCCGTCGACCCAGTTTCCCATGAAGGCGAACCTGGCCAACCGTGAACCCCTGCAGCTTGAACAATGGGATGAGAAAAAGCTTTACGCCCAGGTCAGGAAAGCCTCCAAAGGTCGCCGGACCTTTATCCTGCACGACGGCCCTCCCTATGCCAACGGCAATATCCACATCGGCACGGCCCTTAACAAGATTTTAAAGGACATGGTGGTCCGTTCCCGGCAGATGAACGGTTATGATGCCGCCTTTGTTCCCGGCTGGGACTGCCATGGCCTGCCCATCGAGCACAATGTGGATAAACAACTGGGGCAAAAGAAAAAGCAGATGTCGACCGTTGAAATCCGAAAGGCCTGCCGGGCCTATGCTGAAAAATTTATCGACATCCAGCGTTCCGAATTCAGACGACTCGGGGTCATGGCCCAGTGGGATGATCCATATCTGACCATGGCATTCGGCTACGAAGCCGTCATCGCTAGACAATGCGCGCAGTTTGCCTTAAACCAGAGCCTGTACCGGAGCAAAAAGCCGATTTACTGGTGCCCCTCCTGCAAAACCGCCCTGGCCGAAGCTGAAATTGAATACGGTAATGAAAAATCACCGTCGATTTACGTAAAATTTCCGTTAAACACGGACATGGGCATTCTGCATCCGGAACTGGCGGAAAAGCCCGCCTTTATGGTTATCTGGACCACCACGCCCTGGACGCTTCCGGCCAATCTGGCCGTTTCGCTCCATCCGGATTTCGTCTATTCGGCGGTTGAAACCCAAGCCGGTGATGTCCTTATCCTGGCCCGCGAGCGGATCACGGAATGCATGAAGGCCTTTGATATCGCCTCTTATCGCATTATCGCCGACGTGGACCCCAAAATGCTGGAAAAAAAGACCTGCCGTCATCCTCTTTATAATAGGGATTCCGTGATCATTCTCGGCGACCATGTCACTCTGGAAACCGGCACCGGGTGCGTGCATACGGCCCCGGGACACGGCAGGGAGGATTTCGAGATCGGCACGGCATACGGCCTTGAAACCTATTCGCCTGTGGATGATAACGGCTGCTTCACCGAAGAGGTGAAAGATTTTGCGGGGCGTTTCGTGTTTGATGCGGATGCCGGCATTATCGAACATCTCAGGGAAAAAGGTGCGCTGCTGGCTTCCGCCTCCATTTCCCACTCCTATCCGCACTGCTGGCGTTGCAAAAAACCGGTTATTTTCCGGGCTACGCCCCAGTGGTTCATTTCAATGGACAAGACGGGTTTACGCAAAAACGCCCTGGCCGCCATTGACACGGTCACCTGGATTCCGGCCTGGGGCAGGGACAGGATTTACGGAATGATTGAAAAGCGGCCGGACTGGTGCGTGTCCCGCCAGCGATCCTGGGGGGTTCCCATCACGGTCTTCTATTGTCAAAAATGTTCCCGGATGCTTATCACGCCCGAGATTGCCGACCGGATTTATATCCTTTTCGCCGAACACGGCGCCGACATCTGGTTTGAAAAAGAAGCCGCGTTCTTCCTGCCGGAAGGCACTGTGTGCGATGGCTGCGGATCAGCCGATTTTGAAAAGGAAGACGATATTTTAGATGTCTGGTTTGATTCCGGGGTGAGCCATGCCGCGGTCCTGGAAAAACGTCCTGAGCTGTCGTGGCCGGCCGATCTTTACCTGGAAGGCAGCGACCAGCATCGGGGCTGGTTCCACAGTTCGCTGCTCACTGCGGTGGGCGCTAAAGGCGCCGCGCCATACCGCACCGTCCTGACCCATGGATTTGTCGTGGACGGCGACGGCAAAAAAATGTCTAAATCTCTGGGCAATGTCATTGCCCCGGAAAAAGTCATTAACCGTTATGGCGCAGAAATTCTCAGGCTTTGGGTGGCTGCCTCGGATTACCGGGACGATATCCGGATTTCCGAAAAAATTCTGACCCAGCTCAGCGATGCTTATCGCCGGATCCGCAATACCTGTCGGTTTATCCTTAGCAATCTCTATGATTTTGAACCGGAACGGCATGCCGTCAATACTGCTGAAATGCAGGAAATGGACCGCTTTCTGTTGCACCGTTTAGACGGACTGATCACAAAAACCACCACCGCTTATACGGCATATGAATTCCATACGGTTTATCACGCCCTGCACAATTTCTGCACTCTGGATCTGTCGGCGTTTTATCTCGATATTTTAAAAGATCGGCTTTACACGTCCCCGGCAACATCACTCCAACGCCGCGGCGCCCAGACGGTCATCTGGCGCGTGGTGGATGCCGTTGCCCGGATCATGGCGCCGATTCTTCCGTTTACCGCCGAAGAGATCTGGGCCCACATGCCAAAAACGTCGGACAAGACGGACAGCATTCATCTGGCGGATTTTCCGCCCATTGACCCGGAGTGCAGGGATGAAGCGCTGGCCGCAAAATGGCAGGTGATTCTTGATGTGCGACAGGAAGCAACCAGAGCACTGGAAACCGCCAGGGCCGCCAAAACCATCGGGCATTCCCTCAATGCCGCGGTCACGCTTTGCTGCAGCGACGCGCTTTATGAGCAACTCAGCGCATACGCCGACGAACTCAAAACCATTTTTATAGTTTCCGAAGTCCGCCTGGCGTCATCGAAAACATGCACGGATGCTTGCGGCCCTACCGATATGGAAGGGCTGGCGATTCATGTGGCACCCGCGCCCGGGGAAAAATGCAACCGGTGCTGGGTCATCCATCCCAGCGTGGGCGCGGATGACCGGTATCCCGATATGTGTGATCGCTGCCGAGCGGTCCTGGCGGGTTGACCCATGTCCATACCCACCGGGAAATATTATCTGCTTCTGGCCGTGGCTACTCTGGTTGTCATCATCGATCAGGCGAGTAAATATATCATTGTCACGCATGTCGGATTATATGAAAGCATCACCGTGATACCTGGATTTTTCAATATCGTCCATGTGCAAAACCCCGGGGCCGCCTTCGGCCTTTTCGCCCAGCAGGCCCCGATGATCCGCAATATTGTTCTGATCGGCGCTTCCGTTATCGCCATGGGCGTTATCTTGTATCTGTTTTACCAGACCCCGGCGACCTATCCGTTGCTGTCGGCCGGATTTGCGCTGATTCTCGGCGGGGCCGCGGGCAACATGATTGATCGGCTCCGTTGGGGGAAGGTCGTCGATTTTTTCGATCTTTATATCGGTTCTTTTCACTGGCCGGCCTTTAATGTCGCCGACAGCGCCATATCGGTGGGCATGGTTGTTTTCGCCTATTACGTTATTTTCCGTAAGGTCCCGATATAGCGGTTTACCCGCGCGTTTTGATGGACAAGGGGGGGTTCCCATGTTTCCGGTTCTGATTGATTTTGGACCGCTTACCATTCATACATACGGTTTTTTTGTGGCCCTGGGGTTGCTGGCCGGAATTTTTCTTGCCGCACGCGAGGCCAAGCGCCTTGATATCGACGGCGACAAGATCATCGATATGTGTTTTTATATTGTTGTCGCCGCCATTGTTGGCTCCCGCCTGCTGTTTGTGATCCAAAACCCCGAGACCTTCAGGGCCGCACCCTTTGAAGCGTTCAAAATCTGGAAGGGGGGGCTGGTCTTTTACGGCGGATTTGCCGGCGCCCTGTTGGTGGTCCTCATCTATTTGAAAATCTATCGCCTGCCTTTGGGGAAAGTTGCCGATATTGCGGCCCTTTCCATCCCCCTGGGCCATTTTATCGGCCGTATGGGATGCTTTTTCGCCGGTTGCTGTTACGGGAAAACGTGTGACTGTCTATGGGCGATCACGTTTAAACATCCGGAGGCGCTGGCGCCCCTGCATATGCCTTTGCATCCGACCCAGTTGTATGAATCTTCGGCCAACCTGATGATATTTCTGATTCTTTTCTTTTCCCGCCACCGCAAGCAATACCACGGCCAGTTGTTTTTAATATACGTCATGCTTTACGGCGGCGTCCGTTCGGTGATTGAAATCTTCAGGGGAGATTTCCGGGGAGAATCGGTGTTATCAATTCTGTCGGTATCCCAGGCCATCGGCATCAGCTTGTCCTTCGCGGCCGTGGTCATGCTGATTATTTTTAGAAAAAAAACCCTGTCATAAATCGCATGGCCGAAATCAGTCACACAAAGCTGGACCAGCATTTCAAGGAATCCGCCAAAGATGGTTTCGCGCCGGTCTACCTGGTTTACGGTGAGGATTTTATCTATGAGCAGGCGGCCAAAGCCATTGTCGCGGCCATCCTTCCAGATTCTTCCAAGCATCGGTTTCAGCATGAAATCCATAATATCCAGGACGGCGGCCTGGCAGACGTTATTGAGCATCTCAACACCTATTCGATTTTTTCAAGTCAGACGGTGGTCGAATTCCGGCATCCGCTGCTTTTTGCAAACCGGTTTGACGCGGGGAAGATGGTCCAGCGGATTCAAAAAGCACATGAAACATCGGATGCGGCCCAGGCCCGGCGGCGCTACCTGGAACTGCTGGGCCGTCTCCGGATCGATCCTGAAGAAATCACCGGCAAAACCATTCACGAAAAACTGGGCGTTGATCCCTCATCTTTTGGTGATCCCGCCTGGCTTTTGGGCATTAACGAAGATTGCATCAGAAACGGCCTTTCCGCGCCGGAATTGTCTTCTGATATGGAAATAATGCAACGCGCCGTTGAAAAGGGATTTCCTAAAAACAAACATCTGCTTATTGTCACTGATACCACCGATAAACGCACCGGTCTTTTTCGGGCCATTCGCAAAACCGGCGTGATTGTGGACTGCACCATTCCAAAAGGAACGCGCAAAGCCGACCGGGACGAACAACGGCGTATTTTTTTGCAGCATGCCGGCGCCATTACCCGTGAGCATGGGAAAACAATGGATAGCGCGGCGTTTGACGCCATCATCAATATGACCGGATTTGACCTGCGTCTGTTTAATTCCGATCTTCACAAACTCATCGACTACGCCAGAGACCGCAAAAACATAACGGTGGCCGATGTCCGATCCGTGCTCAACTCGATGCGGGAAGATCCCGTATATGAAATGACCGGCGCCGTTGCGGACCGTAACATCGGCAAAGCCCTTTCCGTTTTGTTTTCGCTGCTGGCCTCCGGCACGCATGAGTTGCAGATCATCATGGCCCTCACCAATCAGGTCCGCCGGTTGTTGCTTATCAGAAGTTTTCTGGAAAGCGGCCCCGGCAATGCCTGGCATACCGGGATATCGTATGATCAGTTTCAGAAAAGTGTCATACCGGCCGCCCGGCAATATGATGAACAACTCGCGACAACGCGGGGTGCTTTGGCACAGCCGGGCAGGGAAGACGATGCGGATGAAAAAAATGATGAAACAGACGATGAAATAAACGAAGATCATAGCGGTAAAACCGCTATGAGAAAAACATCTGCCGGCAAAAGCCTTGGCCAATTGCCGGATGAGCTTTGCGTTATAAGGAAAAAAGAGCATCCCTATGCGGCCTATTCATTATTTTCCCGGGCCGCTAATTTTAAAACCCGCGAACTGACAGCAGCGTTTTTTGAACTCAACCGGGCGGATGTGGCGTTAAAAACCTCCGGCCAATCGTCACTGGCGGTTCTTGAATCCCTTATCATCGGCATTTGCGGCATCCAGAACTAAAAAAAAGCGTATTTGACACATTGAATGAAAATGATCGATCCGGCCGGGTAAAAGAATATGTGGAAGCACTGGCGGCCTCAAAGGTGCTGGGTCAACGGATCGTCTATCAACAGATGTTTCCGGAAAAACCTGAATCCTTATCCGCCATCGGGAAACTGCGTTCCAAACACATCAAGCAAATATTGAAATCCAACCATATCCATTCTCTTTATTCCCATCAGATGCGCGCCATTGGTTTAATTCGGTCCGGCAGGCATGTTGTGGTGGCCACTCCCACAGCCAGTGGAAAAACGTTGATATACAATCTGCCCGTGATGGAGAAAATGTTCATATCACCGGATGCGCGCGCCTTGTATGTGTTTCCCCTTAAAGCACTGGCCCAGGACCAGATGCGTACATTTGAGCAGATGGTCGCCGCCTGTCAAACCCCCGGTTTATCGGCGGGTATCTATGACGGCGATACCACTGACTGGCACAGGAAAAAAATCCGCCGATCTCCGCCCAATGTGATTTTAACCAACCCGGAAATGATCCATTTGTCGTTTCTGGCGCATCATCAGAAATGGGAACACTTTTTTTCCCATCTTTCCATTGTGGTTATCGATGAAGTCCATACCTACCGGGGAGTGCTGGGATCTCACATGGCGCAGATCTTCCGGCGCTTTCGACGGATCTGCGAACATTACGGCGCTGATCCGACATTTGTGTTCAGCTCCGCCACTATTGCCAATCCGGCGGAATTGACCCGGGATCTGACCGGTCTCGACGTTGAAACCGAAGACGACAGCGGGGCTCCCCGGGGCCGGCGCTATTTTTTGTTTATTAATCCCGAGCAGAGCGCGTCCCATGCCGCCATCCTGCTGCTCAAGGCCGCTTTGCATCGTGAACTCAGAACCATTATTTATACCCAGTCCCGAAAAATGACGGAACTGATCGCCGTATGGGCCGGCAGCCAGAAAGGAAAATTTGCCGGCCGGATCAGCGCCTATCGCGCGGGGTATCTTCCCGAGGAACGCAGGGAGATCGAAAGAAAACTTGTTTCAGGCGAACTGCTGGCAGTGATTTCCACCAGTGCCCTTGAACTCGGGATTGATATCGGCAATCTTGATCTGTGCATCCTGGTGGGATATCCCGGGACCGTAATGTCCACCTGGCAGCGGGGAGGACGTGTGGGACGGGGCGGTCAGGCTTCGGCCGTTATCATGATCGCGGGTGAAGATGCCCTGGATCAGTATTTCATGCGCCATCCCCACATGTTTTTTTCCAGGGGACCGGAAACCGCCGTGATCAACCCCGACAACCCCAATATTTTAAAAAAACACCTGGTGTGCGCCGCCGCGGAATTGCCTTTGCGGAGCGATGAACCATATATAGCCAGGGAGTCGGCATCAACGGCCATGGCTGAATTGGAAAAATCCGGCGCACTGCTGAGAAGCGGCGATGGAAGCCAATGGTTTTCCTCTTCCATGTCGCCGCACCGGCATGTGGATTTGCGGGGAAGCGGCGATCGATATGTTATCATATCCGCGCAATCCAACGAGCATCTCGGTGAAATCGACGGCTTCCGAGCCTTTAAAGAAACGCACCCCGGCGCGATTTATCTGCATCACGGCAGAACATTCCAGGTCGAGCGTCTCGATACGGGCACCCGCACCATCACGGTATCGCCGGCCCGGCCCGTCTACTACACCCGTGTGCAGGGCCATAAAGAAACCGAAATTTTAGAAACCTTTCAGGAACGCGAAGTCCTGGGCACCCGTGTGGGATTCGGTCGCCTCAAGGTCACCGACCAGGTGACCGGATATGAAAAACGCCATATTTACGGCAGGCGTCATATCAGCACGATTCCATTAGACCTTCCGCCGCTGGTGTTTGAAACGGAAGGCATCTGGTTTGCGATACCCCAACAGATTGCCGATGGTGTTGTTGATAAACGACTGCATTTTATGGGCGGCATCCATGCTGTAGAACATGCCTTAATCGGAATCTGTCCCCTGTTTGTGCTTACGGACCGTAATGACTTTGGCGGCATTTCCATTCCGTTTCATGCACAAGTAGGCGCCGCTGCCGTATTTGTGTACGACAGCATCCCGGGAGGGATCGGGTTGACGCGCCTTGCATTTAAGATGGCCGATAGTCTCATCATCCAAACCAGTGAGTTGATCGCGTCATGTCCGTGTGAGACCGGATGCCCGTCATGCGTGCATTCTCCCAAATGCGGTTCCGGCAACCGTCCCATAGATAAAGCCGCCGCCGTATTCATCCTCGACCAACTCACAGCAAAAAAAAAGCGGCTGGTCAAAACCCGTTCACCAGTCGCGGTTCCCCTCAAAGGCGTTGCCTTTTCGAAAATGATAAATTCTTCCAAAACAACGGCATCCTCAACGCATCCCGTGCCGTCTATAACAACAACCGCTGCAGATACTGCTTCTGCGATGATATTATCCCCGTCGCCGCCAGTCCTGGAATCCGCGTTATCATATTCCGGCAACAACCTGATAAAATATGGAGTACTCGATATTGAAACCCGCCGGTCGGCACAAGAGGTCGGCGGGTGGCATAATGCGCATAAAATGGGAATCAGTTGCGCGGTTCTCTATGATTCGAAAACAGATGCATATATTTCTTTTCTCGAGGATCAGATCGGCCGATTAATCGATACCCTTAAACAGTTAGATCTGATCGTGGGATTTAATATCCGGCGTTTTGATTACCGGGTGCTCAGCGCATATACAACTGAGGACATGGCTGATTTTCCCACCCTTGATCTGATCGAATCGGTTCACAGGCATCTCGGATACCGTGTTTCATTGGACAATCTGGCCATTGCCAGTCTGGGGGAAAAAAAGACCGCGGACGGTCTCCAAGCCCTGCGCTGGTGGCAGGAGGGCAATATCTCGGATCTGGTGACATATTGTAAAAAAGATGTTGAAATTACCTTAGCCATATACCGGTTTGGACAAAATAACGGCTACGTGCTGTTTCACAACAAAGCCGGACAGGCCGTCCGCGTACCCGTTGACTGGTAAATGTTCGATATTGAGCATATACGGGGCTCCCGATGACATTGAAATTAATTTTTTGTCAATAAATCCTGTCAGTGAATTCTTGCAATAATATAGAAAATAATGTTATGGTGATCTCAAAATATACTGCACCCTGGAGGCGGAGAATTAGGCCCATATGGAATTATCTGAAAACCAACCCGGTGAAAAAAAATCCGTCCTGGATCAAGCCCAGCCTGAAAAAACAGCAATAAAGAAGAAAACATGGAAAATCATTATCGCCGATGATGAATCCGAAGTGCACAGCGTCACGCGGATGGTTTTGGGTGATTATGTTTTCGAAGGCCGGGCTTTAGAGTTTCTGAGTGCTTATTCCGCCCGGGAGACGATGACGTTGCTGGAAAAACATCCGGACACGGCCATTATTCTGCTGGATGTGGTCATGGAAACCGATGACGCCGGCCTGAAGCTGGCCCAATGGATACGCCAGGACCTTCAAAACACGTTTGTCCGTATCGTCCTTCGCACCGGCCAGCCGGGCAAGGCGCCTGAAAAGCGTGTGATCATCGATTATGATATCAACGAATACAAGGAAAAAACCGAGCTGACCGTACAAAAGCTTTTTACCACCATCACATCCGCGCTCCGTTCCTACCGGGACCTGCGGATCATTGAAAAAAGCCGCATCGGCCTGGAGCAGATCATTAAGTCATCAGCCCATCTTTTCGAACACCAGCCGCTTAAGAATTTTGCAAAAGGCGTTCTGACCCAGCTCATATCCATTTTAAAGCTCGATGAAAATTCCGTTTATCTGCAATTGTCCGGTTTCAGCGCCATTAATGACAAAAGCGACGGGGAAGAATTCATTATTCTCGCCGCCACCGGGATCTATGAAAACGCGGTTGATCACTATGTGTCCGATATTTTTCCCGATGATGTCATCTCTTACCTGCAGCAGGCCGTACGCGAAGAACGCAGTCTTTTCATCGACGATATTTACGTGGGGTACTTCGTGACCCGCAGCAAAAAAAAGAACCTGCTCTATCTCAAATGCTGCGGGCACTTGGGTAAGCTCGACCAGGATCTTATCAAAATATTTTCAAACAATGTCGCTGCTGCGTTTGAAAATCTTTTATTAAACAGTGAAATCGTCGATACCCACAAAGAGATGCTGATGACCCTGGGCGAGGTGGTGGAAAGCCGTTCCATTGAAGTGGGCAAACACGCCTACCGGGTATCCCTGTTCTGCCATCTGCTGGCGCTTAAGGCGGGGCTGAGCCAGGAGGAAGCGGATCTGCTGCGCATGGTGGCGCCCATGCATGATGTGGGAAAGGTGGCCATTCCGGATGCGATTCTTCTTAAACCCGCGCGCCTGACACCGGAGGAGTTTGAACTGGTAAAACCCCATACCACCATCGGGAACGAGCTTTTCAAATGCTCCAAACGATCGATAATGAATGCCGCCGCCATTGTCGCTCACCAGCATCATGAACGCTGGGACGGCAACGGATATCCCAGGGGATTAAAAGGTGAAGACATCCATATTTACGGCAGGGTCACCTCATTGGCCGATGTGTTTGATTCTCTTTCGCACGCCCGGATATATAAAGAAAAATGGCCCATGGACCAGGTTGTGGCTTTTATAACCAAAGAACGGGGCCTGCGTTTTGATCCCCGGCTGGTGGATATTTTCATGGAAAATCTTGACGAATTCATCAAAATCAATGAACAATACCCCGATTGATTTCTGTTGTTGCTTGTAATTCCGCCCATTGTGATTTCTATCGGTACTAATTTTTTCCGTGATAAAAAAACATTGTTTATTTCCATGAACTTTGATATTATTTATGATTAAGTTTTCAGCGGCTCTTTACTAAGGGTTTGTCGGAGATAACGATAATCCTTATTTCCGGACAAAGCCTGATCCGACGTCGCTGCGTCTGGCTGAAGTTTTGATCATTATTACATTACTCATTATGAATCAGGAGGAAGAAACAGTGGGGGATAAATCCACTTTTAAACAATTGCGGGAAGATGAACGGGAGGTCCGGAAACGGTTGATCATCAAGGCGGCCAAGGAACTCTTTGAGGAAAAATCGTTTCATGAAATCGGTATGCGCGACATCGCCGTCAAGGCCGGCGTGTCGGCCGCCTCCATTTACCGTTATTTTCCAAGCCGGGACGATCTCTTTGTGGAAGCCCTTATTCAGGATATAAACGAAATTGAAGAACGCTTCCAGCAGCGTTTAGAACATCGGGATACCATTGAAGACATCACGCTGGCCGTGGTGGACTACATGATCGACAATGAAGCCACCTTCCAGATGATGTGCCATTTCATGATCCGCGGCGAGCTTAATCCCCAGGCATTAAAAAAATTCAACGGGGTTCAGCGTTACTTTTTAAACATGTTCGACAAACTGGTGAAGGGCACCGAAGGCTCGGGCAAGCTCCGCCTCAATACCCAGGCCTTTTTTGCTTCCCTGGCCGGAATCGTACTGACCTTCAGAAACTACCCCGGCCGGACCGCCGAGGAAAAGCGCAAAGCCATTCACAAGCTGGCGCTGATCATCATGCGCCAGGGCACCGATGCCTTAGACAAGGCTTAATCTTTCGGCGGCCTCTTTATAAAATTTTTCGGATGCGCCTTCGTATCTGGGAGAGAAATGGAACAGCGTATATCTTCTGACCCCTGCCGAAGCCGCGATTTCTCCGGCCTGGCGGGCGGTCAGGTGATGTTTTTGAACGGCATGCCGGTGCTCGTTTTCAAGAAAAGCCGCTTCAATAAACAGATGATCCGCGCCATGGACCAGATCAATGATTTTTTCACGATTGGATCGGCTGTATCCCACGTCGCAGATATAGGCGATCTTCTGACCTTTGGTGATCATCGCCAGTTCATCCGTGAGATCGCCGAGACGCCATGTTGAAGCCGGTCCTGATTTTTCCCGGGGCGCGCGGACCACGCATTCAGGGTCTGCGCCGTCGTACAGGGCCTTTTTAAATTCCTGCAGCCAGGGTCCGGGGCAAAGCCCCAGCCTGTTCATGGCGTCTTTGCGGATATTGATGGTAAATTTCTCCTTAAGGGAAAATCCCAGCACGGGGATGCCATGATCCAGTACCGCGCCGGAAACCAGAAACGCCGGCTCCTCGTGGAGGAGCGTTTTCTGCTGACGGCCACTAATCTCTATGGGGCCGGGCGAAAACTTTTCCCGACTCAAATATTGCCGCCGGATCAGTGTATCTTTTCCTACTTCCACGGCTGTTAACGTCAGGCAGCTTTTGTAATTATCCACGAGATTCCATGTGTATCCCGTCAGTTTCCCCTCCAGGTTGGCGAGAAAACCCTCGGGACCGTAAAGGACGACCTCTTTTTCCCGTCCGAGAAAAACGCGCAGCAGGCGGTCAAATCCGATAAAATGATCCATATGGGTGTGTGTGATAAAGACGTGACTGATCTTTAAGATATCTTTGGGGGAAAGGGCGGCGATGTCGCCAAGATCCATCATGACGGCCCGCCGCTGAAACAACAGGGGAATAAACAAACCCGGATCACCGGTCGGCAAATTGACCAGAACAGGATAAAACGCGGGAGGCATTACCGGGATAGATGGTCGATGACCGGTCGGTTAACGCAGGCGTAAATCTCTTCATCCGATCCGTAAACATCAATAATATCTTTATGTTTGACCAGGTGCTCAATGACAAAGGCTGTTACGTACAGGCTGACGATATGCGGATTGGGGACAAGCATGCGGATCGGCGCGATCTGATAGTCGATATCGAAATCTTCAGCCCGGGCCAACTTTTCCAGGCAGTATTCAATCTGTTCCTGAAGGGTGCGTTTATTATTGGTTTCAACTAGTTCGCTTTCAATAAGTTTCATGGCAATGGCGTTGCTCAGGGGCTCTAAATGATCGGAAACTGAGATGATGGCGCGCCTGCGTTCATGCTCCGAGGTGGAAGCGATTTTTGAAATCAACCGTGATTCACCAAGATTGCCCGGACGGAATCGTTTTGACATGGATATTACCTTTTTTCCATAATTGTTATAAAATATGTATAAAACATATCTTTATAAATTTAATGCGGCCTGATTTCAAGAAAAAAGTCATTAAAAAAAAGTTTAGCCGTCATGGCTGCAATACGACATCGTCAATCATGATCTGAACACTTGTTTTCCCTTTCCAGTGATTATGCCGCAAACGATAGACCATTTGAGGAAAGAACCGCTGCCGGGCCGCATCCAGGTCCGCGTTAAACCAGATGGCCGTAACCGGCGGGGCGTTTTTACGCCTGGCGTTGGTCAGTGCAAACCGTATGTGTCCTGCGCCGACTTCCTTTGCAAACCCGACGCTTACGTTTCTTGCCAGAAAAACCGGTTCAAGATGATCGGGACCGAAGGGTTGCAGGGCCGCGAGTTCATCCATAAGCGAATCCGAGATCAAATCGATGTCAAGAGCGCAGTCGATGTCAAAGGTCGGGGTTAAATCCAGTCCGGCGGTCATTTTTGTGATGATATCTTCAAATGCCTTTTTAAAAGGATCATAATTTTCCGGACGGAGTCGTATGCCGGCAGCCATGGGATGCCCCCCGTAGCCATCCAGATAAGCGGCGCAGGCGGCAATGGCTGCATGCATGTCGACGCCGGGTACACTCCGGGCCGAGCCTTTGCCCAGACCATCTCTGAACGAGATCAGTACCACCGGCCGGTAAAACCGTTCCACCAGCCGGGAGGCCACAATGCCCAAAACCCCTTCGTGCCAGTTGGTTTGGCACAGTACAATGGTTTTTCTGGTGAGCAGCTCCGGCGATTCCTCAAAATACATCCGGATCCGGTGATGGATACTTTTTTCAATGGCCTGACGGTCCTGATTGAGGAGATTTATTCTTTCCGCCAGAGTTACGGCCTCGGCCGGGTCCCGGGTCCGCAGAATCTCCACGCCCAGATCAGCGCGTTCCATGCGGCCGGTGGCGTTAAGACGCGGACCGATGCGGAATCCGATATCTTCTTCGTCAATTGTCTGTTTTTTGTTTCCGCTGATGTTTAACAGTGCCTGGATGCCCGGGCGGGGGCGGGTATTTAATACTTCCAGGCCGACTCGGGTAATCAGCCGGGTATCTGAAACCATCGGCACCACATCCGAAATAGAGCCCAGGGCGGCCAGGTCGCAGTAATCCTTCAGGTTCGGCTGGGGCCGGCCCTCATGCCAGAAGCCCTTATCCCGCAGATAAGCCCGCAGGCGGATGATAAGAAAAAAAGCAACGCCGGCGCCGGCCAGACAGGTCGCTTTTGAAGGGCAGTCGTTCCGGCAGGGATTAACCAGTGCGCAAGCTTCCGGCATGGAAGTGGAAACCCTGTGATGATCGGTAACAATGACATCGATTCCATATTGGCCCGCACGTTTTACGGCATCATGGCTGTCGGACCCGCAATCCACCGTGATCAGCAGCGTGGCGCCCCGGACACGGGCCACATCGTCGATATGGCCTGCCGCCAGACCATAACCCTCGGTCATGCGATCCGGAATATAATAGGTGGCATCAGCACCGGCATGAAGAAGAAATTCAAGCAGGATGGTGGTCGCGGTGATGCCGTCAACATCATAATCGCCGAATATCAGGATTTTTTCCTTGCGAAAAAGGGCATCGGCAATCCGGCCCACGGCTTTGTCCATATCAATCAGCCGGTCAATGGATCGGACCCGCGACCAGGAGGGATTCAAAAATGCTTCCAGCGCGGCGCCGGAGGCAATGCCGCGGTTGGCCATGATGGCCGCGATGACCCGATGACATCCGGATTCACGGCATATCCGATCCACAAGAAGTGGGTCTGAAGGTTTTACCTGCCATCGTCTTTTCATAGCCTTGCCTATAACGTAAACCGGTATAACGGCACAATCAAAAATCGCGCCCCGAAAGACTCTTGAAGCGAAAAATCGGACTTTTTATGGTTTCATCAATATTGATGCCCCGAATTTTAGTTGATAAAATGATGATCCGCCGATATAAAACATAACAGTTTCTAATGAAGTCACTTGGAAGGAAACACATGTTATCCATACGAAAACGATACCGGATTGACCGGAAATCGGTCTGCCGGCTCAAGTTTATCTTTGAGGCCTATGACGGCATTGCCATGGTTTCCACCACAAATCCTTACGCGGCTGAGGTGGAATTGGGGATCCCGCCGGGATGCGAGGCGGACGTGGATGATCTGATCATGGATCTTGGACGTGATATGATCATCGAACCAATAAATTCAAGTAATTGAAAAAGGTATACCCATAAATAATGACTTCTTCTAAAGTCTTTGTACATACCATCGGATGCCAGATGAACGTTTATGATTCCGAGAGGATGCTGCAGCAGATGTATGTCCTTTCGGTTTTTGCAACCGACGTCATGGACGATGCCGATGTAATTATTATAAACACCTGCGCCATCCGTGAAAAAGCCGTTCAGAAGGTCTACAGCTTCCTTGGGAGGCTGACCGCCATCAAGCGAAAACGACCCGAAGTCCGTGTCATCGTGGCCGGTTGCGTTGCCCAGCAGATGGGAAGCCATCTTATCCAACGGTTTCCCTTTATCGATATCGTTCTGGGAACCCACGCGGTGCATCGACTGCCCGAATATCTTAAACGCCTTGACCGTGACGGCGGCCCCGTCATTGATACGGAAATGACGGCCGATATACCCGAATTTCCGGCCGACATGCCCGTACTCCCGCAAAACACCGTTTCCCGGCATGTTACCATCATGCGGGGATGTGATAATTTCTGTACTTATTGCGTGGTTCCTTACGTCAGGGGCCGGGAAGTCAGCCGCCGGCCGGAAGATATCATTTGCGAAATAAAAATGCTGGTAGGTTCCGGCGTCAAAGAAGTCACCCTTCTTGGCCAGAACGTCAATAGTTACGGGATAAAGGAAGGTCTGGTTTCCTTTCCGCGGCTGCTGCGGCAGGTCAATGACCTTATCGGTCTTGAAAGAATCCGGTTTGTGACTTCCCATCCCAAGGACCTTTCGGAAGACCTGATGAATTCGTTTGCCAGGCTCGATAAATTATGCAATCATATACATCTGCCGGTTCAATCCGGTTCAAATCGGATTCTGGCGAAAATGAACCGGAAATACAACCGGGAAATATACATGGATAAGGTTGAAAAACTGCGCGCCATATCCCCCGGCATTGCGGTGACCACCGATATCATTGCCGGTTTTCCGGGGGAAACCGATGACGACTTTGAGCAAACCATCGATTTGATGACCACCGTCGGGTTTGACCATATTTTTGCTTTTGCTTATTCCGATCGGCCCGAAACCCCGGCATCCCGGTTTCCGGAAAAAGTGCCTGATCCGGTCAAGGGAGAGCGGCTGCGCCGGGCATTGGAAACTCAGGAAGGGATCACCCGGCAGGCATACGACCGTTTGATCGGACAAGTTTTTCCGGTCATGGTGGAAGGATACAGCAAAAATCAGATCAAATCAGGCGGAGTCAAGCAACTGCATTATATTGAGCTGTCAGGAAGGACTCCCGAAAACCGGATCGTCAACTTTCACGCGCTTGCCCAAGGTCCGGTGACTGATATTGATTTTTCAAGCGGTCGCATTCAAAATGTAAAAATTGAACGCGCATGCGAAAACTCCCTGTGGGGAACAGCTGTTGACCCAGGTGATCTTATTATCGCCCCGAAAGGAGGAGAGGCTTATGTTGCATGAAATGAAAATCGGTGGACTGGCCATGGATCCATCCACCAACGCGCCGATTCTGATTTTAAATTCACTGGATGAAGAATTTTCCATTCCCATATGGATCGGTTTGCTGGAAGCCGCGGCCATTGCCTCTGTATTGCAGAACATCACCTTTGACCGGCCCATGACCCATGACCTTTTTAAAAATTTTATCGCAAAGGCCAATATCCATATCCCGCGCATCGAGGTCTGCGATCTGAAAAACAATACGTTTTATGCAAAGATCCATTGCCAGTCGCCGGAAGGGACCTTTATCATGGATGCCCGGCCCAGCGACGCCATTGCCCTGGCTCTGCGGGTCAATGCCGCCATATACGTGGATGACAAGGTCATCGATAATTTAAAAGTCAAGGACGGCCAGGTCAACGGCGAATATGAAAGCGTTGACGACAGTGAGCAGGGCAAGCAGTGGGAGGATTATTTAAAGAATCTTTCTTCAGACGATTTCGGCAAATACAAAGTTTAACAGAACATGATCGATCTGCATAGCCATTCTATTTTCAGCGACGGTGAGCTGATCCCCTCTGAACTGGCGCGAAGGGCCGAGGCCCGGGGATTAAGCGTCATCGGCATCACGGATCACGGGGATCTTTCCAATCTTGATTTTATTATCCCAAGAATCGTGGCGGTTGCCAAACAATTAAATCCGGTGCTGTCCATCCGCATCATACCGGGCATCGAGATCACCCATGTGCCCCCCGGACTTATAAAGGACACGGTCACCAAAGCGCGCGACCTTGGCGCATCCATCGTCATTGTTCACGGAGAAACCATTGCCGAACCCGTGGCCCCCGGCACCAACGCGGCCGCCATTGCGGCAGGCGCCGATATCCTGGCCCATCCCGGACTGATCAGTGAAGAAGATGTCATGGCCGCTCGGGATGGCGGGGTCCTTCTTGAAATCACCGCACGGAAAGGTCACAGTCTGACCAACGGCCATGTGGCCCGGCTGGCTCAACAATGCGGCGCAAAACTTGTTATCAACACGGATTCACACGGCCCCGGGGATCTTATCGATGCCGGGATTGCCGAACGCATCGTGCGCGGCGCCGGTCTGGACCGCAGCGTTTTTGTCGACATGCAGCGCAACGCGGCCCTGCTGATTGAAAAAAAACGGTAAAAAAGCTTGACATCCGCAAGGAGTTGGGTCAGATAGTCAAAAAGTTATAAATAAGCGTTGAATTAAAAATAGACAACCAGAAGAAAAAGGTGAGAAAACATCCGGTAATGGGAACCTCCTCAAGCATACGCAGCTTTTATTACTACTGGTATTATAGCTATTGCTGCGCCTGCGGAAAGGGCTCCCCTCCGGTATGAGATGAAGACATACTGAAGAAAAAAAAAGACACGAGACCCAAAAGCCGCAGGCAAAAAAGCCTGCGGCTTTTTTTTGTTAAACGCCACTGTCACCATCATCAAAAGGAGAAGACCATGACCATCATCGGCAAGCAGATTCGCATGGAACGCATCATGGACCGCAACACCGGGCATACCATCATCGTGCCGCTGGATCACGGGGTTTCCGTGGGACCCATTGAAGGCATCTGCGACATACGGGAAACCGTGGCCCTTGTGGCCGAAGGCGGCGCCAAAGCCATTGTGGAGCACAAGGGGCTTGTGGGAGCCGGGCATCGGCGCAGCGGCTCGGATATCGGGCTGATCATCCATCTGTCCGCGTCCACGTCCCTGTCGCCGCACCCCCACTCCAAAACACTGGTCAGCTCGGTGGAAGAAGCCATAAAACTGGGCGCGGACGCGGTCTCCATTCATATCAACATCGGTGATGAACAGGAACGGGAGATGCTCCACGATTTCGGCAGGGTCAGCTACGAGGCGCGCAACTGGGGCATGCCGCTATTGGCCATGATGTATCCGAGGGGCCAGAATATCAGGGATGAATATGATGTGGAAGTGGTCAAACACGCGGCCCGGGTGGGATGCGAGATGGGTGCGGATATCGTCAAGGTCTCCTATACCGGTTCTCCGGAAACCTTCCGGCAGGTGGTGGAGGGCAGCACCGTTCCGGTGGTGATTGCCGGCGGCGCCAAGATGGATTCGGATCGCGACATTCTTGAGATGGTCAGGGGTGCCATGGATGCGGGCGCGGCAGGCGCATCCATCGGCCGCAACGTCTTCCAGCATGTCAATCCGCCCGCCATGGTAAGGGCCATGGCCAAAATTATTTTTGAAAACGACACAGTTGACGCTGCCCTGAAATTACTGGCATAAGGAGAAATATTGAAGTTTTTTGAATTCATCCTTTTTTTATTTATCAGGGAGAACAGGCATGCGGAAAATCTGGATTAACATTGATCCATGGGATAAGGAATTGGTAACCACGGCTCTGGAAGGCGGGGCCGACGGCGTGCTGGTTCCCGCCGGCTATTCGGAAAAGGTCAAGGCACTGGGACGCATCGACACCATTGCTGAAGACGGGGATATCCGGCTCGGGGTGGATGTGGTCACCCGCACCATCAAAAGCGGCCAGGATGAAGATGAGATTGCGCAGATATCAAAAAGCACGCCGGTGATTTTGGAATGTACGGATTGGTCGGTGATCCCTCTTGAAAATCTCATTGCCCGGGGCGCTGATATCATCGCACGGGTCCATTCACTCGATGAGGCCCAGACCGCTTTCGGCACCCTTGAAAAAGGGGTGAACCGGATTCTGCTCTGCACCCGTGATCCCCTGGAAGTCAAAAGAACTCTTGATCGGCTCAAGTCCGATGTTGAAACCATTGCATTGGAAACCGCCGAAATCACCGAGATCCGGCCCGCGGGCATGGGGGACCGGGTCTGCGTGGATACCTGCACCCACATGGAAAAAGGAGAGGGGCTGCTGGTGGGCAACAGCAGCGGCGCCCTGTTTCTGGTGCATGCCGAAAGCGTGGTCAATCCATATGTTTCGCCGCGTCCGTTTCGGGTCAATGCCGGTCCGGTGCATGCCTATACCCGGGTGCCGGGAAACAAAACCCGTTATCTTTCGGAACTTGTTGCGGGTGATCCGGTATTGATCACCGATTACACCGGCAGATCCAGTATGGGAACAGTGGGCCGGGTCAAGATCGAGAAACGCCCCCTGCTGCTGGTTCGGGCAAAAACAGGCGGGCAGGAGATCGCCACCATTCTCCAGAACGCCGAGACCATTCGATTGACCGATCCGGAGGGGAACCCGGTTTCCGTGGTGACGTTGAAACCCGGCGACAAGGTCCTGGTGGCAATGGAGGCTGTCGGCCGGCATTTCGGCATGCAGATTGATGAGACCATCATGGAACGATGATCATTGAGCAAAAATGCAAATTGATTCTTTGTTGAAGTGAGGAAAACCCAATGAACCTGACCGCCGCAACCAGGATTTACGGCGTGATCGGTGATCCCGTATCCCACAGTCTGGGGCCGGTCATGCACAACCGGGCTTTTGACATCACCGGATATCCGGGCGTGTACGCGGCCTTTCGGGTAAAAGATGTCAAGGCCGCCGTATCCGGCATCATGGCATTAAATATCGCCGGTGTGAGCGTGACCATCCCCCACAAGGTCAGCATTATAAAACATCTTGACGCGGTTGATGAAATTGCCGAAAAAATCGGCGCGGTCAACACCATTGTCAATACGGACGGCCGGTTGACGGGCCGCAATTCCGATTGCGACGGCGCGGTGCGGGCCATTGCCGAACACGCCCCTCTCACTGACCAAGATGTTATGATCCTGGGCGCCGGCGGCGCGGCCCGAGCCGTTGCTTTCGGCATGATCCGGCAGGGCGCCCGGGTCTGTATCGCCAGCCGCTCCCGGAAAAACGGAGAAGCGCTGGCTTCGGCCCTTGGCGCTGATTTTTGCCCTCTTGATCAGGTAAGCGGGGAATCCATCGATATCCTGATCAACACCACGCCGGTGGGCATGCATCCGGATATAAATGCTATGCCCATATCCGCTGACGCGCTGCATCCCCATATGCTTGTCATGGACATTGTCTATCATCCCGTCCGGACCCGGCTGCTCCAAGAAGCCGCCGCCCGGGGCTGCCGCATTGTTGACGGGGTTTCCATGTTTGTTTACCAGGGCGCCATGCAGTTTGAATGGTGGACTAAAATCCAGGCCCCGCTGGAGCAGATGAAACAGGCCGTTTACGCCGCGTTGCAAAATAAATAAGGATACGTATAACGATATGAAAACGCATCATTATGAAAAAATGAAGAAATAAAGGAGACCGGGGCGTCATGATGGAAATCATTCCGAAAAATTTAACCGATAACACGGTCCGCGTTCCCGGTTCCAAAAGCTATACCCATCGGGTCTGCATGGCCGCGGCATTGTCTAACGGCCCTTGCCGCGTACTGGGTTCATTAGACAGTGATGACACCCGCCTGACCCTTTCGGCCCTGGAAAGCATGGGCATTGCCGTCGGCCGCGAACCCGGCGCCATTTTCATCAGCGGCAAGAATGGAAGATTTGATCCCTGCGATCATCCGATCCACCTGGGAAATTCCGGAACCTCCATGCGCCTGTTGTCGGGGCTGGCGGCGCTTGGCATTGGCGATTATGTCCTGACCGGATCCGACCGCATGCAGGAGCGGCCCATCAATGATCTGCTGTCGGCTTTACAGGAACTCGGCGTTTCCGCCGTGTCCGTAAACAACACCGGATGCCCGCCGGTTTGCATCACCGGCGGGACCATTACCGGAACCCGGACTCACATTAATTGCAGCACCAGCAGCCAGTATCTTTCCGCCCTCCTGCTGATTGCGCCCTGTAGTCCGGGCGGCATGGATATCGAAGTAACCGGCGGGCCGGTATCCAAGCCCTATATTGACATGACATTAGATATTATGGACCGGTTCGGGATCACGTTTGCCCGTAACGGTTATACCGGCTTTCATGTGCCGGGCGCCCAGACGTATCAATCGGGTGAATATATCGTGGAGCCGGATGCATCCCAGGCCGGATATTTCTGGGCCGCGGCCGCTGTTACCGGCTCCCGGGTCAAGGTGCTTGGAATTACAAAAGCGTCCCGGCAGGGAGATGTGCGTTTTGCCGAAGTTCTGGCCGCCATGGGATGTAAGGTGGAATACCATGAAGACGGAATTACCGTTATCGGCGGGCCGCTGTCCGCCGTAACCGTTGATATGGCCGACATGCCGGATCTTGTTCCCACCCTGGCGGTGATTGCCGCTTTCGCCGATGGCGCCACCGTGATTGAAAATGTGGCCCATCTCCGGGCAAAAGAAAGCGACCGGCTTGAAGCCGTCAAAAACGAACTATGCAAAATGGGGATCGACGCCCGGACGAGGGATTCCGGCATTTCCGTGACCGGCGGCCCCATGCATGGGGCCCGGATTAAAACCTATGATGATCACCGCATCGCCATGTGCTTTTCCGTGGCCGGCTTAAAGGTTCCCGGCGTCATGATTGAAAATGAAGGCTGCGTGGCCAAATCCTTTCCCGGATTTTTCAACGTTATCAATGCACTGACTTAATGGACAAGATATCAAGACCGATGAATATTTTTCTGATCGGATACCGCTGCACGGGCAAGACCACTGTCGGACGACGGCTGGCTCACAAGTTAGAGTGGCAATTCATGGATTCCGATGTTATTCTCATGGCCAAGCACGGCATGACCGTTGCCGACATGGTTTCACGGCTCGGGTGGGAGGAATTCCGGTCCAGGGAAAAAATTGTAATACGCGAGTTGGGTGAAATGGACGGGGTCGTCGTGGCCACGGGCGGCGGTGTGGTTCTGGACCCGGACAACGTAGACAGCATGAAAAAAAGCGGACATGCGGTGATCTGGCTGACCGCGGACATCGAAACCATAATGGCCCGGATGGGACAAGACGCCGAGAATGAAAAACTTCGTCCGGCCTTAACCGATCGCCCTATAGAAACCGAAATCGTGGAAACCCTGGCCCAGCGCACCCCTCTTTACCAGTCGGCAATGAATTTGCGGATTGAGACGGATCATTGCAGCGCGGAACAAATCTGCTGTAAAATTTTAAATCACTTGAGGAAATCCTATGCCGGGAAATTCATTCGGTAAACTGTTTCGCATCACCACCTGGGGCGAATCCCATGGTCCGGCAGTGGGCGTGGTTATTGACGGGTGCCCGCCCCAAATCCCACTGGAAGCCGATGACATCCAGGCCATGCTGAACCGACGCCGGCCGGGGAAAGTAATCACCAGCACCTCCCGCAGGGAACCGGACCAGGCCCAAATCCTTTCCGGCGTTTTTGACGGCCGCACCACCGGAACCCCCATCATGATTCTGGTGAAAAATAAGGATGCGCGTTCCGACGCATACCAGGAACTGGCCCATGTGTTCCGTCCCGGTCATGGGGATATTGCCTACCAGGCCAAATACGGCATCCGGGACTGGCGGGGCGGAGGCAGGGCCTCGGCCAGGGAGACCGTGGGGCGGGTGGCGGCCGGAGCCGTGGCCTTTGAATTGCTGAAACAACATAAAATCGAAATCATCGCCCATACCGTTGCCCTTGGAAAGACCCGGGCTTACCGTTTTGACCCCCAAGTCATTGATCAAAATCTTTTTTATTGCGCAGACCCGGATGCGGCGGAAATAATGGCTCAAACCGCCGAAAACGCAAGGAGGGAAGGGGATTCTTTGGGCGGGATTGTGGAAGTTCTGGTGAAAAACGTACCGGCCGGTCTCGGAGAGCCGGTATTCGACAAGCTGGACGCGGACCTTGCCAGGGCACTGATGAGCATCGGCGCGGTCAAGGGCGTTGAGATCGGGGCCGGTTTTGCCGCCGCCGGAATGAAAGGATCGGAAAACAACGACCCCATCACGCCCGATGGTTTTTTAACCAACAACGCCGGCGGCATTCTGGCGGGAATTTCCAACGGCGACAACATTATCATCCGGGCCGCGGTCAAGCCGATACCCTCCATTCGCCTGGAACAGCAAACCATCACAACGGACCACACGGCCACAGAGATGTCCATCGGCGGCCGCCACGACATTTCCGCCATCCCCCGGATCAACGTGGTGTGCGAGGCCATGGTCTGCCTGGTGCTGGCGGATCACCTGCTCCGTCAGCGGGCCATAAACAAATAAACATATCAGGTAATCCGCGAACGTTTTCTGTAAAGAAAGACTCTTGAAGATACGCGGGTCAACCTGCTATGATGAATAAAAAATGTGGGATGGCCGATAATAGAAAAATAACAGGGAGCAAAAACACGATGAAACCATTATTTATCAGGGCGGAGTGGGATGAAGAAGCCTCTGTATGGGTAGCGACCAGTGATGATGTCCCCGGACTGGCAACTGAAGATGCCACAATGGAGGCTTTAATAACCAAATTAAAAATAATGATTCCAGAATTATTCGAAGCAAATGGAAATGATATCGGTCACGATCTCCCCTTTGAGCTGTTGACGCGACGTTTCGAAGTTGCCAGGCGGACGGCGGAATTGTGATGTCTGATTACACTCGGAAACTCAAAATGTTCTTACGAGAGGCTGGCTGTAATTTTGAACGCCAGGGGAAAGGGGATCATGAGATCTGGTTCAGTCCAATCACTCAAATCCGTTTTGTTGTCGATAATGTCATTAAATCAAGGCATACTGCAAATGCTGTATTGAAACAGGCCGGATTGTCCAAGAAGTTTTGATCAGGATTTGATATCTTAGCCGACGGAACATCCAGTGTTCCGCCGGCGCGTCGTTTCGTCGTCCTGCAACTCTTTCAGCTTTTTTTTGCCTTTTCCTCCGCCTCAATGGCGGCCTGGGCCGCGGCCAGGCGGGCAATGGGCAGGCGGTAGGGTGAACAGCTCACGTAATCGAATCCGCAGTCAAAGCAGAATTTGACCGATTCCGCGTCCCCGCCGTGTTCGCCGCAGATGCCGATTTTAAGATTCGGCCGGGTGGCGCGGCCTTTTTGCACCGATTCCTGGATCAAGGGGCCGACGCCTTCAAAATCGATGGTCTGGAAGGGATCTTTTTTAAGGATCTTTTTATCGATATAGTCCACCATGAACCCGCCGATATCATCCCGGCTGAACCCGAAAAACATCTGGGTCAGGTCGTTGGTGCCGTAGGAAAAAAATTCCGCGGTTTTGGCCATCTGATCGGACAGGCGGGCCGCCCGGGGGATTTCAATCATGGTGCCGTACTGACAATCCATATATTCGAATTTGTATTTGGCGATAACTTCCGCGTAAACCCGATCGAAAATAATCTTGATTTCATCGAGCTCCCGCACATCGCAGGTGACCGGCACCATGATCTCGGGAATGGGGTTTTTGCCGTAGATAATGAGTTCGGCGGCGGCCTCGAGAATGGCGCGAAACTGCATTTCAGCGATTTCCGGATAGGTTATTCCCAGCCGCACGCCCCGGTGACCCATCATGGGATTGTTCTCGGAAATGGCATCGCTGCGTTTGGTGATCTCGTTTTCGTCGATCCCCAGGGCCTGGGCCAGTCTGGCTCTGGTTTCCGGTCGTTTGGGAACAAATTCGTGCAGCGGCGGGTCCAGGAGCCGGATGGTGACGGGCAGGCCGTCCATGATTTCAAGGGCGGTTTCCACGTCATCCTTGACAAAGGGCGCCAGCTCGTCCAAGGCGGCCCGGCGTTCGGCCGTGGTGTTGCTCATGATAACTTTCCGCAGCAGAAACAGGGGGGTTTCCGCCCCTTCGCCGTAAAACATGTGCTCCGTGCGAAACAGGCCGATACCCTCGGCCCCGAATTCTTTTGCCATCCAGATGTCTTTGGGGGTTTCTGCATTGGTGCGGACCTTCATGGTCCGATACTGATCCACTATGGTTAAAAACTCCTTCAGCCGGGGGCTTTCCGTTGCATCCATCATGGGAAGCTCCCCTTCATAAACCAGACCCCTGGTGCCGTTTAACGTGAATTGATCGCCTTCATGGTAAACCTTGCCGTCGACGGTCAGTGTTTTTTCCCGGGGATCGAGCTTCAGCGCGCCGGCGCCCACCACGCAGCATTTGCCCCAGCCCCTGGCCACCAGGGCCGCGTGGCTGGTCATGCCGCCACGGGCCGTGAGAATGGCCTCGGCGGCCCGCATGCCTTCCACATCTTCCGGGTTGGTTTCTTCCCGGACCAGGATGACCTTTTTGCCGGCCTTGTTCCAGGCCACCGCATCCATGGAATTAAACACGATCTGGCCGAAGGCGGCCCCCGGTCCGGCGGGCAGGCCCTTGGCAATGGCACGGACGTTTTTTTCGGCTTCCGGATCCACGAGAGGGTGGAGCATTTCATCAAGCTGATGCGGTAAAACCCGGGTTACCGCGGTTTTTTCATTAATCAGGCCTTCTTCCAGCATGTCCATGGCCATGTTAAGGGCCGCCAGGCCGGTGCGCTTGCCCTCCCGGGTCTGGAGCATGTAAAGACGGTTTTCTTCGATGGTAAATTCAATATCCTGCATATCCTTAAAGTGGGTTTCAAGCCGGCGGCGAACATCAAGAAGCTGTCGGTAGGCATCGGGCATGGCCGCCTCAAGGGAGGGCAGGTGGGCGTTTTGATCGTTCTTGGTGGCGTCGTTGATGGGATTGGGGGTCCGGATGCCGGCCACCACGTCTTCGCCCTGGGCATTGGGCAGCCACTCGCCGTAAAACGTATTTTCACCCGTGGCCGGGTTCCGGGTGAACCCCACGCCCGTGGCCGATGTATTGCCCATATTGCCGAAAACCATGCTCTGAACATTACAGGCCGTGCCCCATTCATCGGGAATATTTTCGATCCGGCGATACGAAACAGACCGCTTGCCGTTCCAGCTCTTAAACACCGCGCCGACAGCCCCCCATAACTGGGCCATGGGATCATCGGGAAACGCCGTGCCCAGAACTTCTTTGACTTTTTTCTTAAACTGTTCAGACAGGGTCTTTAAATCATCGGCGGTAAAATCCGTATCTCCCGAATATCCTTTTTCCTGTTTCATGGCTTCCATTAAATGTTCGAGCTGTTCCCGGACGGCTTTTCCCTCTTCGGGCTCGATGCCCTCGGCCTTTTCCATGACCACGTCCGAATACATCATGATCAGGCGACGATATGCGTCATACACAAACCGGGCATTGCCGGTTTTGGCGATCATTCCCGGAATGGTGGCGGTGGTCAGGCCGACATTGAGAACGGTTTCCATCATGCCGGGCATGGATCGCCGGGCCCCGGACCGGCAGGAGACCAGAAGCGGATTTTTTGGATCACCGAAGGTTTTGCCCATGACGGCTTCCACACCGGCCAGAGCTTCCTCCACTTCGTCTTTAAGGGTGGGCGGATAGTGCCCACCGGATTTAAAATACGCCGTGCAGGCTTGTGTGGTGATGGTAAAACCGGCGGGCACCGGCAGTCCCAGGCGGGCCATTTCCGCCAGGCCCGCTCCCTTGCCGCCCAGCAGATCCTTGCGCGCGCCGTCGCCTTCTGCTGCTCCATTGCCGAATGCGTATACGTATTTTGTCATTTTCACCGTGTTCCTTTCTTTGTTGATCTTAAACATATGATATAAATCCGGTTGGATTTGGCTTGATTTTAAAACCATCACCTGATATACGGGTTAACGTGTTGACTGGCATGTATCTATCAAAAATCATAAAAAATTTTTATAAAATAGATCTAAAGATGAGGTCAAGGGAAAATATTGCGTTTGTGACAAATCCCGTTTCCGGACCAGAACCCGCCGGGTGACAAAAATTGTCACCCGGCGGCAAAATTTTGTAATTATCATACGATAAACTGGCCGCCATGGGCCGGATCAGAAAACCGTTTTTTTAAATTCATTATAAGAAACAGCTCCTTAACATGTTAATATTTTTTTATGGCTTATCTGGCACGTGCATTGCATGTAGAAAATGCAAAACTGTTTTTACCGGTAATTCGACAAAACCAAAATCGTCGGTCAAACTTAAAACGCAGCCAATTACCAATAAGAAAGGAGGTGAACGGGCAACATAAAATAATGTAAAAGGAAGACGGCGCCATTAATCAATGGCCATCACGCAACACGCCATATGAATGAAACCAAACAAAACAGACAAACCCCAAAACTAATCAAGGAGGAAATACCATGCTTCAGAAACTCAGAGGAAATAACTCTAAAGGTTTTACCCTGATCGAGCTCATGATCGTTATCGCCATCATCGGTATTCTGGCTGCCATCGCGATTCCCAACTTCATCGCCTATCGTAACAAATCCTTCTGCTCGGGTGTGGAATCCGATGCCAATAACATTGCCAAAGCAGTTTCCGATTATTTTGCCGTCGGCACTCGCACAGCCATTAACCAGGGCGACCAGTCTTTTGAACCGAATGTCAATACCTACACTCTTGACGCGACTGATCCCAACGTCGCGATTACCATTGTCGTAACTGACGTTTCTGGTCGTTGCCCGGCAGACTATACGACAGCCTATCCTGAAGACGCAAATGGCAATGGATGGATATCCGCAACTGAATTCCAAAAAGTTATAGCCGACTAAACCGGTAGTCTGAACTTTCAGGTAATACCTGTATTTGCTGAAAAGCGGAATGATTGGTTTCATTCCGCTTTTTTTTTACCTCACCTGAATTTAAGCCGTGAATTGGATGAACCGTTCTTCAATTAATGATCGTCAAAATGATTGTCATGTTTTAGCCCTGGTACTGATTGCCGTTTTACTTCTCATCATCTATGGAAACAGTTTTCATGGGAGTTGGCAGTTAGACGACGAGGCGAACATTACAGACAATCCAGGATTGCGCATTGAAGATCTGACCATTGGGAGTCTGTGGGGAACTTTTTTTGCCAACCAGGGAAAGGAGAAAGCCCTTTATCGGCCGTTACCAAACCTGACTTTTGCCCTGAACTGGTTCATGGGAAAGGATGACCCGTTCGGCTATCATGTGGTGAACCTTGCAGGACATGTTCTGACGGCCTGGATTTTGTATCAACTGGTTTTCCAGTTGATATCAGTCCCCATGTCAAAGGCGGCGACCGAATCAGGAAAAAAAAGCAGCGGCAATATTGTCTCAGAACCCGAATCCATGGCGTTTCTTGCCGCCATTTTGTGGGCGGCAAATCCCATCCAGACACAGGCAGTTACCTATATCGTCCAGCGCATGGCCATAATGGCGGCGTTTTTCTATTTCCTGGGCATGTATGCCTATGTCAAAGCCCGGTTATCTCGGCCATTGATTCGGCGAGCGTCTTTTGCGGGGTTATGTCTTTTTTGTTATCTGGGCGGAATCGGTTCAAAGGAAAATGCGATTCTTCTGCCAGTATCCCTCGGTCTGGTGGAGTGGATATTTTTTCATAAAGCAAGATTAGGTATTTTTACCCAGCCCAAAACCCTAATTACTCTACTTGGAGTATTCTTTGTAAGCCTGGTGACTGTTTTTTTAACTTTTTATTTCTCCAATGGCAGGGTTTTTGACTTTTTTTTGAACGGTTATGATGTTCGATCCTTTACCATGCTGGAACGCGCCCTGACCCAGCCCCGGATCATTTTGGAATATCTGTCTTTAATTTTTCTGCCACTTCCGGACCGTCTTTCCATTGTTCACGATGTCACTTTGTCGTCTTCTTTGGTCTATCCATGGACAACGTTGCCCTCAATAATCCTTGTTTTCGGAGCCATCACCGGTGCGGTTTTTTACGCAAGACGCTATCCTTATTTATGTTTTGCAGTGTTGTTTTATTTTTTAAACCACATGGTGGAGTCCACTATTTTGCCGCTGGAACTGGTTTTTGAGCACCGCAATTACCTGCCGTCCGCATTTTTGTTTTTACCGGTTGCAACAGGATTTTACCATGTTCTCACCCGGCTTCAACAATTTAATAAAACCGGCCAGACCGCATGGATAGGACTAATGACTTGTGTTATCGTTGGGCTGGGGGTTTTTACGTATGAACGGAACAAGGCCTGGGCCACGCCGGAACTCCTGTGGCGGGATGCAGTGGTAAAAGCGCCACAGAACAGCCGACCGTATATCTTTTTAGGTGTGGAACTTGCCTGGCGACAGCATGCCTCTGAGTCGAATTTTCGTCACGCCCTGGTACTATTTAAGCATAGCCTTGCTCTTGAGATGCATCGGAAGACGGACCGTGCCAAAACCCTCGGCAATATGGCGTGGGTCTATTTTTTTCAAAGAAAAGATGATAAAGCGGTTGACACTTTTCAGCAAGCCATTTTGGAATTTCCAGATTTTGATAAAAACCGAAGGGATATGATTGCACCGCTCATGCGTCTTGGACGAGTTGATGAAGCAGAATACCAGGCAAGATTTCTAGTCACCAAATTTCCGGGCAACCCTGAGTATTTGAATATTCTTGGCATTGTTCTGCTTTGGCAGGAAAATTATGAATCCGCGACAGCTTGCTTTCAGGCGGCCATGCGATTTGAACCGAAAATTAATGGAAATTTGTTGTTTCATCTGGGAGCGGCCCTCACCCGGGCAGGCTATCTGGAATGGGGGGATTGGTTTTTAAGCCGTGCAATTCAGCATTCAGGTCTCCATCCCATGCAACAGCTTGCCCGGATCGAAAATCGCGTTCGCGCACAAGATTTTGACACAGCCGGGCGCATTGCCAGGCAATTGGCGGAAGAAATACCCGTATCCGCAATTATTGATCTATTAAGATCGCTGCCGCAACATCAGTCTGTCCCGGTTGACGTTGATCTTGTTCGTCCCGTTGTTTTCGACGCGGTTGCCGACATGTTAACAGAAAATACCGGTTGCAAAAATAGCTGGATTTATGCTCCATAATCGTCAAGAGGAGTTGACAATGGGAGTTAATCATATGATTTTTCAAAAAAGAGGGTTTACATTAATTGAACTCATGATTGTTATCGCCATCATCGGCATCCTGGCGGCCATTGCCATCCCCAATTTTATTGCATATCGTAAT
>QZJS01000010.1 GCA_003597945.1 Desulfobacteraceae bacterium | reverse complement strand
CTGCTTCAATGAGGCCGGGGCGTTGGAGCCCCGGAAAACTTTTTGGCCGACGTGGAAAAGGCGCAGAAGGCCCTGCTTCAATGAGGCCGGGGCGTTGGAGCCCCGGAAAACTCGGTTTCCGAGTCGACCCCTTACCCGACCGGCCCGCTTCAATGAGGCCGGGGCGTTGGAGCCCCGGAAAACTTTGAGGGCCCTGGAAGAAGACAGCGCGTACAGTCTGCTTCAATGAGGCCGGGGCGTTGGAGCCCCGGAAAACGGCGTTGCGGACTACAAAAAACAGGCCGACACCAACGGCTTCAATGAGGCCGGGGCGTTGGAGCCCCGGAAAACCCGGTCCCCGTGGTCCGCGCGCCCCAGCGAAACGGGCTTCAATGAGGCCGGGGCGTTGGAGCCCCGGAAAACGCTTTGAAAGTAACGGCACAACGCCGCGCTTTCCGGGCTTCAATGAGGCCGGGGCGTTGGAGCCCCGGAAAACGCCATCCACCGCCTACACGAAATAAAAGCCATCAGCGACGCTTCAATGAGGCCGGGGCGTTGGAGCCCCGGAAAACCGACAACGGCCAGAGAGGTCACCCTGACCGTCAAGATGCTTCAATGAGGCCGGGGCGTTGGAGCCCCGGAAAACTCGGTGTGCCACTGATGCTGGTTCAGGCCGGGGATGCTTCAATGAGGCCGGGGCGTTGGAGCCCCGGAAAACATGCCTGTAAGCCGATGATGAATTGGGAGATAGACAAGCTTCAATGAGGCCGGGGCGTTGGAGCCCCGGAAAACCGGCGTTGACTTCTATGCGCGGTCCGGCGACACAGGCTTCAATGAGGCCGGGGCGTTGGAGCCCCGGAAAACGCGAAGGTGTGCCACAGTCAACCGGGGCGGCATGGGGCTTCAATGAGGCCGGGGCGTTGGAGCCCCGGAAAACCACCTTGCCGCCGCCGACAAACCCGGCACTTGAAAAGCTTCAATGAGGCCGGGGCGTTGGAGCCCCGGAAAACCAGGAGGCAGAACGGAAAGAGCATGACCGGCTTGCTGCTTCAATGAGGCCGGGGCGTTGGAGCCCCGGAAAACAAAATTGCGGCAATTGACTTCCTTCCATACCGGGTCGCTTCAATGAGGCCGGGGCGTTGGAGCCCCGGAAAACGCCTAAATTTATCGGTATGCCCTGGAAAAAAACGGCGCTTCAATGAGGCCGGGGCGTTGGAGCCCCGGAAAACAACGGACAACCCCATGGCAGCGGCCCGAGAAGGAGAGGCTTCAATGAGGCCGGGGCGTTGGAGCCCCGGAAAACCAAACGTGGCGCTATTCAAAGAGTCTTTCCCAAACAGGCTTCAATGAGGCCGGGGCGTTGGAGCCCCGGAAAACCAGGAAACAGAAGAACACAGGGCGGCGCAATTGGAGCTTCAATGAGGCCGGGGCGTTGGAGCCCCGGAAAACATGCTTCCGCTGGCGCGGGAGGCGATGGAACAATAGGCTTCAATGAGGCCGGGGCGTTGGAGCCCCGGAAAACGTGCTTCCCGCAAGTGGGCCGGGATAAGGCCAGCGAGCTTCAATGAGGCCGGGGCGTTGGAGCCCCGGAAAACCCGACCATCACAGGCATTACTCTTGGCACGGACGGTGGCTTCAATGAGGCCGGGGCGTTGGAGCCCCGGAAAACTTACTGTGGCTTTGTTAATTTTAGCCCGACAAACCGCTTCAATGAGGCCGGGGCGTTGGAGCCCCGGAAAACTCGCCTATTCCTTGCGTTTATATCAGGACCGCCGGGAGCTTCAATGAGGCCGGGGCGTTGGAGCCCCGGAAAACTTCGGGATGCGATTGTTGGAAGTCAGGAACATTCCGGCTTCAATGAGGCCGGGGCGTTGGAGCCCCGGAAAACTCCAATAAGGCGTTTGCTTCCGTGACCGGGCAAATCGCTTCAATGAGGCCGGGGCGTTGGAGCCCCGGAAAACACGGGCATCGGCTTTCCGGCGCTTGGATTCCGCCTCGGGCTTCAATGAGGCCGGGGCGTTGGAGCCCCGGAAAACCATGGCCTCCAAGCTGGTCCTGGCCACCTGCGGCAAGGCTTCAATGAGGCCGGGGCGTTGGAGCCCCGGAAAACTTTTTCACGGATCCGGGATGGAGCAGCAATCCGGGCGCTTCAATGAGGCCGGGGCGTTGGAGCCCCGGAAAACAACCCGAACACGGGCCATTCCTCGCGGTACCGCCAGGCTTCAATGAGGCCGGGGCGTTGGAGCCCCGGAAAACCCGGGGACGTTATAACTTGTTTCTTGTGTCCTGTATGCTTCAATGAGGCCGGGGCGTTGGAGCCCCGGAAAACATTAAATTCAAGCTGACCGGCAGCACGGATCTAAGGCTTCAATGAGGCCGGGGCGTTGGAGCCCCGGAAAACATGTCGCCGGTGTCGCTAACATAAACCGCTGACGAGCTTCAATGAGGCCGGGGCGTTGGAGCCCCGGAAAACAGCCCTCTCGCCGGGCCGCGTCGGCAAGGCCTTTCAGACGGCTTTTGCGAGAAGCCTACAATACAACACATCTTTTTTGCAACGAGATACTTGCTCATCCTAAATTCTCCTCATTATTATCAAATTTTCAAAGAACTTATTTGTTTTCGAGAGGTGCCGGGTAATTTTCAACATCAACACCTCTCGTTTCAGAGCGGCAAAAAAAATCACACGATTACCGGCCGACATTCAACGGGCTCAAATTTTCTTCCAATGCTTCGCACCCTTGGCTTGATGTTTTGGGCCGGCCCCACATCCACGATGATGACGTGATCTTCGGCGTGATTGACAATATCCTTTAGCTGCGCTTCCATTTTCAAAAATTTGATTTTATCCAAACGGCATTGAAAGACCGAAAGCTGCAACCATGCGCCGTATCCTCTCATGGTTTTGTAAACCTTGCGCCATCGTTTGTCATTGCTGATATCGTATGCCACCAGGTAAAAATGCTCCATTGTCGTCAACGGGTGATAAAATTGGGATACCGGGGAATTTCTCCGGATAAAAACCGGCATAACAGTCTGGACTGAACTTCTAAGAGCCTGCGGTAACTGATCCGGTATTTAAAAATCGGATGCGTGACTTCCTGGGCCATCCGGCGCTCAAAAGTCGCGATAAACCGCTTCCGGCCCCCTGTCGTTAAATTGCACCCAACCGCGGTTTGAATAAAATCCGCACCGGTCACCTCCCGGTTGTTGATGGCTGTAATGACAACGGAGTCGGCCAGCAGAGGCCGGAACGGCTCCATCATGTCCAAGGCAAGAGCCGGGCGGCCGAACCGCATTTGATGATAAAACCCGCGATAGGGATCCAGGCCCACCGCGGACAGCGCAATGGTCCATTCCCGGGTCAACATGGCATAGGCAAAGGACAACATGGCATTGACGGGATCTTTGGGCGGCCGGCGATTACGATTATCGAATTGAAACCCGCCGACCCCGGTGCTGCCCGGAATCAGCATTTGTTCAAAGTGCTGGAAATACCGTCTGGCGGAGTTCCCTTCAACTCCAAGCAGGACTTCAATCTCCCCTGCCCTTGCCGCTTGTTGAATATCATGGCGAAACTGACGGGACAGGTCCTGAGCATCATCTTCAAAGACTTCTTTTTCTTTCCAGTTCCGCCGCAACAGGGTTCGACAATTGGCGATTTTCGCGGCCACCCATCCTCTTGCCAGCCGCAGACATGTTTTCGGATCAAAACTGGCGCGGTACTGGTTAGTCCGGGTTTCAACATTTTTATGGCCCGTTCCGATGGTATGACCCAAAAACCAGCCGCCATAGCTCAAATACGTCACCGGGATGTGTCTCCGAAAGCATTCATGGATCACCGGCGTCGTGACGGCGGTACTGCCGAACACCACAATCTGGCTGATTTCACCAATACGCGCTTCCGCGATTTTTTCTTTTTTCTCCTCGATAATAATGACATCGCCATCCTTGCGAAGATAAGCCCGGGGCGACTGGACATAAAGCGGAAAGCCGGTTTCGGCCGCCGGGGAAACCGGCCGCGGACTGCCGGTCAAGTGATTCAAAAAACGGACTTCATCAGGCAGGCAAATCCCCAGAAGCGAGCAGCGCGCACATTTGGGACTATCTTCAAGGGGATCGGGCGGCCGGTCCATTTTCGCCATTTCCCTCATTCCAGCGGCAGAGGCAAGAGATAGTGCAATCAGATCTTCATCAAACAAAACCTTGATGCGCTCTTTGGAGCTGATGAAATATAAAAACCCGCATTCGCTGCTATAGCCATGTTCCCGAAGCAGCAATCCTTGAACACAAACCTGAACCCGTTCCGGATCATATGCCCCGGCCGCGACATGAGGCCTCTTGCCCTTTTTATAATCCACCGGAAACATGCCCTCGGCGCCGCCTTCAACCAGGTCGATTTTTGCGGTAATTCCAAGCCGACTTGAAGACAAGGAAACCGAACGGGCATGGATTTTCTCCACACCCGAACCCGCATCCGGCAGATTGCCGGACTCCCGGTCCACCCGCTGGTGCCGGATCGCCCCTTCAACCGTATCCGCACTATGGACAAATTCCCCCTGCACCCACATCATATACGCCAGACGGGGACAATACACATACTCATTGAGCATGCGGGCGGGAATAAGATCCGGCTGCAACTCGCGTCCGGAAAATGATCCTTCCTGATCCATTGCCCAACCCTCCTATCCCCCGATCTTTTTACCGGACAAGCCTTCAAGCAGCTTACGGCCTTTATTCGTCAGTCGATATTTCTGAAACGGGCTTTTGGGCCTGTCCGGGATGGTGGGTTCGATGAGGCCGGATTGAAGCGCCTTTCCCAATATGTGGGAACGAAAATGTTCCCGATGCCTGATGCCCAGATGTACCATGAGTTCCTGGCGACTCCTGGATTCCATACAAAATTCAAGGAGTTTCAATATGCCGTCGGTGACTTGCTCGGTGACTTGCTCGGTGACTTGCTCGGTGACTTGCTCGGTGACTTGCTCGGTGACTTGCTCGGTGACTTGGGGGGTGACTGCCGCTTCCCGCGATTTATAAGCCGTCACTCTGAACCCTTCCCCGATTTCCTCAAACTTCGGTTCGGGCAGCCCATAATCGGAAAACCCGCTCAGGATGCGCCGGATACCCGTCCCGTATTTCTCGATCAACCCTGCCTCCTTGAACATGTCCGCGATCTTGCGATTGCGGATACTGGAAATATAATCGCCGGCGAGCAGGCGTTCCACGCTGAGTCCTTCCGGAAGCCTGCCAGGGTTATAGATCTCGATCCGATCATCGTAGATTTTGACAATCGAATCTGATGCGCTCGTATAATCCCGGTGAACAATGGCGTTGATCACGATTTCACGGAGGGCGTCCAGCGGATAGTCCCACCGTTCCTCTCTTTGAGGCGCTCCGGTGATGATGTAGGCCTTGTTGATGTGCTTTTTGAGAAACGCCATCACACCGTCCACCTCGGCGAAAAGGTCAGTCTTAAGCCGGGCTCCGTCCTTGATCAGCGTCGGCGTCTGGAACCGACCCAGCTCGATGGCGCTCAGGCTCGATTCGTCCGACATGAAGAGAAAAAAGGCGGCCCGCGTAATACGGCCATTCCGCAGAAGTTCAAACTTCCGCAATACCGTCAGCGGGTCTTCAAGGACCTTGGTTTCTCGTGTGCGGTTGACCCGTTCGATGAACGCCTGGACCTTCTCGATGGAAATATCGGCTTCCGAGTGGGAATCATCGTGGGTGCAATCCCAGCTAGTGTTAATGGTTTTTAGATGCTCGTTGACAACTTCGGAAATCGACATCTGGTGGTTAGACTTGTTGAAGCGCTTGAAATACCTTCCGCGACAGGCCACCGGCTTGATGGGATACTCCGGCACCGAAAGCACGGCGACGGACTTTTTCCGGATGGTCACGATTTCCACATCCGGTATGAGCGCATTGGCCGTGCTCAGCTTCACCTGGTTGATCCAGTTCTGAACCGTCTCCTTGCCGACCTCCACGCCGAGCACCTGCCCGCTATCCGAAACGCCGACAAAAACCCGCCCGCCCCTTGCATTCGCAAAGGCGCTCAGGGTCTCGACAGCTTCCCGGTCAAAGACCTTCTTGAACTCGACCGTCTCCGACTCGCCGCGTTTGAGGAATGCAGGGATTTGCTTTGGATTTAAGGCCCGCATGGTCATTTAATGTCCCTTCATCAGGTGCGGCACCGAATGCTTTCTGGCGAAAATCCAGTCCAGCGCTTTCCGATAACCGTATAGTTCTTCCTCCGGCCGATCCAGCGGCCTCGTTTTACCGAGCACCACCGGCCGGAGCCGGTCAGCGGCGACCGTCACCCCCTCGATACGGTTTGAGGATTCCGCGCTCTGGATCATCGCCTGCTCCCGCAGAACCTCCAGCACCTCGGGCTTCTGCCGCATCCACATTTCCTCCATCCCTCGCGCCCGCATGCATTCGCCCAGAAGCCAGACGGTTGAGGGAGGGATAGAGAGATGTTCGATTCTGTTGATTGTTAAATTAATCATATCATAAAGTTATTATATTTATTAGCCTATTATAAGCCTATTGATTCGTAAAATTAGCCATTTTTACAGGGCGGGGAGGTTGCTCCCCTTATCCTCTTCAGGCCGGCATCGCAGGAGAAAAATTTCGATAATACTGGTTTGGCGCAATCCGCTCACACCGGTATATTTCCATTATACCTCTGGCCAGCATTTTTTTTCGTGGAGGAGTTTCTTCATAAAGATCATGTAGTGCAAGAATTGAGCGCACGGTCTCGACACAAACCGCTCCCTCCCAAATCGGCCATGTAAAATAAACCCGACCCTGTTTATTTTTAAAAAAACCTGTTGTCGCCAGATCAGTTCGTAAAGGCACGGCGGGAAACAGCGACAACGCTTCAAGAGCAAGGGTATTCGCGCCGTTCATAGTTCCAAGCGCAAACGCGTCTTTATTTTTACTCGGGTCATGCCATCTCAAGGCATAGCGTTGGTCTTCGCAAGGATTCCAGCGAAGGCTGAACCCTTTGTCCTTATAATCCCAGGTTTCAAATAGCGTCCTGTAAATCTCTTCCTCGCCGGTGGAATTCCTGATTGAAAGCGCGTAGAATGGGAGTCCTTGTCCAGCGGCATCGCCACTTCTGACCATCCGGAAAAATGTATCCTGAAAATTTACATTTTCCTTGTCTGTGCAGGCTTCGCTTCCAAAGGATCCCAATATATCGATGTTCCGGCGATCCCGTGGGTTGGCTTCTATTTGGCTCTCCTTGAGTGCTTCGCGAAGACGTTTCAAGGGAAAAGGCAATTTTTTTTCGATTTCGAATGGTTTCCCCGAAGTTGCAAAAAGGGCGGCTTTTACAGCTTTGGCAAAAGCCGTTTCATTATCCTCATATCCGAGGAAGAACGGCCGCCACGCATCATAATCCTTTCTCCAACCTACCGAAATTGAGGGGGAAAACGACCGGGCCGTCACCGCAGCTCCAATAGCCGCTAAAAAACCCAATGGGTTTGAGCCATCGATTCCTTTCAGAACAAGCTCATTCATTATTTTTCCCTCCGCGCGAATTCTTCCCATTCACTGCGTCGATGGTCGGCAAGTCGGAAAATTGCTTCAAGCCAGGCAAGCCCCCACCAACCGTACCGGCGAGTGAGACGCCAGAATCGTTCGGAAACGCCAGAATCAAGGCGTTCAAGCCTTGTATCCGAACGGGCTGAAAAACGGGACCCGTTTAAATTAAGCGACATATTAACAGGATCAGAATCATATACCACCGGCGCGAATGACCGGCAATGTCCATGATGGCTTTCAATTAGGTGAAGTACCAAGTCCCGAAAATCCGAATCATCCGTTAATAAACCCGGCACGGATTCCGCCAGACGGACCGACAACAACTCATGTCGGCCGTTTTCGGGATAGCCTACGGCCCTTCGCGCCCGGGCATAGGCTGATTTTCCTTGGGGCATGTCAGTGGATTTTGCAAGCAAACCGCCCTGCGTCCATGGATTCCCGCCTCTCAAAAGCGCCTGAAAACGAGGATCAGCTTTTCCGATATCATGAAGCCGTCCGGCACATTCCAAAATTCCGGCAAGCCCGGATAATGCACATCCTTCCGCGAAACGTTTACCGAGAGCAGCAACACCGGCGAGATGGGATTCCAGAGATACATTCGTGGTTCCCGATGCACTGGAATCATCCTCGTCGGTGAACCAATCCGTCTCTTCAATAAACAACTCATCCGCTTGCGGATCAAGACGGTTCCGCCCTATTATAACCACTCCTTTGCGGAGGGGATGAAGGATTACCGAGCGCTTCAGGGTAGAAGATTCACGGGCAAGATTGGCGGCTATTCTTCTGAGCCAGCCGGGCGCGGTTGCGTCGGAAGCAAGGAAAGCGATTGCGTCCCGAAGGGAAGGGATGAAATTTTCAGGATCTTCCTCGTACGCGGCCTGCGCGCCTTCCGCCAGCTCCTGGAAAATGGGTTTCGAATCATTTTCAGGCCACATGGCGATCACGCCGGGATGGAGCCGCAGGATTGCCCTAGCGCGTGCTGTCGCGAAGGCTCTGTCCCCCCAGTCGAGAACGGTTGGTGTTTCAATGGAATGGGGGAAGTCCCCCAGATTTTCCCAGCCTCGTTCCTTTGCCGGAATTACAATGACATCGCCGGGCCGTATTGCCTGAGAACCGTCAACCACTTCGGAGTCATCTCGGCCCCGCCAGCGGATCACCCAGCGATGAACCCTATGTTTGTTCTTGTTGGTTTCTTCCTCTTCAATAGGAGTTCCTTCCACATCAGAGAAAGTTCCGGCCGACACGTCTTTGCCGTCAATCCATCGACGGATCACCCAGATTGGAACAGCCAGAGACTCAGCAGCGGATGGCGGACAAAGCGAGAGAACATCCATCGAAGCTTCCCGGAGAGGGTTTGTATCAAGGTCGATATCCGCGCGCCAGCAGACCTGAACATCAACGGAAATTCGGCCCGGCCCGTGCAGAAATACGGAAACATCGGGTGTCGGAACCGGTTCCGGTTGTGTCTGAACCCAACAATCCACATGGACCGGCAGCATGACAGGCGCGTGGCCCACCGGTGCGTTCAGGTCGGCAAGATCTCCGCGATCGGGAAGGCGTTCAAACAAGGCCGCGATGCCCATATCAACGAATCCGTTTCCGTCCGTTTGTTCGTTAAGCCATTGCCAGGTACGGGATATTGCCTCTCCATACACCGGGTCGCTCTCGCTGGATTTCACGAGATCGGCGCTTATGAAAATGGCGGCGCATGCTTCGATTTCCCGACCCATCCTGTTGAGCCTGCCGAAACGCTGGCGAAGCGCATCGAGGCTGGCGCATTCCGTAACGAGAACATCAAAATCAAAATCCGCACCGACTTCCAATGTCTGGGTGGATACCACGAAAACCGGGGCCTTCAGTTGGCGTTCCCTTGATCGGTTCGAAGAAAGATCGAACCTGTGAAGTCGTTCCAGAACGGTGTCGTCCTTGTCTATGGGACGCATGCGGCCGGTCAACAGGATGGCGTTATCGCAATGCTTGGCAGCCAGTAGACGATGGACCGCCCGCGCCTTCGCCACGTAATTGACGAACACCACGGCGGCCAAAGGCCGTCCATTGACGAGGGTTTCGACCTCTTCCACCAATTCCTTGGCCTGTTCTTCCACCGCTTTTTTATTGGCTTTGCCCACTTTCAGGACGGCTTTTTTAGCCACAAGCTGACGGTCTCCAAGGGGATGACCTTTTGTTCTGGGCTCGTCAGAGGTGTCGTGGAACACGTCCAGGGTTTCAGGCGGCGTAGCGGACAAAATCGAAACGTGGAGGGGATTGGGTAATGGTGTGTCCGCCCATTTCCGGTACATTCGGACAGCATGAAGCGTTTCCATAAACGGTTGAGAGCAGTGAGCTTCGTCCAGCATGATAAGGGCGTCGTTGGCCGCAAGACCGGCTTGTATGGGCCAAGCTTTCGATGAACGGCCATAAGCCCGAAATAAAATACGGGAGCCGATCTGGTCAACAGTGGAGGCGATAACGGCCGGTTGAAGCGGCGATCTCGCCCAGGCGTCAGATCGATACATGCCGCCGCGTAACTGAAAACACATGAGTGGTATATCACCGCCAGCCAGAGACTTAAGCCTGTCAGCGACCTCTCGGACGATGCCGCTCTCCGTTTCCATCAGTTTCCGCGCAATCCGGCGGGCGCGTTCAAAAGCTTCGTCCACGATCACCCGCCTGTCTACAACGAAAAAGATCCGCCGTGGCGCCTTGGAAGTCCATGCTAAATCATTTTTAACCATCCCGGCCGCAAGAGCGTAAACCGCGATATCAAGGCAGGCGGTTTTCCCGGCGGCGGTGGGCAATGCAATTGCTTCCGGCCAAGGTTGTTCATTATTTTCCAATACCCTACGGGCCAGGTCCCCTTGCCACGCAAAAGGCGGGTATTTCCATAATGCTTGAAAAAATTCAGGAAAGTGTTCTGCGCTCAAATCAGGCATAATTGCCACCTCCCTGCTCCATCGGCCGGCACAATCCATAGCCCCTGAAGCGGCCAGCGCCGACAATAACCGGACCGGTTACCGGCTCTTGAAATGAAATGACCGCATGGCAGTGATGCATCCGGCCGTTGTCGGACTTTCGTTTAATCGGCGGAAAGTCGCGGGAATGGGGGGCTCCTTCAACGAGAGAGACCGGGTGTAGCAGCACCCTCTCGGGCCGGGGCAGGCCAATCCGTTCACAGGCATCCTGAACGACATCGGCCGCCAGGTCCCACTTGTCTTTTCCATCAAAATGCCGATCCAGCACCACCGGAGTTACGCTTGCCCAGGTCCGCGATGATTTGACCCATGGGCCATTACGTAAATTCCAAGGGGGTGTCTCGCGGGTTTCCAATTCAATCATGCATTCCAGCCATTGCCCGTCAAAAAGCTTGATCGAGCGCGGCAATCCGTTTTCATCCCTGAGCCAGGATTCCAGGATTCTGCCAGCGTCTTTCTTATCTACAATTCTGGGCACCGCCAGCGCAACGCCCAGGATCCGTCCGTCAGCATGGCAGCTTCCCACGAAAGGCAGGGGTATGAAGGCCAGGTGCGGATCGAAGGACCGGGTTCCATCCGGCCGGTGGCCGGAAACCCATTCCGGAATCGGTTCGCGACAGGCGGAAAGCAAAGCGCCGCGAATGGCCCCGGTCAGTTTAAGAGTTGAACCAAGATTCAGCCGCTTACCGCTCATGCCCATGATAACCAGATGCTCGTCGAACAGACTTTTTGGTTGGTCGGGCCGGGCCGGTTCCGGTGGGCGGGCATATCCCTGCCAAAGTCCCGGTTCTGGCCGTAAACTATTGGGAGTTCGTCCTGCGAATTCTTTGAGTTCCGACTGGCATGCATCTATGACGCTATCAACTGCTTTCAGTTCAAGCTGAAAAGGTTCTCCCGCCTGTTTCTTATCTCCTCCCGTCAGTCCTTTGAGCACCGCCTTTTTCTTCATGGCGATTTCTTTTTTTTGTTCTTGAAATTGGAGAAGCGCGGCAGACAAATCCCTGTGCCGGATCACTTCATCCTTGTTACACCGGTTTATGAGATAATCGAGTCTGCCCGGACCGAAAACGCGCAAACGATGCAATGCGACGCCATCCACTGGGAGGAGGTTGGGAGAGGGAGGATTGTCATTGAGCCACATTTGAACCAGGGAAGCGGAATGGCCTATTGAAACCACTTTCCGACATAAAGAATTAAGAGGTTTCTGATATTTTTCTGGAATTTTCTCCTGCCAAACTAAATGAATGATTGGTGCATGAGGAATGGCGACAGGAAATTTACGGGGCTGCCTTAGGCGGTGCTCGGGGAGAAGGTTAAGGCCCGCTTCCTTAATTTTTATAAAATCGTGGGTATCGGGAGCTTTCTTGGCAAGGGCAGTGTCGTTCACCGGAACATAACTAATGACCGGGCTGTCGCTTTTCATTTCACGCCGGATTTCAGCGCCGGTGGCAGCGATTCCGGGAGATGGCAGCCTTTCAAGCCATTTAAGAGATTCCTCCTCCTGTTCGTCCTGCCCTGTCTCGAACCATGCAGCAGATAGGGCCATAAAAACGCGGTCAGGATGAGGCGGCCATTCGGCGCGCTCTTTTCGCGCGCCGTCGGCGGCCGCCATCGCCCATCCGTTCAAGTAATGTATGCATAAACCGAACATCATACACCTTCCTCTTCTGCACTATGGGCTGCCAGTTCTTGGCTTCGGCTGACCAGTTTAATCAGATCGGGATGCGGCGACAGTGGAATCATATTCTCCCAGGGCAGACCCATATTAATGGCATCTGTTACGGCCTGTTTGAACAGCGTAATAGCAGTCTGTCCGTCAACTTTGGTTTTTTTCGGTTCCCTCCCAGGATCTGACAGCAGTTCCCATGTAAAATCCTGGGTGGGAACAAGTTGGCACCGGGACCGGAGGTCCGTGCCCTCTTCACGCGCAAGCACAGCGGCAAGCAGCCCAAGGGCGGCTAAAACCGTCCTGGCACTGACATCCACCCTTGCATCCGGATCGATTTTCCCATTAAGCGGAAACCGCAAGCGGCGAATCGCCACCAATGAAAGAACCGTTGTCTGAATGGCATTGCAGATGGTAAAGCCACCATCCGTTATTTGTGGTGGTATATTGCTATGATTCACTTCCGACGGTTTCCCGTCTTTCTTTTTGCCAACTTTCACCGGCGTGGCTCCGGCTGATTCGATACTGATGGTCCAATTCGGATTTTGATGGTTCTTTTTGAATCGTTCGTAAATGGGGCCGGCATTAAGTTGAACCTGAAGCGGATCAATTCGGCTGCTCGTCTTCACACCAGGCTGAGCATGAACACCTATAATCTCCGATACAATGGCGCGTTGAAACTTGGCGCCAAGCCCGCCTCGCGGGCCTGTTGAATCCCATACGCCGAAAACCAATGCGGTCGGGCATAGGCCGAACAGTCCCGTAGCATTTCGTAAATCGGCTGTGTCCAGGATCTTCCCTTTTTCGGATTTACGAAACATAACCTTCTGTTTATTTTCCTCAAACATGCTGTCCCTGAAAATGGCGTCGGCGATACGATGGGGCGCTTCTAGACTGGTTACAGTGAACTTTTTCAGGAGACTGTCGTCATCGAACCGGGCTTCTATGAGCGGCAGATTAATTCGGCCCGCACGCACGGCCTCCAGAAGCGCCAATTCCATCCGGTTCGCCTGGGATGGCACCGAGTCGAGCAGCACGCATGATACTGCCTCTCCATCAATCATCCGGGTTTCCACTGCATATTTGCCGCCCTCGTAAGTTGGAGGAAAAACCTTGTCGCCCGGGCCTCCAGCCGGTTGATATTCGGTAACACAGCGGAAAGCCGCAGCCTGTCCTGCCACTGCCTGTTTTAGAACATCAAGAGTCATAATGTCTGGCATAACTTTTTCTCCTTTCAATAATCAGTTTGTATTGATCCAAAGATACGATGGATCAGCCCATCAAACCCACCTCCACCCTCACCATCCGCCATGTTGTTTCTTCAGGAGCAAATTGAATCACACGGCAGGATAAATTTGCATTTTGGGCTATCAAACGGCTGATATGTTTATTGTCCGTACGGGGAACAAAACCGAGCTTGAATTGATTGAAGAGAATTTCCACGGCATAGGGATCATATTCATTTGCCGGGTCCCTTTTCAATGCAAGCTCGATCCCGGCGTGCAGCCGATTGATTAGACTGGGTCCATCATAGTACTGAAACCCGGCGATGAAAAATTTGTTGAGCAGCAATTCACGTTTTTCGAATTTCGCAAAAAGCTTCTTTTGATCGGGAACAAGTGCGGCTACGAAAAAAGCCGGGATGCTTTTTAAAACGGTCCGTCTGGATAATGTCATTTTATAATCCTTTTTTCCGGCAAATGATGTGTGAATTTTATCTTCACCGTCATCTTATTCCCATCGGGGTGACAAAACATGTCCCCCCTGAAAAAAAATTTGAAATTTATCCTTCCGGCATAATTTCCACAGCGGTATCTCCGGTCGGGTATATCCGGGTCATTTTGCGGATCTCGTCGGCGATTTCGGTGCGCAGGGCGGCCGGGGAGACGACTTCCACGTCGGCGCCGAACTGGAGGATCATCATTTTGACTTCGCGGAAATCGGCGACCGGGAAGCTGAGTTCGACCCCGCCGTCGGCGGCGTCGCGGAGGGTCTGGTCCGGGTGCCAGGTTTGTTTGCGGATCCACCGGGCGCGAAAGGGGGTGAAGCGGAGCGTGACGGGAGTCTTTTCCCGGCCCTGGAAAATGCCGAATGACCCTTTGACATGGGATTGCCATGCATCCTTTGGAAGGGGTATGAAGGTGTCGGGCAGCATTTTCCAGTTGCTCATGCGGGAGAGATAAAACATCCGAAAATCGTCGCGGAGGCGGCAGCGGGCGATGAGCACCCAGGAGCCCATATAATATTGCAGGTGATGGGGTTCCACCACGCGGTTGACCGGGATTTCATCCTGGGGTGAAGTATAGGTGAATGCCAGGGGTTTCCGATCGAGGAGGGATCGGGTCGCGGCCTGGAACACGGCGGCCGGGACCGGGCTGAAACCGTGTCCGGCCGCGGAAAAGATCTCATCCAGCCGCTCCGGTTCCCAGCCGAACCGGGCGGCCTGGTCCAGCAGCTTCAGGCCGAAACGGCGCATGGCTTCGCTGATGACGCCGCCGGCGGTTTTGGACAGCAGCGTTCTGGCGATGAGCACCGACAGGACTTCTTCGGGCGTGACCGGCATCAGGGGCAACTCGAAGGATGCATCGTCGTACCCATAGCCCCGGCGAGCGCCCTTGTAAACCAGGGGAGCGCCGAGGCGATCCCTCATGAATTCGATATGGCGTTTGGCGGTGCGCAGGGAGACTTCAAAGTGATCGGCAAGGTGTGGGGCGTTGGGATAGCGGCCGGCCTTGATCTGCTCGTGAAACCAGATGAACCGTTCATAGGCGATGCTTCCGGACATGGGCCTCCTTTACCATTTAATAACGCCGCGAAAAGACTTTACGACGCTGTTCAAGAATGCCTGACTTCCCTGTTTCAGTCGCTGTATATTCGGTTTATCTAAAGCAGAATTCTTATAAACTAAGTTTGCCGAAAGATCCATGCTTTTAAAAAACGAAGCGGGTTCCGGTGGAAGCTATGACGGAACATGCCCCGTGCGAGGCAGGTTTCGTTCGCGGGAATCCAGGATCAATAAACTTGATGATGATGTCCCACATCCACGAGGATGATTTGCTTTTCAAGGATGACCATCTGAAGTGTGATGCGGTATGAAATATTGATGGAGACCGATGACAGGAGCTTCAACTTTCCCTGGAGGGAATGCAGCCGCAATGAGGGATGATGGGGGTTTGCTTCCAGAAGTTTGAGGGTTTTTTCGTATTGACCGATTAAATCCGGATGCTTTTGTAAAAATTTTGCCGCCCGCTTATTGTAACTTTTGGTGTAGATCAGTTTATACGTCATTTAACACCCGTTTGAGATGCTCATCCACGCTCTCGATAACGAAATCGCCGGCTTTCACTTCCGCCTGAACCTGATGAAGGGCCGCCTCCAGTTCGCATTCCCGCAAATAATTGTAATATGACATATCCATCACAATAAACCGTTCTTTTCCGCGAACGGTAATGACGGCTTCCCCGGCGTCGCCAATACCTTCTTCGATGGCTGACACCCCCTTTGTTTTCAACTCATTGGCCGTAATGTTCATGGCAACCTTTCCGATGCATTCAAAGAATATTATAAAAAGTACGATGAATAATGTGATTTTACGATTGCCTTACTGTTCTGTCAATCGTATTTTTAACCCAGCGGCACCCCGAGGAAAATAAACATCACCGGTTACCGGTGGTGCATTTTTTTGTAACCGATGTTTTTTTGTAACCGTTTGCCATAATCCGTCGACTTCTGTAATTATGTAAAAAACGAAAAAGACCGCCGAAATAGCGGCGGGGAAACCTTAATTCGGAAGGTTCCGGGAATTCGATTATGATGCATCGGCGTCACATGTTTTGCGGGCCATGGAACATCTTGGCCATTGTTTTGACGGTTCTGGCCCTGGCCGGCTGCGCGGCCGTGGGGCCTGATTATTTTCCACCCCGAATGGAGGTTCCGGCCGAACTGGCCGGAGAAGTAAAGCTGACGGCATTCGATGTGGCCGTCGAAGCCGATGATCCTGCCCGATGGTGGACGGCATTTGATGACCCCGTATTAACGGAAATTATCGAACGGGCCGTGTCGGAAAATCAGGACATGAAAAAAGCCCTGGCCCGTTTAAACGAAGCCCGTGCCCGCCGGGGGCTGCGCCGGGCTGAATTTTACCCGGGTCTGGATGCCTCGGCTGCGGCGACGCGAAGCAGAAGCGGCGGCGCCAACGATTCCCGAGAATACTATTCCGCCGGATTTGACGCGGGCTGGGAGATTGACGTGTTCGGCGGGGTGCGGCGCTCCGTGGCGGCGGCCGACGCGGACCTTGAGGCCGTGGAAGCCGGTCTTGGCGACGTTCGGGTGTCTCTGGCCGCGGAAACCGCCCTTAATTATGTGGAGGTTCGGACCCTTCAGGCCCGGCTGAAAACCGCCGATGAAAATCTGGCGGCCCAGACCGAAACATCCGACCTGGTAGGGTTTCGTCTCGAGGCGGGACTCACCAATGAACTGGCGTTTCATCAGGCCCGGTATCAACTGGAAAGCACCCGCTCCCAGATTCCTGCTCTGCTGGCCGCCCTGGATGCCGCGAAAAACCGGCTGGCCATATTGACCGGCAGACCGCCGGGCGCAATAGATGATTTGCTGGCGCATCCTCAAGAGGTGCTGACCGCTCCGCATCTGGCGCTATCCGGCATTCCGGCGGACACTCTGCGCCGCCGGCCGGACATCCGGAGAGCCGAGCGGGAGCTGGCGGCCCAGACCGAGCGCATCGGGGTTGCCTCCGCTGATCTTTACCCCCGTTTCACCCTTTCCGGGGCCATTGGTTTTGAATCCGTGGACGCCGGCGATCTGATCACAGCGGACAGCCGGTTCTGGCACATCGGTCCCGGGGTTTCCTGGAAAGTGTTTGACGCCGGCGCGGTTCGCCGGAATATCGACATCCAGTCCGCCCTTCAGGAGCAGTACCTTGCCGCCTATGAACAGACTGTATTAAGCGCCCTGGAAGAAGTTAAAAACGCCATGACCGCCTACACGCAGGACCGGATCCGGCAGGAAAGCCTCCGGCAAGCGGTTGACGCGGCGCGAAGTGCGGAAGCCCTGGCCAGGGAATATTATCTGTCCGGCATGGCGGATTTTTCGGACGTGCTCGATGCGCAGCGCGCTGTATTCTCCTTTGAAAATCAACTGGCGGAAAACAGGGGAGCCGTGGCCGGGGACCTGATCCGACTGTATAAAGCCCTTGGCGGCGGGTGGACCCCGGCCGGGCTTCAATCCCCGGAAGCGAATTGAACCGCTGCCGGTGGCAATGCCCGGCCCGCGCGGGACTCGCCCGTGCAGGCCGGGGTCGGGAAAACCCGCATCATATTGCAGGCATTTCCGTTCATAAGCAGGGGCAAACAGCTCATATTCTTTTTGTACCACCGGATTTAGCAGCGCCTTTCAAAATTCAATTCACGCTTTTTCATTTCCAGTTATTATAAATAAATACAAATAATTATTATTCTGAAAAATAAATCTTGAAAAATTTATTTTTACGGCGTATGTTTTGCGGTAACCACTGCCACATTGTGGTATGATTTATTATTTGATACAAACCCGAATATTGCCTGGGAGAAAAATGAAAAAAGAGGAAATAACATGAAAAAAATGGTGTTTATCATGGCAAGCATTGTCCTGTTTGCCACAATAGCCCTTGCCGCGGATCCAGAGCTTAAGCTGAGCAACGCTCCGGATCCCGTCATTACAGGACAAAATCTAACTATGACTTGCCAGGCCACAGGAAAATGGTATCAAGATCAGATAACAAAAGCGGAAATAAGCATTTTAAATGAGGCCGGTGTAAAAGTCGTCAACCGCGAGCCAATGACCATTAACGGTAAAACCGCAACCTATACCTATTCGCTTGGCACCGATGCCAAGACCGGCAAATGGAAATTTAAATGCCGGTTCAGCGACGGCAAGCAAACCAAAACCCAAAAACGCACGTTCAATGTTATCACTTCCAGCACCCCGAACAACCGGTCGCCTGTGGCAAATCCCGGCGGGCCTTATACCGGAACAGCAGGTCAGGCCGTGAGCTTTAACGGGTCAGGTTCATCTGATCCCGACGGAGACACTTTAATCTATTCCTGGAACTTCGGCGACAACTCAACGGGCACGGGTGCAACCCCGATCCATACTTATGCAGATGCAGGAACCTTCACGGTTACCTTAAAGGTAAACGACAGAAAAGGCTGCACAAACGCCAAGCAGACCACCGCCACCATTACCGCTGCCACTGGCGGACATACATCGATCCTATCATACAATGGCCCGGCAACCTGTGTGGCCTGCCATCCGAACGAGGCTCAGGCCATGCTTTCCAGCGTTCATGTGAAATGGGCCGGCCCCACGCCCGAACTCACCAATACCAACGGTGAAGAGCTCGGCAAGGCAAAGGGCGGGATCAACACGTTCTGCACCTATGCCATGTCATCAAAAGCCGCGTGTTTTGGCTGCCACATCCGGGCCGACGGCAATGCGCCGGACGCTCCCCAGGTAAATGACGTGGACTGCCTCATGTGCCACAATGATGTGTACCAGAGGAAGTTTATTCCGGATCCCAATAATTCGCGAACCGTCACCAATATTCTCGGTCAGATCAAAACCTATTTTTTTGGCAAAACCGACACGGAAGGCAATTATCTGACAGAACCCGACTTTACCAAGATGCCTGTGGGCACTACCATGGTCAGTCTTGCCCAGACCGTGCATCTGCCCACCAGAAAGTCCTGCTTACGATGCCATGCGGGCGCCGGCGGCGGCGACTGGACAAAACGGGGAGATATCGGCGTAAATTCCGCGAATCCGACCATTGATCAAGATTTTCATATGTCAACAGCCGGAGCGGATTTGTCCTGCGCGGACTGTCATGCCACGGGTAACCATGTCATCGGCGGCCGGGGGATTGACCTGCGCGCAACCGATGCCCCGGACCCCAAGTGTACGGACTGCCATTCGGCAGCGCCCCACGCGGACGCCACTGTCAACCGTCACGCCACCGGTCAGGTTTCATGCCAGACCTGCCATATCCAGACGTTTGGAAAAGGTGGCGCGACGGAAATGTCCCGGGATTGGATGAAGCCTTACTGGAACCCCGGCCTGTGCCAGGGCCAGGGCGGTTTCCCCGGAGAGGAATTCATGTTGTCAAATGTGAAGCCCGATTACCGCTGGTTTGACGGCACCTCCTATGTATACAACATCGGAGAAACCATCTCACCCAACGCGGATGGCACATACACCATGGCCAAAGCCAACGGCGCCATTTTTGACGGCGAGTCAAAGATCGTGCCGATCAAGGACCACTGGTCGATCATGGGCCTTTCCTCAGACGGCAAAATCGTCCCGCCGGTGATCATGGAGATGTTCATGACAGGATATTTTGATCAGGCGCTTGCTGCGGGAATGGATGAGCAGGGCATGCCCGGCAATTATCAGATTGTTCATACCAACGCTGAAATGCTGATCACCCACGGGGTGGATCCGAAAGCCAAGGCTCCCAACTGCGCGGCATGCCATGCCAGCACCGGCAAGTCCGACCTGATGATCCCGTTTGCCGAGCTGGGCTACCATAAGTTTAACGCCAATGTGGAGTCCTGCACCGCGTGCCACAAAACAAAGACCGCGACTTTCACCTCTATGCATGACAAGCATGTGCGAAATAAAAAGTTGAGCTGCACTCAGTGCCATGACGCCAATTAATCCAAGGATTTGAAAGATTCCGAGATTAATTGACATACGCAACAACGGGTAAGTCTGCCGACCAGCAAACTTGCCCTATAAATCAATATTGACTTCAACCAAAAGGACGCCTCGATGACCGGGGCGTCCTTTTATTTTTAATGATAAAAAAATGAGGAATAAGACATTGCTTTTCATGACTCAGAGAATAAGACACAATCTCACCTGATAATTCGGGATTTTCAAGGAACTCCAGCGGGTAAAACTTTTCATCAGTCCGGATAAATGCACCGTTGAGCGAAATTCGGATAATCGTAACGGGGCGATCCAATTTTTTTGTAACCGATTGCGATTATCCGTCGACTTATGTAAGCATATGGAAATTGGCAGAGGCGCCAACTGAAAGGAAGTTTGGGAAAAGTATTAGCTGCCGGGGCCGGAAAAACCCGCATCATATTGCAGGCATATCCGTCTAAGTCACCGAATAAGGAAAATTGGAAAATGAAGGAATCCCATCTCAATGAAGCCGATGACATGGAAAAAACCCTGGGCCTGGACGCCGGGTCAAACGGGAAGCGTCGCGTAAAGCGGGTGCTGGTCCTGGTCCTGGTGGTTCTGGCGGCGGTATTTGCGGGGGTAAAATTTATGAGCGCCGGAAGCGAACCCACCGTGGAATATATCACCAAACCCGCGGAAAAAGGCGATCTCACCATCACGGTAACCGCCACCGGAAACCTGGAACCCATCAACAAGGTTGATGTGGGCAGCGAATTGTCCGGCATCATCGAAAGTGTTTTCGTAGATTATAACGAGCAGGTCACCGAGGGTCAGGTGCTGGTCGCGCTCGACACGTCCAAGCTCATGGCTCAGGTGGTCAAATCCAGGGCCGCCCTGGATTCGGCCCGGGCAAAGGTGGTGGAAACTCAGGCCACCATCAAAGAGGCGCAAAACGCCTTAAACCGATTAATGACCGTGCGTGCGCGCAGCGGCGGAAAAGCCGTTTCCGAACAGGACATTGACGCGGCCGAAGCGGCCCTGGCCCGGGCAAACGCCGGCAAAGCCGTTGCCGAGGCCTCGGTTTCCCAGGCCATAGCCGCACTGGACGCGGATGAGACCGACCTTTCAAAGGCCAAGATCCGTTCCCCCATCAACGGTGTGGTTCTGGTGCGCTCCGTTGAACCCGGCCAGACCGTGGCCGCGTCTCTTCAGGCGCCGATTTTATTCACCCTTGCGGAAAATCTCACTCAGATGGAGCTGCGCGTGGATGTGGACGAGGCGGATGTGGGGCTGGTAAAGGAAGGCCAGGCCGCCGCATTTACGGTAGACGCCTGGCCGGAAAGGAAATTCCCGGCCCAAATCCGACAGGTGCGCTACGGGTCCCAGGTCGTGGACGGCGTGGTCACCTATGAAACCCTGCTCCTTGTGGATAATGCGGATCTTCTCCTTCGGCCCGGCATGACCGCCACCGCCGACATTGTGGTGCGGGAAATCACGGATGCCGTGCTGATACCGAATGTAGCCCTGCGGTTCGTGCCGCCCCAGAACGAGGAAGCCGTGAAAAGCGAATCCGGCGGCACGGTGCTGAGCAAGCTCTTTCCCCGGCCTGCCCGGCGTCCGGCCGCGCCCAGAACCGAAACCAGAGTCGGCCGGGAGGCCAGCGTGTGGATCATTGAAAACGGAGAGCTGACGCCAGTTGAAATCACTACGGGCCTTACCGACGGCATCATGACCGAGGTAACGGCGGGCGACGTATCTCCGGGCACGGAACTGGTGGTGGATTCCCGGAGCGTAAATAAATGATGCCGGTTTCGGACAATGAAAGCGCCCGCCTGATCCGGTTTTCGGCTGTAACCCGTATTTACGGGTCCGGGGCCGCGGCGGTGCGGGCGCTGGACGGCGTTGATTTTCATGTGGATGCCGGAGAATTTGTTGCAATGATGGGTCCCAGCGGATCGGGCAAGTCCACCTGCATGAATATTCTGGGATGCCTGGACGTGCCCACTGAAGGAGAATTTACGTTTAACGGCGTGGATGTGGGAAAACTGACGCCGGACCAGCGGGCTTTGCTGCGGCGGCATTACCTGGGATTCGTATTTCAGGGATTCAACCTTTTAAACCGGACCACGGCCATGGAAAATGTGGAACTGCCCCTGATCTACCGGGGCGTGGCCCGGAGGCAGCGGCGGCGCATGGCGGCCCGGGCTTTGGTGGCCGTAGGGCTTACGGGTCGGGAAAGCCACAGCCCGGGCGAACTTTCCGGCGGCCAACAGCAGCGGGTGGCCATTGCACGGGCCATCGTCACACAACCCCGGGTGCTTCTGGCCGACGAACCCACCGGGAACCTGGATTCGGCCATGAGCCGGGAGATCATGGAACTGCTTACCGCCTTTAACCGGGACCGGGGCATCACCATCGTTATGGTGACCCATGAAGCGGACATGGCCATGTATGCATCCCGCCGAATTCACTTTATGGACGGCCGCATCGACTCTGCAGGCAGGAGAGACTAATGATCCGGGAAACCATAGCCCTGGCCCGACGGGAAATCCGGCGCAATGTTCTGCGCTCTTCCCTGACCATCTTAGGCATCGTCATCGGCGTGGCCGCCGTGATCACCCTGGTGACCCTGGGCGGCGGGGCAACGGCGCAGGTGGCCGACCAGATCGCCAGTCTGGGCTCCAACCTGATTCATGTGCGGCCCGGCCAGGGATTCCGGGGGCCGGGCGGGACCCGGAGCGCGGCGGCACAATTTACCATCAAGGATGTGGAAGCCATTGCCCGCGAAATTTCAGACGTAGAGGCCGCGGCCCCCATCGCGTCCCAGGGAACCCAGGCCATTTCCGGCAATCTGAACTGGTCCACCATGGTCACGGGCACAGACAACGCTTTTTTCGCGGTCAGGGACTGGGATCCGGCGGCCGGCCGAACCTTTTCCGAATCCGAACTTAAAAACGGCAAAGCCGTCTGCATTCTGGGAAATACCGTGAAAAAAAACCTGTTCGGGAACCAGAATCCCACCGGTGCATCCATCCGGCTTAAAAAATTATCCTGCCAAGTCATCGGAGTTCTGGAAACCAAGGGCCAAGCCGGATTCGGTGGGGATCAGGATGATCTTGTTCTGATTCCTCTGCGGACATTCCAGCGCCGCATCGCCGGCAACACTGATGTTTCATCCATTTATGCGTCGGCAATCAACAGCGGCGTGACCCAGAAAGTGCAGGCCGACATCGAACGGCTGATGCGGGAGCGCCGCCGCATCGGCGACGGGCAGGACGATGATTTTCACGTTTTCGACATGAAGGAAATCATGACCACGCTTACGGGCACCACCCGGATCCTGACGGCCCTGCTGGCGGCGGTGGCGGCGGTGAGCCTGCTGGTGGGCGGCATCGGCATCATGAACATCATGCTGGTTTCCGTAACCGAGCGGACCCGGGAAATCGGCATCCGCCTGGCCATCGGGGCCCGGGGCCGGGATGTTTTGCTTCAGTTCCTCATCGAAGCCGTGGTGCTCTCCCTGTTCGGCGGGCTGGTGGGCATTGCCCTGGGACTGGGCGCCGCCGTGGCAGGGTCCCGCCTCATGAACATTCCCTTTATCCTGAACCTGGAAATCATCGCCGTGGCGGTATTGTTTTCCGGCGCCGTGGGGGTGATTTTCGGATATTTTCCCGCCCGGCAGGCGGCCCGCCTGGACCCCATTGACGCCTTGCGCCACGAGTAATTCATTTCTTTTCTTTTTCCTTTTTCACTTCGCCGGTTTTAACAAACTCAGGATACAGTTTTTCCATGCACTTGGGACAGATGCCGTGGCTGAATTCAGCTTCAGTGTGATCACGGACATAGACTTCCAACTGGTGCCAGTATCCTTCATCATCCCTGATCTGCTTGCAGTGCCCGCAGATGGGCACGATGCCGCGCAGGGTTTTGATCTGTTCGATGGCATCGCGCAGCTCTTCGACCTTGTCGGCCAGGGCGTCCTGCATTTCGATCATGCGGCGGCCCACCTCGACCCGGGCACGGAGTTCGCCGGCATTAAACGGTTTTGCCAGATAATCATTGGCCCCGGCTTCCAGTCCGGCGATGATGTCGGCTTTTTCTCCCCTGGCGGTCAGCATGATAAGATACGGCGGCCGATCGGTCTGGCGTTGCCGAACCCGGCAAATGACTTCCAGCCCGTCCATTTCCGGCATCATCCAGTCAAAAATAGCCAGACGGGGCGCATCGGGTTCCAGCATCTTCTTTAAGGCATCGGCGCCGCTGACGGTCTCCACCACTTCATGACCGACATTTTTCAGCACGCGCGCCAGCAGTGTGCGGGATGTAAAATCATCTTCAGCAATCAGTATGTTCATCACCACCTCGTTTTAACGGGGCCGCCATATCAATCCAACCGGCTTCTTCCATGGATGTCCGCAATCGTTTAAACTCTGTTTCGAGTTCGGCCATGCGATCTTCTGCTGATTCAAGATTTCCGGCAACGGCCGCGTTTTCAATCTCAAAAGCCGTTGCGCCGAAGGCTTCACCGCCGACATTGGCGGCCGCGCCCCTGATGGAATGGGCCTGATGTCCGGCCCGCAAGACATCGCCGGTCTCTATATACCGTCGCAGTTTCGCCATCTGGTCCGGAATATCATCTAAAAAGGTATCGATCACCATGCGCGCCAGTTGGGCGTCGTTGGCCAGCCGGATCATCATGCCCGACCGGTCCCATACGCAAGGCGGAGCGGATTGAAGCTTCGCTGTTTTTTCCGCCGCCTTTTTCTCCCATGTCCGGGTGCATTCCTCCCTGTCCGGAGGGAGCCATTTTTCCAGGGTTTCAGCCAGATCTCTCAGCATCAAAGGTTTGGATACATAATCGTTCATCCCGGCTTTCAGACAATCTTCGCGGTCCCCTTGCAGGGCAAGGGCGGTCATGGCAATGACCGGGATATCATGATTGCCCACGGCGGAACAGGGATCACGAATCTCTTTTACGGCTTCCAGCCCGTTCATTACCGGCATCTGCACATCCATAAGCACCAGATCATAGGGAATGTTTTCAAGGGCTTTGACCGCTTCCCGGCCGTCAGCCACCGCATCGGCATGCAACCCCAGTTTCTTTAGTATTCCCACGGCCACCTGCTGGTTTGTGATATTATCCTCGGCCACCAGAATGCGGGCGCTTTTGCCGGCTAAACGATGCCGGGTCTCCCGGGCCGTGTGGCGCGTGACAATGGATTGCGGCATCAATGCCCTTTCTTCAGGCGACATCAGGGTCAGGGATAAAATATCTTTGAGTTCCTGGTGACGAACCGGTTTGGTAATATAGGCATTAAAACCGATTTCCGCAAACCGCCGTGCGTCGCCCCGGGTCCCAAGGGAGGTCAGCATGACCATACGGGTATTCGCCAGGCGTTTATCCGCCAGGATGGATCGACCGAGTGTTTCTCCTTCCATATCAGGCATATGCATGTCGATAACCGCCATCCGGAAAGGATCATTTTCGAGTATGGCTTGTAAAAGCGCCTGAAGCGCCTCGGGTCCGCTGGCTGCCTCATACGGACGCATACCCCATAAGGCCATTCGGGTAGACAGAATTTCCCGGCTGGTTGAATTATCGTCTACGATCAGGACCCTCACACCGGCAAGGTCGGCGGGCGGGAGGATTTCGGTTTTCACCTTCCCGGCCGGTGGTCTGCCCAGGCGAACCGTAAACCAGAACGTCGATCCCTCTCCCGGCTTGCTTTCAACGCCGATCTGGCCGCCCATCATTTCCACCAGTTGTTTTGAAATGGCCAGACCCAGGCCGGTGCCGCCGTATTGCCGGGTGGTGGAAGCATCCACCTGCATGAACTTTTCAAAAACAATATTATACTTGTCTTCGGGAATGCCGATGCCGGTGTCGCGAATCTCAAAACGGACCAGAACATCTTCGGCGGTTTCGGCTTGCATCAAAGCCCGGATCACGACTTCCCCGGAAAAGGTGAACTTAACGGCATTGTCGGCGATGTTGCTAAGAACCTGGCGCAAACGTCCGGGATCGCCCTTCATAAGGGAAGGCACCTCCGGTTCCACCGCATAAAGAAACTCGAGGCCTTTTTGCTGCGCCCGAAGCGCCAGACCGGCCGCAAAATCGTCCATAAGGCTGATCAAGTCGAAATCCAACACTTCCAGATCGAGTTTTTGCGCTTCGATTTTGGAAAAATCAAGGATGTCGTTTAATAAGGTCAAAAGGGATTCCCCGCTGGAACGAACGGACTCCGCGTATCGCCGTTGTTCATCATTCAGTCCGGTCTCCAACAGCAGGCCGGTCATGCCGATGACCCCGTTCATGGGGGTACGGATTTCATGGCTCATATTGGCCAGAAACAGGCTTTTGGCCGCGTTTGCCCTTTCCGCTTCGACAATGGCGGCGGTGAGCTTTCTATTGGTTTCCTGGAGGGCCGCATCCATTGCCTTGCGCTCGGTGACATCAAGGATCACGCCCACCAAACCGGATACGGCGCCCGATCCATCGGTCAGCGAAGCCTTGTGAAAAACCACGTCCCGCATTTCACCGTTCGCGTTTTTCACCTGGGATTCGTAAATCTGAGTTCCCCGGCGTTCAAACAGTTCCACATCTTTTTGATGATATACCCCGGCCAGATCCGGCGGGGCGATGTCAAATACCGATTTCCCGATCATTTCTTGCCGGGTTTGCCCGAAAAAATTCTCAAAAGCATGGTTAAAGCCTAAATAACGGCCGTTAATGTCCTTGTAAAATACCGGAGCCGGAATGGAATCTAAAAGGGAGCCTAAAAACAATTCGTTTTCTTTGAGAGCTTTACTGATGCGCCTGCGTTCGGTGACGTCGATGGTGTGTTCAATAATACGCGCCAATCGCCCATTCGGGTCGAATATGGGATGCGCATATATCTCAAGATGACGCTCCTGTCCCTGCGGATTGAAATGGATGTGTTCCATCATGGCCGGTCGGCCGATTTTTTTTACTTCGATTAAGGGGCATGGATGATTTATGCCCGTGCAGGGGACATTTTGCTGATGCGACACAAAATAGCATGGCCTGCCGATGACTCCGGCGCCGCCATAGGCGTCATTGGCCATTTCAATGGTATATGTATCGGCATTGATGACCGCAAACGGGTGGGTAAGGGAATTAATGGTGATGCGAAGAAATGCCTCGCTGCTACTGAGTTCTGTCTGCCGGGCGCGGATATCGGCGTCGGCGCGCAGGATCAGGATAAGAAGGGAACCGAACAGAACGGATAGAAGCACCAGGCCGGCCGCGGTTTCAAAAGTCATGAGGCGTTTATCCGCGGCCATCATGGCGTTAAAAACCGCGACCAGCACCAGCAGCACGGCAACCAGCGATATGGCCAGGCGTCGCAGAACCGGCCCGGCTGAAATATCACCGGGCCTGCGCTTAACGCAAAATTGACCCATTATGCGCCAAAAACCCTTTTTTTGATTTCGGCCCATCGGTTTTTTATCGTTCACCTGTTTTCCTCAGGCACTTTCCGCTTTAAAACGCGATCTCTCCGTTATCAATCGCCTGGCAGCAGACGTCGACCACATCGGGATCATAAAAACGGCCTTTGTTTTTTTGAATTTCTTCTCTGGCGATGGCAATTCCCAGGGCGGCCCGGTATGGCCGATGAGACGCCATGGCCTCCAGCACGTCGGCCACGGCAAGAATTTTGGCATCCAGATGTATCTGCTCGCCTGTGAGGCCGTTGGGGTATCCGGAACCGTCCATACGCTCGTGATGTTGATAAACGATTTCCGCCAGGGGATAGGGAAACTCCACTTCCTTTAAGATTTCATATCCCGTAAGCGGATGTTCCCGGATGATATTCATCTCCGACTGGGAAAGCCTTCCCGGCTTGCTCAGGATTTCCGCGGGCACGGAGATCTTGCCGATATCATGGATGGAAGCGGCCATTTTCAGATACATGATCCGCTCCTCCGTGAAGTTCATCCGCGCGCCAATGACCGTGGCGATATCGGCCACCCGCTGCTGATGGCCGGCGGTATAAGGATCGCGGGATTCCACGGCTTTTGCCATGGCACGGATGATGCCGTTGACCATCAGGGTCAGGCGGGTGTTGGCCCGGATCAAGTTTTGACGTTTATCTTCAATATCATGTTCAAGATTTTCGACTTCAAACCGGTTCTGGATCTCTATCATCCGCCGGCGGAGGGCGTCCTTTACGCTGACGACCACCTGGTCTTTCTGAAACGGCTTGAGAAGATATCCATACGCGCCGATGGAGATGGCCATATCGGCGATTTCCTTATCCCGGTTTCCAGTAATGATGATGGTTCCAATGGTGGGATGTTCCCGACGGATTTCCTCGAGAAGCTGAATGCCGGAGCGACCCGGCATTTGGATGTCGCTGATCACCAGATCAACGGGATGTTCGGCCAGAAAAATACTGGCCTCTTCGGCATCGGCGGCGGGAATGCAGTGATAGCCTTCTTTTTCAAGGATCCGCTTTAACAGATTGCGTATGGATTCCTCATCATCGACAATCAGAAGATTCTTTCTGGCAACACCGTATTTTTTTTTAGTCTCCGGCGCATCCTTTGCATCAAACTGAGCGTGATCCATACTGTACATATCCGTTACTCCTTTTTGAAGGGGTTCGCTTATCATTTCTGATTCCTTTTCAGTATCGGTTATTTTTATAAATATGCGGCAACGCCGGTATTGCTTGCGATCTCATGCACACGGTGCTCATTCAGAGGGGCCTTAAAGCGTAAATGAATAGAGCTTTCTCCAAAAGGCAGAAAACGCACCGCAACCACTTCGGCGACTTTGGTGGTCTCATGAACGATGTCGTATTTCTGGTAGGAAAACGACACCTGAACCAGGCTCTGGTGAAGATTGGCCGCTTCCCCAACTCCGAGGTTGCGTGCCATGCAGCTAAGCCCACCCATGGATATGTCGGCAATGATAACCGATGACACCGGTTCCGACAAATTTCCCTTCTGGTCGATCCGCTGAAGCTTGCCTTTTAAAGCGGTCTGGAATCGAGGGTGTTCCCTGCGGAACATTTGATCGCTGCTTTTTAAATTCAGTTTTTTCTGATGGATCTCGCAATATTGAAGCAGTTTTGCATCCATGCCGGGATGATTGACCAGCAGCTTCTGATAGATTTTTTTATCCAGATAGCTGAACTGAGCGTCTTCCACCACGGTCAGGGTCGTGGTGTGGGTGGTGTGGGTGAAGAAGGTTTCTACGCCGCAGATATCACCTTTGGCAAGATTGGAGAAAACGACGTTTTTCTTGATCTGCTTGTCGAAACAGCTCAGTTTCAGTTTGCCGGATTCAATAAAATAGAGTCGATTATCGCAATCTCCCTGCTGAAAGATCCGTTGGTGGGCCTTTGCCGTCATGGGTTTGAGGGTATAATAAAATGCGACGGCTTCGGCCGGTGTAAATTTATTAAACAGCGGGGCCCAGGGTTTGATTTTTTCAAAATCCATGGCTGCTGTTTTTTCGTTTTCTATAATTTCGCCGGATTTTACGATCTCTGCAATGGCATTGGGAACAACTTCAATCATTGTTTCCCGAAGCTGTTCGGCTTTGACAAAATCCTTGCGGCCGGCATACCGGACAATGCCGTGGTAAAAAGCTTTGACCACCTCGGCTTCGGATTTTCCATGGATCAGTTTGGTGATAAAATCAGATTCCATATTTCGGCCCATCGGCTGTTCGATATTTTCACAAAATTTATTTTTCTGTAAATACGGCTTCATCGTGATCAATCTCTCCCGGCACGACTTAATTATTCCTGCATGATGAATGTGTCAGACATATGGAGGATTGCTGGAAAAAGAAAACCGTTATTCTTAGTCTGCCACTGCATCTAACCATTTCAATTATTGTGCCAAGATTAAAAAATCCGATAATATCCCTATTTTTGATTATATTATTTAGTTTAATGGGCAGCCGACCAAAAACGCCCTTTTCAAAAAGACGCATTTTCCTGCAAAACAGGAAAGCACTCCTGTCTCACCAGAAAATATTGATTGTTTTGCAAACAACCGTTGGATAGAAATCGGCAGGATGATATAGCGCTTGCTTGCTCGTGACGCATTTGCTTACGGCCGGGCGATCCGATATTTTTTCATCAAATAATATAAGCGGGACTGAGAAAGCCCCGATATCCGGACAGCCTTTTGCACATCGCCCCCGGTATGGGTCATAAGATCATGCAGATATTGTGTTTCGGTCTTTGCCAGGGCCTGATCCCGAACCTGCTGAATGGTCGGAAAAGTAAGGGTATCGTCATCTCCCGTTTTGGGATTTTTTCTGTCGATCGCCATTTTTTCGCCCACCGCGGCCCGGGCATGCCGGGTCCGGATGTCATTGGGCAGGTGCCGCGGATACAGGGTGGGTTCAAACCGCGCAATGGTAAGCACCTGTTCCAATGTATGATAAAGCTCCCGAACGTTGCCGGGCCAGTCGTATGCGGCCAGCATTTCAAAAAAATCAGGCGAAAATCCCTTTGTCTCAATCCCTTCGCGTTCACAGAAAAGATTCATGCAGTGAACGACAAGATCCCGTATATCAAGGCTCCTGTCCCTCAAAGGGGGAAGGTCAATACAGAAAGTACGAATTCTGAAGAGCAGATCCGTGCGGAATTGACCGGCATCCGCCATCTTTTTCAGATCCCGGTTGGTGGCGGCGATCAGCCTGAAGTTGCTTTTGATTTCCCGGTTGCTCCCCAGGGGTCGAAAACGAAATTCCTGAAGCACCCGGAGGAAATCTTTCTGAAGGGTCGCGGGAAGCTCGCCGATTTCATCTAAAAAGAGCGTGCCGCCGTGGGCTTCCAGGATCAGGCCCGCCCGTTCCTTCTGTGCGCCGGTAAAGGCGCCCTTTTCATGGCCGAACAGCATGCTGCCCACCAGGGTTTCGGGGATGGACGCGCAATCCACCACCACAAATTGTTTTCCGGCCCTGGCACTGTTGTCATGGATGGCGCGCGCAAAAAGATCCTTTCCCGTTCCGGTCTCGCCGGTGATCATCACCGGCACGTCAACAGAGGCAACCTGGGCCACCATATCCAGGCAGGCAGCCAGTTGCGGACTCCTGCCGATAATTCTTTCCCTTTTGAGCGCCACCGGCGGCTTGGAATTGGCTTTTTCCTTCCGGTACTGAAGGGCGCGGTTGAGCTGAAGCAGAATATTGTTGAGAGACGGCGGTTTGAGAATATAAGTCCAGGCGCCGCTTTTTATGGCAAGCTCGGCGCCGTCCGGATCACCTTCGCCGGTAATAATAATCACTTCCGGCGAAGAAGGCGCCGCCGTGATCAGGGGGAGGGATTCGAGTCCATTGCCGTCCGGGAGATGAACATCTAAAAAAACAACGTCAAAGACGCCGGTTTCCACGTGGTCCAGTCCTTGGGCGAGGGTTGCCGCGTAGACGACATCATGGCCCTCTTTTTTAATAAAGCGGGACAGCAGATTGCCGATTGACGCTTCATCATCGATAATCAGGATAGCCGCCATTAATAATCTCTTATATTCTGATGTCTGATTTTAAAGAAAGACTGAATGCTTTGACCCCGATCTTTATTTTCCAGTCACTATTGTGTAAATTTTTTCAGCATTTTTGTCAACTCATAGCTTGATGGTATATCATTTGCATAATTTTAAACAGATATTTCATTTCGTGTTTCATTGACTTTTGTTATTTTTAATAAAATTTTGAAAATATGGAATTAAGACATTACCAGATTACGATGTTTTTGTGGACTGTTGTAAAAATTCCAGGAGGCGACCATGAATGACGATGCCGGAAGACAGAAGGTTATCATCTTTACCCGACACTTTGAAATCAAAGGAGATTTAAATATTTATCAGGGAGTTCGGTTAACCGACTACATGAATGAATCAAAATCATTTGTATCCGTTACCGACGTTGAGGTGAAAGACCGGTCCGGGGAAATGCGGCTTAAAGCGAAATTCTTGAATATACGCAGGGATGAGATTGTCATCATTCTTCCCGAGGATTCGCTTATTAACGCGATATCATGATTGTTCAGTGACGGGAAAAAACAATGCCGAAATTGGATAGAGTATTTAAAGCCGCTGTTGAGCTGAATGCATCGGACGTCCATATTGTGCCTGATGAACCATTTATTATCCGGCATCTGGGACAAATGCGAAAATTAAAAAGCCCGCCGCTGCAACTATCCCAATGCAGGGAATTGATATTTGAACTATTGACGCAAGCCCAGCAGAAAATTCTCGAAGAAAAACTTCAGCTCGATTTTGGATATGAATTGCCTGAAGTCGGGCGGTTCCGCGGCAGCGCCATGCGTCATCAACGCGGACTCAGCGCTGTTTTCAGGATCATCCCCAAAAAAATCCCGTCGCTTGCGGATTTGGGGATGCCCGATACGGTCCGGCGGGTTCTGGATAATCATCAGGGGTTGATACTGGTGACCGGGGCCACCGGACACGGCAAATCAACTACCCTGGCCGCCATGGTGGATTACATCAATACGAAACGCGCCCATCATATACTGACCATTGAAGATCCCATTGAATTTGTTCATCCGTTCAAGCGGGGGGTGGTGAATCAGCGGCAGCTGGGCAATCAGACGCTGACTTACGGCAATGCCCTGCGAGGGGCACTGCGTCAGGACCCGGATGTCATCATGATCGGCGAATTGCGGGATCTGGAAACCATGTCATTGGCCATTACCGCCGCTGAAACCGGTCATCTTGTCATCGCCACTTTGTCCACTTCAAGCGCTCCTAAAACAGTGGAGAGGATAATCGATTCGTTTCCGGCCAAAGAACAGAACCAGATCCGGACCATGCTCAGCGAAGCGTTAAAAGCGGTCATCACCCAGCGACTGATTCCATCGGCGGACAAAACCAGAATGGTGCTGGCTTTAGAAATTCTGATCGGCACCCTGCCCATGGCGAACCTGATCCGGGATGCCAAAACGTTTCAGATTCCGTCGATGATGCAGACCGGTAAAAAAGACGGCATGCTGTTGATGGATGACGCGATCATGTCACTAATGCAGGCGGGGCAAATTTCCGCCAAGGACGCGGCCGCCAACGCAAAAAGCCCGGATAAATTCAAAACTTTTTTAGACAAAGAAAAGCAGGTCTGACAACTCAAATCATATTTGGAAGCACCGGCTTATGAAACTACTGGATTCGTATTTTTCGGAAATGAAGGAACGCGGCGCGAGCGATTTGCACATGGTCGTCGGGTTTCCGCCTATGATCCGTCATCGGGGCGAACTGTTCCCGATGGACCATCCCCCTCTTACGGCCGAACGTAACAAAGAGATTCTTTTCGAAATTCTGATCCCGGAACAGCGGGCCAGGATTGAGGAAAATCTGGATTTTGACATGGCCTATGAACTGGCAGGCGTCGGCAGATTCCGATGCAACTTTTTATACCAGCACCGTGGGATCGGGGCGGTGTTCCGATTAATCCCCACTAAAATTCTGACACTGGAAGATCTCGGCCTTCCGGACGTATTGAAAACTATAGCCAAATACAATAACGGCCTGGTGCTGGTCACCGGGCCAACCGGAAGCGGAAAGTCCACCACCCTGGCGGCCATGATCAATTACATCAATGAAACCCGGGACGGTCACATCATTACCATCGAAGATCCGCTGGAATTTGTTCACCCCAATAAAAAATGTCTGATTACTCACAGGGAAATCGGCGCCCATGCGGCGAGTTTCGGAGAAGCGCTGAAAGTCGCCAGCCGGGAAAATCCGGATATCATTCTTGTGGGAGAGATGCGGGACCTGGAAACCATCAGTCTGGCGCTGACATGCGCTGAACTGGGAATTCTGGTTTTCGGCACCCTCCACACCAGCAGCGCCGCAAAAACTATTGACCGCATCATCAACGCCTTTCCGGCGGACCAGCAGGCCCAGACCCGGACCATGCTGTCCGAATCGGTCCGGGCGGTGATCGCCCAGCAACTCATCAAGACAGCAGACGGCAACGGGCGCTGCGCCGCCAATGAAATTCTTCTGGGATCAACCGCCCTTGCGAGTATGATCCGGGAAGGAAAAATCTCCCAGATCGGTTCCATCATACAAACAGGCACGACTTCCGGCATGCAGAGCATGGACAGCCATTTGTCTCAGTTGGTGCGTGAAAATATGATCACCCGCGAAGCGGCATATGAGAAGGCCATCAATAAGTCGCTGTTTT
>QZJS01000080.1 GCA_003597945.1 Desulfobacteraceae bacterium | reverse complement strand
CCATGTCTATTTTGAAACCGCCGCGGTCATCATCACCCTGGTGCGTCTGGGCAAATTGCTGGAAGCCGGGACCAAACGGCGGACCGGCGGGGCCATACGCAAACTGATGAATCTCCAGCCTAAGACCGCCTCGCTTCTTAAAGACGGAGTCGAGACGCGGATCCCCTTTTCCCGGATTCAAAAAGACGACATTCTGGTGGTGCGGCCGGGCGAGTCGATCCCCGTGGACGGCATTGTTGTCGAAGGCCGTTCATCGGTGGACGAATCCATGCTCACCGGCGAGTCTTTGCCGGTGGACAAGGGGGAAGGGGATACGGTCATCGGCGGCACCTTCAACAACAACGGCATGATGCAGATAGCCGCGACCCGGGTCGGGAAGGAAACGGCCCTGGCCCAGATCATCCGGTTTGTTCAGGATGCCCAGGGGAGCAAGGCGCCGATCCAGGCCCTGGCCGACCGGGTGGCATCGGTTTTCGTTCCGGCTGTCATTGTAATAGCCGCAGCGTCGTTTGGAATCTGGATATGGGCCACGGGAGACGGGGTCGCCGCCATGATCCGACTGGTGGCGGTGCTGGTGATTGCCTGTCCCTGCGCCCTGGGCCTGGCCACGCCCACGGCCATGATGGCCGGCATGGGCAAGGCCGCGGCCCTGGGGATTCTGTTTAAAAACAGCGAGGCCCTCCAGATGTCCGAGGGCCTTGATACCATTGTTTTAGACAAGACCGGAACCCTGACTGCGGGCAAACCCGCCGTGCATGATATTATCCCTCTGACCGATGCCTGCGGCGATGAAGCCGGTTTGCTTTATTGGGCCGCATCAGCGGAAAGCGGTTCCGAGCATCCCATTGGAAAGTCCGTGGTGGGGGCCGCCGCGGAAAAGGGTATTTCGCCGGCGAAGATTGAAAATTTCAACGCCCATGGGGGCAGCGGCGTGGAAGCGCGGGTGGAAGGCCGTCATGTCCAGGTGGGCCGGCCCGACTGGTTTGAAAGCATGGGAATTGATATCAGCAAACACGGCCAACGCATTGATGCATTGCGAAAGGAAGGCAAAACCGTAATTCTGGTTGCCATGGACAACCAATGCTGCGGGCTTTTAACGGTCGCGGATTTTATCAAGGCCGACAGCGCCGGGGTTATCAAAGCCCTTCACGATTTGGGTCTGCGGGTGGTCATGCTCACCGGGGATCATCTGGCAACAGCCGCGGCCATCGGCAAACGTCTGGGAATCGATGAGATCATCGCCCAGGTCATGCCTCGTGAAAAAGCCGGTAAAATTGAAGAACTTCAGCAGGGCGGGCATCTGGTCGCCATGGTGGGCGACGGCGTCAATGACGCCCCGGCCCTGGCCCAGGCGGATGTGGGGTTTGCCGTGGGCACGGGAGCGGACGTGGCCATTGAAACCGCGCCGGTGATTTTGACCGGCGGCAGTCTGCAAGGGGTGGTGCGGGCCCTGGCATTAAGCCGCAAAACCATGAAAACCGTCCGCCAGAACCTGTTTTTTGCGTTCTGCTACAATGTTGTCCTGATTCCCGTGGCCGCGGGGATACTCTATCCGATTCCCGGCATGCCGCCTGCGCTTCAGGAACTCAACCCCATGCTGGCCGCGCTGGCCATGTCGCTGAGCAGCATTTCCGTGGTGACCAATAGCCTTTTGCTGTCAAAAACGCGTATCGACTGAAATCAGGAGTGAGATCAGGAAGTGCAAGATGATTGAATAACTGTTGATATGGGTTCTGCCGGGAGCCTGACATTGAACAGATTGAACGAGGCTTTTTGGTATGAAATTTTAAAGGTTTAACTGAAAAAGGAGGATCGATGAAAAAAATATTTTATTTGGCAGGGTTTTTATTATTGTTTGCCAGTCTGGCAGTTGCAGCCGGTGTACCGGTTGGTCCAGGTAATTACAGCGGTTTTCGAACCACACCGTCAGGTTCCGGCATCGATTCCACAGGTGGTTATTTAGATGCAAACGGCGGCTTTAGAATTTCATGGGAAATATATTTTGACGGGTCTTTCTGGAATTATTCTTACACAGTTGCCAACAAAGACGGTTCTGCAGTTAACCCGGATGTCAGCCACTGGATTCTGGAAATCAGTCCTGAAGTTGATTTCGAAAATTTCGGAGATTATGTTTTTGGAGCCAATGCAAAAGTTGAGACGCCGCCCGGGGGAAATTTTTGGCCAAGGGATATAAATTTTCCGAATGAAACCCGGGCCGGGGCCAATAATGGCAACCCCAATCTGGGAACCGATCTTGTCGGGATCAAATTTGACAGCTCCTCCTCTTCGGTTGGCGGGACATACACGTTTAAGAGTGTTGAACCGCCAATATGGGGTGACTTTTACATAAAGTGAGGGGGCAACCCTGTTTCCACGGCGTGGAACACCGGTATCGGAGTTGACCCCACTGAACAGACATCTGATTTTACCAATTGGATTCCCACCCCTAACAGCGCATTTCTTATTACCCTGACTCCGGAAACTGACGTTAATATTGTCGGGGATTCACATACAGTTACTGGGACAATTACGGATGGAACCGGAGTTCCGCAGGCCGGTATCACTGTCACTTTCGAAGTTATTTCCGGACCAAACACCGGAGCGACAGATTCAGACATAACTGACGACAATGGTGAAGCGACGTTCACTTATACAGGTGATGGAGGCCCCGGAACGGATGTAATCCAGGCCTGTTACGAAGAAGGCCAACCTGGATCAGGAATATTTGTCTGCTCGCAAACAGTAACCAAGGTCTGGAATCCTTTACAAGAAACGCAATATGACATTGATCTTACCCCGGAATATGATCTTAATTTGGTCGGGGAAACGCATATGGTTACGGCCACAATCAGGGATGCCGCCGGTGCTCCACAGTCAGGGATCACTGTAACCTTTGAAGTTATTTCCGGGCCAAATATCGGAGCGACAGGTTTAGATATAACTGATGGAAGTGGCGAAGCGACTTTCAGTTATGCCGGAAACGGCGGGGTGGGGACTGATAACATTCAGGCCTGCTTCACTATAGCTGATGAGGCTATATGTTCCAATGTCGTTGCAAAAGAGTGGACGGAAGAGGCCATCACACTCAATCCGCTTTTTGCGGTCAACCGTCTCGATTTGGAAGAAATATGGCATACAGTCACGGCTACGGTCCGGGACCTTAAAGGCAATTCCATTGAGGGTATAGAAGTTACTTTTTCAATAAGAATGGGACCAAACAGCGATGAGCCCGATGCCGCAGATACAACCGATTCAAACGGTGAGGCGACCTTTACCTATGAGGGTGACGGCGGCCCGGGAACGGATGTAATCCGCGCCTGTTTTACCAACGCGGCGGGCAACGAGGTCTGTACGGATTACGGCGAAACATTCGATAATGATGCATTTAAACAATGGCAGGACGGGGATGATCCCGTTTGTCCTTCTGTTAAGCCGAATCCGGCCGAGCTGCCAACCGCCGTGGTCGGTTTATTTTATAGTGTTCAGTTTACCGGATTTGGAGGTTCGGAACCTTATACTTTTGAGGTGACAAACGGGGATCTGCCATCAGATTTCAATCTGACATCCGATGGTCTTCTCACCGGCACTCCGGTTCCAGGCGATGCGAATTTTGAATTTAATTTTACCATCACGGCCACGGATTCCAATGGCTGTCCGGGATCACGGGATTACCGGCTTATTGTTTGCCCGGGGATTATCCTGGGGCCGATAACAAATAATTTGCCCGACGGTTTTCTCGGCCAGTTCTACAGCACCACGATCACTGCCAGTGAAGAGGATGCCATATTTGAACTGAGCGGAGATCTGCCGCCGGGACTCAGCGGCAGTTCCGGCAGTTATGTGATTTCGGGAACGCCGACCCAGGTCGGGTCATGGACGTTTACCATCACCGCGTCAACGCCTCTGGGCTGTACCGACAGCAGAGACTATACAATACGAATCCGTGGTGTGACGCCTATTCCGACGCTTTCGGAGTGGGGAATGATTTTTATGGCCATGGCCCTGTTAATGATAAGTGTTATCGTCATCAGGCGCAAGCAGACAGCTAACAACAGACAGCGAGATAATTAATATTTTTCAGAGGGTGGGAATCATCTGATCCCACCCTCTCTAACTAAAAAAACATGAAAATTATTGGCCAGAACCTGTTTTCCGCCTTCGGCTAAAACGTCATTCTGATTCTCGTGGCCGGGGGGATACTCTGTCTGGTTCCCGGCATGCCGCCTGCGCTTCAGGAACTCAACCCCATGCTGGCCGCGCTGGCCATGTCGCTGAGCAGCATTTCCGTGGTGACCAACAGTCTGTTGCTGTCAAAAACGCGTATCGACTGAACACAGGAGGAGGTTTAAGATGAACATCGATCGAATGGTAATGGGTACGGCCGGAACCATGACGTTGATCAGTCTGTTTCTTTCATGGGTGCACAGTCCATTCTGGCTTGGATTGACGGTATTGATCGGCGCGAATATGCTACAAGCCTCTATAACGGGATTCTGTCCGGCGGCCAAATTTTTTAAACTGCTGGGTCTTAAACCGGGCCGGGCCTTTGAGTGATAATTCCACCGAAGCATATGGCAAACTTCGGATTAAAATTTGGTGAGTTTATAGTATAATCGTATGCGGGATCAATTAAATCGGCTCTATGACCGTTATAACCGCCGGGAGTATGTCCATCCTGACCCGCTGGAGTTTTTGTATCGTTATCCAACCCGCCAAGATCGGGAGATCGCCGGTCTCATTGCCGCCTGCCTGGCATACGGCAGGGTGGGGCAGATTTTAAAGAGCGTGGGGGCCGTGCTGGAGCCCATGGGCGATTCGCCCTACGAATTTTTGATCGCCGCCCCGGCCGCAGACATCAAAGCAACCTATGCCCATATGGTTCACCGGTTCGCCACGGGGGATCATATCGCGGCCCTTCTGGCGGGTATCGGGCAAACCATTAAAACCTGCGGCTCGCTCTATGACTGTTTTCTGGAAGGATTTTCGTCAGCGGATGAATCGGTTCTGCCGGCGCTGATAAACTTTACCAAACGGCTGCATGCCACGGCCGACAGCAGCGGGGTCAGCAATAACGGCAACGGCGTCGGCCATTTAATCCCGTGCCCGCAAAAGAAAAGCGCCTGCAAGCGGCTGCATCTTTATCTGCGATGGATGGTGCGCCAAGACGCCGTGGATCCCGGCGGCTGGAACCGCATACCAGCGTCCAAACTGCTGGTGCCCGTTGACATCCATATGTATCGCATCGGACGGATGCTCAATTTGACCAGCCGATCCCAGGCGGATCTCAAAACCGCCGTCGAAATCACCAGGGGATTTTGTAAATGGGCGCCGGATGATCCGGTCAAGTTCGACTTTGCCCTTACCCGTTTCGGGATCCGTTCGGACATGGACATTGATAGTCTTCGAAATACGGCTTTTAGCCATTTGGAATGAAAATTACTGTTGACAATCATGGACATTTTCATCATATGAAAACATTTTTATTGACCTGAATTCGCGATGTGATAATAGCATTAAGGTCGTTTTCATGTGGGGATGTAGCTCAGCTGGGAGAGCGCGGCGTTCGCAATGCCGAGGTCAGGGGTTCGATCCCCCTCATCTCCACCATCTTCTCGATCTTTTCTTTTACACCTTAAGCAGAAGCAACGTCACATCCGCGCAAATGCCGGCGGACTTCCCGCCATTGTCGCCCCGGTTTTCACCGCCGGCTTCCATCTCGAATTGAAAAATTTTTCCGCATCGAAAAGGGAAAAAAACGGATAACCATAAAACGGACAGGAGATCTTACCGATGCAAAAACCAAGTAAATCAGCCACCAAACTAAAAGAACTGATCAAGCACGCTATCAGTGATCTTGAGGTGACGCCCGATGAATACGAGCAAATCATGGGTTGCGCGCTGGATGACGGACATCTTGACGCTGAAGAAAAAACCATGCTTTCACAGTTCCATGGAATGATCAGCAACGGAACCATCAAGAGGGTCAGGGGCTGAAAAAGGATATTTGCCATGAAACGATACGCCGATATCGAACGAACCACGCGGGAGACAAGAATTAAGGCCGCCATCCATCTCGACGGCGCCGGCGAGTATGATATTACCACCGGCATTCCTTTTTTCGACCATATGCTGACCCTGTTTTCGGTTCATGGATTTTTTGATCTCACCGTCAGCGCCGTCGGCGATATCGCTGTGGATCATCATCATACCGTAGAAGATGTCGGTCTGGTGATGGGGGATCTGATTGGCACGGCTATGGGCGATCGTAAAGGAATCCGGCGATACGGGTTTGCCGAAGTGCCCATGGACGACGCCCTGACCGCAGTCACCATCGACCTTTCCAACCGTCCCTATCTGGTCTATCGTCTGCCCGAAGGTTTTAACAACCGCCCCGAAGGCCAAACCTTGCTTTATAAGGAGTTTTTCAGAGCCCTGGCGAATCGTTCCGGCATGAATCTGCATATCAATATGCGATACGGCGACAACGATCATCATGTGATCGAATCCGTTTTCAAGGCATTTGCCCGGTCTCTGGACCAGGCCACGGGTATTGATGAACGGGTATCCCGCGTGCTTTCCTCAAAAGGTATTTTATAGTCGTAACCCATCAATCAGAACATATATGAATAAAATAGACCCATGATCATTATTCCGGCAATTGATATTAAAAACGGCAGATGCGTCCGGCTCCTTCAGGGCCGCATGGACGCTGAAACCGTTTTTTCCGATGATCCTTCGGCCATGGCCGCGCGGTGGGAAAGCGAGGGCGCGGAAATTATTCATGTGGTGGACTTAGACGGCGCGGTGGAAAAGCGACCCGGCAATCTGTCCGCCATTTCCGCCATCATCGCCCGGATTGCGGTGCCGATCCAGGTCGGTGGCGGAATTCGTGACATGGAAACCATTGAAATGTATCTTGACGCGGGGGTACACCGCGTGGTCATCGGCACCGAGGCGGTGCGCAATCCGGATCTGGTCAAAACCGCGTGCCGGAAGTTTCCGGAGCGCGTCGTCGTTGGAATCGACGCCAGAAAGGGATTTGTCGCCATCGAGGGGTGGACCAAAGCCACCCGGGTGACGGCCGTGGAGCTGGCGAAAAGATTTGAAGACAGCGGGGCCGCGGCCATTAATTTTACCGATATCGAACGCGACGGCATGCGGACCGGCCCCAACATCATGGAAACCGAAAAACTGGCATCCGCCATTACGATCCCCGTGGTGGCCTCCGGCGGGGTGTCGTCATGGACCGATATTGAAAATCTGCTTCCCCTTGAGCCGCTCGGCGTTATCGGCGTCATTACCGGGCGGGCGATTTATGACGGCAGTCTTGATTTGCGGGCCACCATCAATCGTTTGAAAAAATAAATTATTTTTTGTTTGACAATTCCCGCTGCAATACCTAATTTTGGGTGTTACACAATATAATTATCGCATCGATCGTCCATTTCCGTGCCCATCGGTAAGACCGGACGTGGACTTTTTCTGCCGCACTACGACACTTCTCCTAAGATCGTGACGGGAGGCATGTTACTTGGCGATCAATATTCCGGAAGACAAACTTGCGGAAATCCGAAACGCCGCTGATATCGTCGATATTATATCAGAACGGGTGGTTTTAAAGAAATCGGGCAAAGACCTCTCCGGTCTTTGTCCGTTTCATTCTGAAAAGACGCCTTCGTTTACGGTCAGTCAGACCAAACAGATGTTTTATTGTTTCGGGTGCGGTGCTGGCGGCGATGTGTTCAGTTTTCTGATGAAACATGACGGAATCGGTTTTATGGAAGCGGTGCAGGGTGTGGCCAAACGATACGGAATTACCCTGCCGTCGGAACCAATGACGCCCGAACAGCGAAAAATGCTGGCCGAACGGGACGCGTTGTTTGAGATCAATCAGCAGGTAATGGGTTTTTATCAGTCCTGCCTGAAAGATCCCGGCCGGGGGAAAATCGCCAGGGCATATATTGAAAAGCGGGGATTTGCGGAAGAGATCATCACGTCTTTCGGCGTGGGGTACGCGCCGGAAGGATGGGATCATCTGTCGCGTTTCCTGAATCAGAAACACCGGTCTCTCAAACCGGCGGAAGTCCTTGGGCTGATCATCCCCAGAAAAAGCGATGGATACTACGATCGATTCCGGAAGCGCATTATTTTCCCGATCTATGATATTTCAACGCGGATCATCGGTTTCGGCGGGCGGGTCATCGATGACGCAAGTCCCAAATATCTCAACTCCCCGGAAAGCCCGATCTATCACAAAAGCCGTTCCCTATACGGTGTTCACGCGGCCCGGGACCGGTGCCGTGAGACCGGATCGGTCTATATCGTCGAGGGGTATTTTGATCTTTTGGCCATGCATCAGCATGGATTTACCAATTCCGTGGCTACCCTGGGCACGTCTTTGACCGTTGAGCATGTTCGGTTGCTGCGCCGCGGTTTTGCCAAAAAGGCTTATCTTGTTTTCGATTCTGACGAGGCCGGGATGCGGGCCGTTCATCGCAGCATCACGATTTTCATGAATGAATCCGTGGATGCCGCGATCCTTGTTCTTCCCAAAGGACATGATCCGGACTCATTTTTACGGCAGTTCGGGGCTCAGGCGTTTGAAGAGATCACTGAGAAGGCATTGGGAATGATGGCATTTCTCATTGAATCCGCCATCAAGGCACACGGTATGTCCATGGAAGGAAAAATCCGTGTCATCGCCGATGTTGCCGGATCTCTTGTCGGCCTGGCCGACGGCGTGGTCAGGTCGGTTTATGTCCGGCATCTTGCCGAGCGCCTCAATATCGATGAAACCGCCATTCTTGAAAAAATAAGGGGTGCTTCCAGAAAGCCGTCTGACAGCGTCGTCACAGGGATGCCGACAGAAGCTTCAAAATCGCCGTCGGCGAAGGACCCGGTCTGCACATCGGAAATGTTTCGCATCGAGCGCCAGCTCATCGCCATGATGATTCATGCCCCGGACCTGGCCGGCGGCATTGAAACCGAAGGCATTCTGCATTATTTTCAAGACAGGCGGCTGCGCCGAATCGGTGAGATGATCCTCCAGCGACCCGCATCAGGAGACCAGAGCCCGGCTGGATTGATGAATCATCTCGATGACCCGGATCTCCGGGAATTGGCGGCGTCTTTAGCCATGGAATGCGCGAACTGGGACCCCCGGTCCTGTAATGCGCTGATCGCGCAATATATGGGCGCCAATGCCCGGCGGCGCGGCCTGTTGCTCAATCGGATCAAAGCCGCCGAGGAAAGCAATGATCCGGATTTACTTTTTAATTTATTAAAAGAAAAACAGAAACAGATTCGCAGACGTCCATAGAAAACGCACTGCATAACAGATGATAATACGTATAATTTAACGTTTTGTCAGGAGGCGACATTTAATGGCAAAAAAGCCCGCAAAACAGAAAAAAACAGAATCTCAGGAAGTTAAGACGGAAAAATTCAATGAACTTGTCACCCGGGGAAAGAAGCAGGGGTATTTGACTTTTGAGCAGATCAGCGATGCCCTGCCCGAAGACATGATGACTCCGGAACAAATCGACGAGACCCTGATGTGGTTTGATGATCTCGATATTGAAGTGGTGGAAAAAAGAAAAAAGCTTTCCGAATCTGAAAAAAAAGATGAAGGTGATTCGGAAAAACTCTCACAGACCGATGAAATCGATGCCATCGCCACCTACGGTACCGTGGCGGACCCCGTGAAAATGTATCTTCGGGAAATGGGTCTTGTCACGCTTTTATCGCGGGAGGGCGAGATTGAAATCGCCAAGCGAATCGAAGACGGCGAGCAGGAAGTTCTGCGTGCCATGCTTGAGACCATGCTCGGCGTTGAAAGCATTATTCGTATGGGGGATGAGATTTTAACGGGCGCCACCCGCCCCAAGCATGTGTTGCGGGATATTGACGAGGGCGACACCATTATTGATGAATCCATTCAGATTGAAAAGTTTCTAGAGACCATTTCGGCCATCAAGGAGATCGAAATGGAGAACCGGGAGCTTCGAGAAAAACTTTTTTCATCTGATAATCTTCCGGCCGATGAAGCCCGTCGAATCCGTCGGTCCATCCGTCGCCGGAACCGCAAAATATTTGAACATTTTAAAGACTGGCGCATGGAAAGCGATGTGATCGACGGGATTGAAAAAAAGATTCAGGATCATATCATCTGGTTTGACGAGGCCAACAAACGTCTGTGCAAATGCGCCGCCGTCATTGAGGCGCCCCTGGTGGATGTTCGTGAAAATATAAGCGCCAGTGAAAAAAAATTCACCCAGTGGGTTTGCGCCTGCACCCCGTTGAAAAAAAAGGAAGCCACTGAAGTTTATAACGAATTAAAGAATATTCATAACCAGATCCTTCATCGGGAATCCGAAATCAAGGCGGATGCACGGACGTTGAAACGGATTATGAGCAACATTGAAGAAGGACGGATGATCGCCAAGGAGGCCAAGAGCAACCTTGTCAGAGCTAATTTGCGACTGGTGGTCAGCATCGCCAAAAAATATACCAACCGGGGCTTGCAGTTTCTGGATCTGATCCAGGAAGGCAATGTCGGACTGATGAAGGCGGTGGATAAATTCGAATACCGACGGGGCTATAAATTTTCCACATATGCCACCTGGTGGATCCGGCAGGCCATCACCCGGGCCATTGCGGATCAGGCCAGGACCATCCGTATTCCGGTGCATATGATCGAAACCATCAACAAGCTGATCCGGACTTCCCGTTATCTGGTGCAGGAGCTGGGACGCGAACCCACGCCCGATGAAATCGCCGACAAGATGGAAGTTCCTTTGGACAAGGTCAGAAAAGTCCTCAAAATCGCAAGGGAGCCCATTTCACTGGAAACACCCATCGGCGAAGAAGACGACAGTCATTTAGGAGATTTTATCGAAGACAAAACCTTTATGCTGCCTTCTGATGCCGCGGTCAGTATGAATCTGGCGGAGCAGACCCGTAAGGTGCTGGCCACGCTGACGCCGCGGGAGGAAAAGGTACTGCGCATGCGGTTCGGTATCGGGGAAAAAGCCGATCACACATTAGAAGAGGTGGGCAGTGATTTTGCCGTCACCCGTGAGCGGATTCGGCAGATCGAGGCCAAGGCATTGCGTAAACTGCGCCACCCGACCCGCAGCCGGAAACTCAAACATTTTGTTGAATCATAACCACTTTAAATGACAGGTATTGATCATAGCGCTTGACAAAACAAGGCGGCGGCGTTAGTTATCAGCCGTCCGTTCGCGTCACCTGCGGGCCCATAGCTCAGCTGGAAGAGCCACCGGCTCATAACCGGTCGGTCCCTGGTTCGAACCCAGGTGGGCCCACTCTTGATTTGTTACGTTTGTCATATTCGGTGCCATTTTCATCAGGCGTGGACAAATCGCGACCACGCCTTTTTTGTGCTTTTCATAATGGCGGCAGCATTTCATATTCAAGGCAAGGGAGGTAATCCATGCCGACAGTGGCCGACATCATCGCGCTGATGGATGAGATAGCCCCGCCCCGTCTTGCCGAGGACTGGGATAACTCGGGGTTGCAGTTTGGTGATCCCGATAATCCGGTTTCCCGCGTAATGGTTTCCCTTGATCCGTCACCCGCGGTGATACAAGGCGCATGCGATGCCGGCGCGGAACTGTTGATCACCCATCACCCCCTGTTTTTCAAGCCTTTCAAAAAAATTGACCTGCGAACGCCCCTGGGAAGGATGATTGCAGCCGCGGCGCGTCACAGCTTGGCCGTGTTTTGCGCGCACACCAACCTGGATGCGGTATCCGGCGGTTTAAACGATATTTTCGCAAAAATGCTCGGCCTCCAAGATATTACTGTTTTATGTCCGCCCGCACCCGTTGAGACTGCCTGCAAGCTGGTCGTATATGCGCCCAAGGATCATTGCCGTCGTCTGCTGGATGTTTTTTTCGCCCATGATCAGGGTGTCATCGGTCAATATTCCTGTTGCACCTTTCGCCAGGCCGGGACGGGAACATTTAAGCCCGGCCCATCAGCCCGCCCGATGGTGGGCGATCCCGGTGAAATCGTTCATGCCGATGAATACAGAATAGAGGCCACCATCAAAGCTTCGGTTGTCAAGGAACTCGTGGCAGCGCTTCGCGATATTCACCCCTATGAAACAATGGCCTGGGATGTCTACCCGCTGTACCCGGAAACCCCCGCCTACGGACTGGGGCGCATCGGCGTTCTTCCGGAACCCATGGATTCGGCCACGCTGGCCGGCAAAGTAAAATCGGCGATGGGTATTGAATGGATCCGGGTTGCCGGCACCAGCGACCGGCTGATCAGGAAAGTGGCCGTATGTACCGGCAGCGGCGCGGGGTTGATGCCGGATTTTATTGCGTCCGGCGCCGATGCGCTAATCACCGGTGATTTGCGCTACCATGATGCAAGGGATATGGAAATGCATAGGCGGATCGCCATTGATGTGGGTCATTTTCCCTCGGAGCGTTTGATGATTGAGTTGATCCAGCATAGGCTTGCGTCAAAATGCAGGGAAAACAACTATGACGTGATCGTGGATGCATGGCTGAATGAACAAGACCCGTTTGTGATGTATTAATATTTTTAAATTTTACGGCATGGGGAAAAGCCTATGGAGAACATATCCAGAGAACAAATTGAGCTGTTGATCGCCCTGCAGCAGAGGGAAACCGAAATTGATAAAATTGATGTGGAATTGTCAAAACTGCCCGTGAAGTTAAAGGAAATCGAGACGGTTTTAAATGATTTCGAAGTCCTGCTGGAGGAAAAAAAGACAGCATTAAGCGAGCTGAAAAAGACCTATCGATCCCATGATGCCGACATCCAGCAGCACCAAGGCCGTATACAAAAACGGGAAGTCCAGCTTCACGCGGTGAAAACCAATAAGGACTACCAGGCCATTCTCAAGGAAATCGGTGAAATCAAGTCGCTCATATCCGGAATTGAAGATCAGACACTGGCTTGTCTGGACAAGATCGACGCGGCTGATGAAGCGCTTCGCTTGACCCAGGAGGAATTTGCGTCTGAAGAGGAAAAGATCCGGGAGAAACAGGCGATCATGGAAAGCGAGGCAAAGGCGCATACCGCCCGACGCCAGGTGCTTCTTGATGAACGGGATCACCTTGCCGGTCTGATCGATGCGGAGCTGAGTCAACTTTATCAGACCAGTCGATCCCTTGCGGGAAAACCGGCCATTGTGGAAGTGCGGACATCGGTCTGCCTCGGATGCAACATGAACATCCCGCCGCAAATGTATAATGAACTTCATCGCGGCAATACATTGCGGAATTGTCCACATTGCCATCGGCTTATTTATGTAATATAGTTTAACAATGACGGCTGGCGCGGACCAGGCGATCGCCGGGCCGACTTGTTCGGTCCGGAGGAAAGTCCGAACACCACAGGGCAGGGTGCTCCATAACGTGGAGTCGCGGCGACGCGAAGGCAAGTGCAACAGAAAGCAGACCGCCCAGGAGGGGTTTGATCCCTGAATGGGTAAGGGTGAAACGGTGCGGTAAGAGCGCACCAGTTCTCCGGGCGACCGGGGAAGCTGGGTAAACCCCACCCGGTGCAAGACCAAATAGGGGAGTGTTTGAGAGCGGCCCGCTCAAGCTCCCGGGTAGGTCGCAGGAGGCAACGGGTAACCGTTGTCCAGAGATGAATGATCGTCGGCGGATTCGGGGTAACCCGGGTTCGCAACAGAATTCGGCTTACGGTCCGCGCCGGCCGTTTTTTAATCTGATTTTGACAGGCAGGGTCATGAAGAAAAACCCCAAAAAACTGTGTGAAAACTCTTTTGTGGAAAGGGTTCGTTTTTTTTCCTATGATTATCTTCGCTGTTGCATGTATATCGCCGGAAGTGAATCCGGGCCGCATCCCTTCACCAAGTCCCTTTATTCAAAACTGATCACCACTTCACACCTGCTTGAAGACTGCCTTGATTTCCACGGCGCCAAGAATAACTCAAACTGGTATTTTTACCGGGAGCTGGCCGCCGCAGTCCGCCATATCAGTCTTGCCGGATACTCCCAGAAACATGTTGTCAACCGTTTGATCTTTTATGATATCGACAAAAAAGAGGATTTCAGGAAGCAAGGGGAATTTGTACTTGAGTTTTTGATGTCCTCCCTGCTGAAACTGGCGCCGGTCATCATAGAAGAAGCCCGTCGACTCAATATCGCATTGCCGGAAAAGGGATTCAGAGCCGCGCATTTTCCCGGCATATCATCCGGCGACATGCTTGACTGCGATTTCGAAGATGAGGACAAGGGTGATTATAAAACCCATATTGTGCGGGTGGCAAACGAGTTTTTATCCATTGCCGGCAACTTCGACACTTACGAATTTTTTGAAGTTTACGACCAGGATGAATTGAAGAATCTTGTTCCCAGCCGGGTCAACGAGGTTGAGATCCGGCGCTTTGAAATGCTGGTGCATAACCTGCAATCCTCATTCGACACCTATGTCATTCATGGCGGATATTTTCACGGCAGACCGATCTTAAATCGCTTCCGGGCGTATTTTTCCATCATATACCACCTGTTGCAGGTCATGGGGCGACTGCTTCATTTCTACGAACGGCACCAGATCAAAGTCGGATATAAATATACATACGAACGCGCGCGGGAAAGGCTTTGCGAACTGGTGGACCCGGATATGCTGCTGGATTTCACCATCAATTTCGGTCTTTATTATATCAATCTTTTTTTTTCAGCCGGAAGAGAGGTTGCTCAGCAGATACTTCAGGAAAATATCGAGCGGTCATCGGTAATGGTGAGCGTGCCCCGGGATCTTGGTTTTCATTGCCGTCCCAGTCTGCTGGTCGCCAAGATCGTGCAGCATTATGGCGGCCAGGTGGACCTGATGATCGGGCAGGATCGGTTTGACGCAGGCAGTGTCCTGGATATCCAGTGGGCTGGCGGAAAAATTCAAAAGGAAAATATCCAGCAGGTGCGTTTTGAAGGGGATGTCCGGGCCTTGCGGGATATTGAGACCCTTTCCCATGTCAATTACGGGGAGGACCGGATGGGAAAAGGCATTCCCCTGCCAAAGAGCCTTCATTATCTGCGCTGACATAAAAAAGACCACTTTCCGGGCATTTGGCCCAATGGCTTCATTACTCTATTTTGACCTTTTGCCATGACGACGGTTTCCGCAATTATTGTCGCGGCCGGAAAAGGGCGCCGCATGAATGCGGCCGCGCCGAAACAATACCTGGTGCTCGGCGGTCTGCCGATTTTAAGCCGTACCCTGCTTGCCGTGGATGCCTGTCCGGAAGTTGACGATATCTGTCTTGTCGTCCCGGGATCTGATATTGATTATTGCCGAAAAGCGGTACTTGACCCGATTTGCTTGCGTGCCCCCGTTAAAATGATCGCCGGCGGCGCCCAGCGACAGGAATCGGTTTATAACGGCTTGTCGTCGCTGGCTTCTGATGACCACATCGTCTTGATTCATGACGGGGTTCGTCCTTTTGTCGGGATAGATGAAATCCGGCGTTGTATCGACGCTGCTAAAATACACGGGGCCTGCATTCCGGGTTTGCCGGTCATTGATACGCTAAAAGCCGTTGACGATGGCGGCGATATCATCCGGACCATAGACAGGAGCCGGCTCTGGCACGCGCAAACCCCCCAAGCGTTTCAATGCCGGTTGATCAAAGACGCCCATGAAAAGGCAAAACGCGACGGGATCACAGGGACAGATGACGCGTTGCTGATAGAGCGCCTCGGCGAGAAGGTCCACGTGGTTTCCGGCAGTATTTTCAATATTAAAATCACAACACCCGAAGATCTGAAAATGGCCGAAGCCATCGCAGACGCATATTTTAAAAGCATCAATTCAGCATTAAAAAAAGGAGGTCAATACATGACGGATCTACTGGACGTGATCAGAGAAAGACGGAGCATCCGCAATTATGAACCAACCGAGATCCCCCGGGATAAAATCCACGCCATCCTGGAGGCGGTGCAAATGACCCCTTCATGGGCCAACACCCAGTGCTGGGAAGTGATTGTCGTGACGAACCCGGAGATTAAACAGCAGCTTCAGGAAGCGGTTCCCAAGTCCAATCCGGCCTATAAATCAATCACGGCCGCTCCCGTGGTCCTGGCTCTTTGCGCCAAAAAAGGGACCTCGGGGTATTACAAGGATATCGTCACCACCCAGTACGGCGACTGGTTCATGTTTGATCTGGGTCTGGCGGCCCAGAGCATCGGTCTGGCGGCCCATTTTCTGGGTCTGGGTTCCCTGATCATCGGGCTCTACGATCATGTGCGGGCAAAAGAGGTGCTTGGTGTTCCCGAAGGCATCGATCAGGTGGCCCTGATCACGCTGGGATATCCATCCAAGGTCCCGTCTCCGCCCAAACGGCGCGATATCAGTGAATTTACGCATGAGAACCGGTTTTAAAAAGAGCCGTTAATGTTATTAAAAGCATTCTGCCATGAATCCACCCGATACATCGAAAACCGCGCTGTTATCTGAAAACAAGCGGCTCCGCGCCCGGGTGGCCGAACTGGAATCTCTGGCCCATGAGTTGCGCGAGATACAGGACGCCCTTCGGATCAGCGAGGAAAGATACCGCAGCGTTTTTGAAAATACCGGCACGGCCACGGTGATTATTGAAAACGACATGACCATTTCCATGACCAATGCCAAATTCGAGGCCCTTACCGGTTATTCGCGGGAGGAGATCAAGGGCAGGATGAAATGGCCGGAGTTCGTGGTGCCTGAAGACGCGGAACGGATGCGCACCTATCATATCCAGCGCCGCAAGGATCGCAGCCTGGCGCCCACCGAATACGAATGCCGTGTACAGGACCGTTTCGGCGAGGTCAAGGATATGCATGTCAATATCGACATGATCTCCGGGACCCTCCAAAGCGTCGCTTCTTTTATGGACATCACGGCCTTTAAACAGGCCGAAGCAGCCCTGGTGGAAAGTGAGCGCAAACTTTCCAAACTGATGGGAAACCTGCCCGGTATGGCCTACCGCTGCACCGTGGACGAGGCCCGGCCTCTTAATTTTGTGAGCGCCGGCAGCAAGTGGCTGACGGAGTATTCGCCTTATGAGCTGATCGAGAGCGGCAAAACCACGCTCATGGACCTGATTCATCCCGATGATCGTCAGCGGGTCAAGGAACAGATTAAGAGCCTGCTTTCCACCGGCCGGCCTTTTCAACTGGAATATCGTATCATCACCGCATCCGGCAGGACCAAATGGGTCTGGGAGGAAGGGGTGGGCGTTGTTGCCGAAACCGGTGAGATCACGGGAATCGAAGGCTTTATATCGGATATCTCGGAGTACAAGAAAGAGGAGCTTCAGCTTCGAAAAGAAAATATCCGTTTGAAAACCAGCATCCAGGAACGGTACAAATTCGGTGATATCATCGGTAAGAATCCGGCCATGCAGGCGGTTTACGAGCGCATTGCAAAGGCCGCGACCTCAGACGCCAATGTCATCATTTACGGTGAATCCGGCACCGGCAAGGAACTGGTGGCCCGGCAGATTCATCGCTTAAGCGATAACCGCGACCGTCCGTTTGTTCCGGTCAATTGCAGCGCCATCCCCGAGACGTTGTTTGAAAGCGAGTTTTTCGGCTATAAAAAAGGCGCGTTTACCGGCGCCGGCGCGGATAAGCCCGGTTATTTCGACCTGGCCGAAGACGGGACACTGTTTCTCGACGAGTTGGGTGAAATCGGTCTTGCCGCGCAGGTTAAGCTGCTTCGGGTGCTTGAAGGCGGGGGCTATACGCCGGTGGGCGGGCAGGAGACCCGAAAAGTGCGCGCCCGCATCGTCTCGGCTACCAACCGCGATTTAAAAGAGGATTTGAAAACCGGTCGCGTGCGCGAAGATTTTTTTTACCGGATCCATATCATCCCTATTACATTGCCGCCTCTGCGTAAACGAAAGGACGATCTGCCGCTGCTGATCGAGCATTTTCTGACCATGTACGCGAAAAACAGGGAAATTCCGAAAATGGACGGCAAAATGCTCGCGCAATTATACAATTATGACTGGCCGGGCAATGTCCGTGAGCTTCAAAACGTGCTGCAACGTTTTATTACACTTAGAACGCTTGATTTCATGACCCGGTCCGTGACCGGTGATAAAACCGAGGACATCTCCGTTGATGCCTTTGAAGCCGGTGATGGCGAATCTCTTTCCGCCATTATGGGACGGTTGGAAAAGCAGGTGCTTATGCAGATTCTTGAAAAAAACCGGTGGCACCGACACCGGACCGCCCAGGAATTGCAAATTGATCGAAAAACATTATTGCGGAAAATGAAAAAATCAGGCCTCGATTGACTCTAAAAGGGTCATTTTTGACTCATTATTATTTTTTTACATGATATCAAGCTATTAATTGTATTTTTACTCAATTAAAGGGTCAAATCTGACGCAATTTTTGGATTTGATTTAACCGCCGAGTTTGCCTGAAACACGATAGATCCCAGACTGTGCACGATTTTTTTACGCGGACACGAAAAGATAGTCTCCCCATCCCAATCACCGGAAGCGTTTCAAAAAGCCACCTACCACAGCATGGCAGTCTTGTATGACGTTTTTTTATTTACCCCCTCCTTTTTGATTTCAACCGACCTTTCCGTTGTTCGGGTATTCTTCTTCTTGATTCTTTACTGTTTTTAAAAAAGTGGCATAAGAATTGCATAAAATTATCTCCTTTATGTTCGAGTCGTTTTTGGAGGCAGCATGATTCGGCACGCTGGATATCGCAGATTGCGTTATTTATCGATATTTGATTCCAATGCTTTAGCCGGTAAGCCGTTAAATTGGAGAAAAGAAGAGCCGCCGGGTTAATAAATACCCGCGGTTGCAAAGAAATAAAACCAACAGGAGGTTTAAACCATGTTTGATTATAAAACAGTCACGACGAAATTGACAAAATTGAATCCGCTTAGCCGGCAGGCTCAGGCCATTCCGGCGGATTTTGGAAGCATGTACCTGCTCTATCCATCTGAAAATGACAGCGCGGCTGTATTTTCAAAGAGCAATATGTTCGACAGGGTGATGGAAAAGGTCCGTCTCCGCTGGCAGCGGGCCAAGGATATCAGGTATTACAGACAAAATTCCATTTACTAAGAATTCGATTAAGCATCAGGTACTGCTTTGTCGGCGCGCCTCACTCTTTTCTTGCGGGAAAAGCTGAAAAGTGTGTTTACCATACCGGGGAGTTTCCGTTTGCGGGAACTCCCCGGAGTTGTTTCCAGGAGTTTTTTGCCCCGAGGGTAGACTTATAAAATCATGGAGTCGCCGCCGGTGAAGGGGAAAGGGCCGTATGGATGTCGGCGATCACCCCGGCCGACACCTCTGCCAGGGCCATGCTCATGGCATCGGCCAGGGCTTGTGGGTTTTTCCGATGGCAGGGCCGGATCGCCGTGTAATTTTTCTGGAAGACAATCTGCCGTGACGTATCCATTTGTGTTTTGTCGATCAGGGTGATGGTGATCGAAAGCACGGCCTGCCAGGGATCTTGCTGATCCTGTTCAAGAAAGGATTCTACGATACCTGTGACGCGATAGTCTGCCAGGCGGTCATCGGCGTGCATGACGGCCCGGAAGATGCCGGCGGATCGCATGTCCCGGAAAAGCAGTGTAAAAACCATGTCTGCCGGATCGGAGAACCATTGATGGTAGGCGTATGCGTCATATGTGACCGGACTGGTGCTGTAAATGATCCGGTTCGTATTAAAAGGCGCCATTGATCTGAAAGGTTCAATGGCGATGGTCGCAGAGGCAGGTTCCATTGCAACGCGCATCGGCGGCGCATAGTCGAGATGGTAAAACGCCATATCGAGCCGTTTTCCTTTGGGTCCCGCGCATCCGCAGATAATAACAATCAGGCAGATCAGCCAGAGATATTTTTTTATTTGCTCATTTTTCATTACCGCTCTTCCTTTCATCGTCCATGGGTTCAATGATTTTCGGCGCGGGCGGTTCTCCAAAAATCATCAAAGACGGCTGATCAGACAGACGCTCCATCAGGCGGTTGATATTTTTGCTGGTGTTTTCCAGTTGCCGCAGGGTTTGCTGGAGTTCCCGTTCAATGCCGGACACCTGGTCCCGGGTTTCATCCACCAGCAGATTGCCGTTTTGGAGCATAAAAGTGGCCTGATCCACGGTATTTTTTAGGCTTACCATAATATCGGTCAGGCGTTGATCCTGTTTTTCCACCACGGTGTCAAGACGGGAAAGGGTCTGATCGGCGCTTTTCATCAATTGGCCTGCACTGACGCTTGCATCATGGAGATTGGTCTGGAATCGCCGCCACTCTTCCGGATCAACCGCGCCCCGCAGGTCCTCAATCAGCTGCCGGGTATCGGTTGACAGTTGTTTGACTTTTGCATCCGCCAGGGTCTGCTGGGCGACATCAAGGGTCTCGATGATCCGATCCGAGATGGTTTTAAATTCGATCTGTTTGAGAGTGTTCACAATCTCATAGATATCGGTCAAAAGTTGTTTGATTTCAGATGGCTTTGTGTCAATGACGGGGTGTTTGGGCTCAAAACTCAAGTGCGGACTCTGGATCACCTCGCCCTCTTTCTTCTGCTCAAGTTCCACGAACATGATCCCCGTGATACCCACGGCTTTAATCTGGGCCACCAGTTTTTCCCGTTCCTTGAGAGGCTCATCCAGGTTAAGGACGAGCTGAATCAGGTGTCCGTCGGGCGCCACGCTGATATTTTCCACCCGTCCGATGCCAACGCCCCGGTATTTTACGGCCGAATCTTTACTCAGACCTTGGACGGATTCATCGAAAAACACGACATAATGGCGCGCTTCCTTAAAATATTGAGACATGCCCAGCCAGAGCATGGACGCGATGACCAGTGTCATGCCGATAATGACAAAGAGACCCACTGAAAATTTTGTTCGTGTGGAAGGCATGAGGCGCTCCCTTGCATCATTTCTGTATGTTATGTGGTATTTGACTCGGTTTTTTGTTCTGTCCGGTCGTATCGCCTGAAAAATCGCCGGACCAGGGGATTGGGGCTGCTGTCTTTCAGGTCCCGGGGCGTTCCTTCGGCGATGATTTTTTTGGATGTCTTGTCGAGCATGATCACCCGCCGGGCCACGGCGAATATGCTGGCCAGTTCGTGGGTGACGATAATCATGGTGGTGTCGGTGCGCCTGTTGATATCTATAATCAGATCATCGATTTCTTCGGCGGTGATGGGATCAAGGCCGGCGGATGGCTCGTCCAGGAAAAGAATTTCCGGGTTCAAGGCCAAAGCTCTTGCCAGTCCGGCTCTTTTTTTCATGCCTCCGGAAATCTCCGATGGAAGATAATGTTCATAGTCCCCCAGCCCCACCAGGGCCAGTTTCATTCTTACCATTTCAGCCACGGCCCGGGCGGGCAGCGCCGTGTGTTCGATAATTGGCAGGGCGACGTTTTCAGCGATGGTCATGGAGCCGAGAAGGGCGCTGCTTTGAAAAAGAACGCCGATTTTTTTTAATGCCGCGGCATATTCCTTTTCCGAGCATTCCGCGATATCGGTGTCGCCGATGATGATCCGGCCGGATTCCGGCCGTTCAAGTCCCAGCATGTGTCTCAGCAGGGTGCTTTTTCCGCTGCCGCTGCCGCCCAGGATTACAAATATTTCACCTTTTTTAACGGAAAACGAAAGATCATCAAGGATCAGCTCGTCCCCGTATCTTACCGTCAGATGGCCGACGTCCACCGGCGTGTTTTCAATCATAACGCATATCCCGTCACCAGTAACTGCGCATTACGGCAAACAGCGAGTCAAACAGAATAATCAGAAATATGCAGGTCACCACCGCTGATGTGGCGGCGTTCCCAACGGCCGCGGGCCCGCCTTTGGCCTGAACACCCCGCAGGCAGCCCACACTCGCAATGATCACTGCAAACACGAGTGATTTGGAAAGGCCCCAGAACACTTCGAAAAGTTTGAGCGTATTGATGGTCTGCTGAAAATAGGAGGAGGTGGTCAGATCCAGCATGGTCACGCCGATAAACATACCGCCCGCAATGGCGAAGAAACTCGAAAAGATGGTCAGCAGCGGGATCACCACCATCGCGGCGATTATCCGGGGGATGACCAGAAACAAAACCGGATCAAACCTCATAACGGACAGCGCGTCGATCTCTTCGGAAATTTTCATGGTGCTGATTTCCGCGGCATAGGCGGACCCGGACCGGCCTGCCACCACAATGGCGGTCATGATGGGGCCGAGTTCCGACACCATGGCCACTGCTACCAGGGATGCAACGTAAATATTGGCGCCGAACTGGGTCAACTGGAGTGACGACATGAAGGCCATGATCATCCCCAGAAGAAAGCTGATCAGGGCGACAACCGGCACGGCGTCAACACCCGTGGTTTTCATGTGGCCAATGGTATCATCGAAACGCAGTGTATTGGGCTTTTTGATGACACTTAGCGTGGAAAGAAAAACAGATCCGATAAAAGCAACGAAAAATTTAAGCCCGATCATTGCCCCGATGGTGGCATCTCCGAGTTCGGCGACGATATTCATGCTTTTACGGCCCGGAGCCGGAAGGGGGCGGGTAGCATGTTCCGGTCCAAGCCTTTTCAGGGTTTCGGCGGCGTCGGCCGAAGCGTTTTCGATTTCAAATCGGGCATCGCGCAGGGCCGGCGAATGCCGGAGTTCGTTAATCAGCAGGGTGCCGTAGTCATCCATATACGTCACACCTGAAAGATCGACCTGCAAAGAGACCGGTTTTGATTTTAAGATGTCCGCAGTGACGGAATGCAGGGTTTCAGGGGTGGTGTCGATATCGAGTCTGCCGAAAAGGCGCAGGGTCCATCGGCCGTCCATTCCCGGATACAGCTGATATGTGCATGGTGACGAATCTTTTCTTCGCATCTTTTGATCCGAAAACGTTAAAAATTTTTGAATTCGTCAGCTATAAGCAATAACCAATATAAACAAACCGGGCCGGAAAGATCCATGACGGCAGCGGTTGAGGAACATATGGATTCCTTACCATATTCAGCAGACCGAATCAAATGATGTCATCATGCGTTATTTCCGTGCAGCGGTTTGAAATTTTTCCAGTTGTTCCCGGTAATAGGCGTAATTTTCACCTGCAGCGTCAAGGGCCTTTTCCCCGGCGATCACGGCATTTTTAAAATCTGCGTTGGCATAATAGGCTTCGGCCAGGGTATCGAGCACATGGGATTCGGACGACAGGGCTGCGGCCCGCAACGCCAGGTCCAGGGCCTGTTCCGGTTGGCGCATGCGGACATCCGGGCATGTGACATAAAGCCAGGCCAGGTTGTTTAACGCCCGGAGATGATCCGGATCGAGGTTTAACGCCCGGCGGTAGGCGGTTTCCGCTTTTTTATAGTGTTTTGCCTGATAATGGATATCCCCGAGAAACTGCAGCAGGTCGGGGTTGTCGGGTTCGGATTCCAGGCGATGCTCGATGATAGCTCCGGCAAATGATGCGTTGATGGTATCGCCGGTTTTGCCGAAATGCAGGCTGTACCCCAGCCACCCGGACACTATGACCCCTGCCAGAAAAATCAGGATGCCCTTTTTTATCCTGCGGTCGTGGGAAATAATGGCCGACGGGTCGGCTTCGGCTGTTTTAAGAAAGTCGATGCGTTGTTGAATGCTGTAATGATGCCAGTTGGGACGATCCGGGGCCTGTCCGCTGGTTTCGGCGATTTTTTCAAAGGTCGATATCAGGGGCCGGGCAAATCCCATGAACTGCAAGGCGTAGGCATCGGCCTGGCGCTCGAAATTGCGCATGAACCAGCCGAAGATAAAACGAAAATAGATCAGAAACGTGACGATCATGAGCAGGCCGGCGGAAAAGGAAATCAGCGTCGCGCCGCTGCTGCCGTTTTCCGGCAGAAGGCCGTAGGACGCCTCAAGATAGATCAGTCCGTAAAGCATGAGATCCAGCACGGAAAACGTCAGGATCAGATATGCCGCAAAGAAAAACAGGTAAAAGAGCAGGTGTGTTTTTTTGATATGTCCGATTTCATGGGCAATAACCGCGTCCAGCTCAACGGGATGGAGGTGCCGGAGCAGCGCGGGAGTGACCAGAATATAGCGGAACCGGCGGATCAGCCCCATGACGCCGGCGGTGATCATGTTCCCGCCGAACAGGGGCCAGAGCATGATATCTTTGTATTTCATTCCGGCCATGTCGCATAACGCCGCGATGCGGGCCCGGGCCGGGCCGGCCTGCAGGGGCGTGCATCCCCAGAATTTCTGGATCAGGGCTGGACCCATGACGGCAATGACCACCAGAAAGAAGAAAAAATAGCTGATCTGGCCGCCCGTGGAATCCAGAAAAGCCCTGGGCTCTTCAAACGGCAGAATGCGGATAAAATCGGCGCTGATGGAGATCACCAGCCACGGCAGAAGAATGGGGATGGAAAAACTGATGTTTGAAAACACGTATTGCAGCAGGGAAAGCCCGGTGCGGTAAATCTTGTGATGCGCGCCATGGGCCAGGGTCCAGATGATGGTCATATAGGCGATAAACAGGAGAAGAAAAACCAGGGCTTCGAGGGTGGGGATGGCCCTGAGCAGGGAAAAATCCCGCAGGAAATACCCGAGATTGAGTTCATAGATATTGATGGCGTAAACCCCCACCGCCAGGATGGACTGCTGGGTCAGGACGCCCTGGAACCGGTTATCCAGTGCTTGCACCGATGCCCGGCCGATTTGGGATTCAATCCGGGAAAACACCACCCGGGTCAGCAGGACAAAGGTCGCCGTAAGGGAGATAAAGAGCAGAAACACCGTAAACGGCGCCATGACCGGCGCGTCCACGGGCTGATAGGTCGCGTAAATCAGCAGGGCGATGATGTAATAGATGAAATATCCGAACATTTCTTATCTTTTATTTTGCCGGCCGGAAAAACCGTTCCTTTTCACTGTAAATGCAGCCGCAGTAGGACTGGCGGTAAAGTCCGAGGCGTTTGGATTCCTCGATTCCCTCTTTCCAGCCTTCCCTGAAGTCCCGGTAATAAAAGGGAACCCCCACGGCCGCTCCCACGGCTTCCCCCATGTCGTGGATCATGTCATGCTTCTGAAACTTGCTGTAGAGCAGGGTGGTGGTAAAGGCGTCAAAGCGGCCGTGCCGGGCCACGTGGGCCGCGGCCGTCAGCCGTTCCCGATAGCAGATCATGCACCGGTTGGATTCCCGGAAAATGATTTTCTGCAAAAAACCTTCCAGATCGTATTCCGGCGGGCAGATCAGGCGCAGTTCGATTTGTTGGGCATAGTCTTCCAGTGCCTGTTTGCGTTTGAGGCATTCGGTATAGGGATGAATGTTGTGGCCATAGAAAAAACCGGTCACGTCCATCCGCTCTTCCCGCATGATCCGCACCGGGTAAATGGCGCACGGGCCGCAGCAGGCATGGAGCAGGATTTTCATGCGCGCTCTCCGAAAATCGCGGTTCCAATCCGCACCAGGGTGGCCCCTTCCTTGATGGCGGTCTCAAAATCGCCGGTCATGCCCATGGAAAGTTCTTCCATCACAACCCCCGGGATTTTTTTTGCTTCAATACTGTCCCTGAGAGCGGCCAGAGCCGCAAAATACGGCCGGACCCGCTCGGGCGCTTCATCGAAAAACGGGGGCAGGGTCATCAGGCCCTTAATCCGGATGTTGGAAAGCCGGCTGATTTCTTCGATTACGCCCACGGCCGTGTCCGGGTCAAGCCCGGATTTGGTGGTTTCGCCGGCCGCGTTGACCTGGATTAAAATCTCCTGGATCTTTTTGATTTTCGCGGCGGCCTGATCCAGCGCGGCGGCCAGTTTCACGCTGTCCACGGAGTGGATTAGATCAAAATACTTTACGGCGTCTTTAGCCTTTTTAGACTGGAGGTGGCCGATGAAATGCCATTGCACCGGCTGTCCGGCAAGGACCGCGAGTTTCGGGATCGCTTCCTGCATGTAGCTTTCCCCAAGGAGCGCCACGCCCGCGGCCATGGCCTCGCAGATGGCGTCAACGGACACGGTCTTGGTAACGGCCACCAGCTTAACCGATGCCGGGTCCCGTCCGCATGACCGGGCCGCCGCGTCCATGCGGGACCGGATCCGATCAATTCGTTCTGAAATCATCATTGTCTTCCAATGCTTTTAAAACCGGCGCCATGCCCGCCCGCCGGATCAGGGCGCCCTGCCGGGTGAGACAGTCCATGACCTCGCATACCGGCAGGCCCACCACGTTGGCGTATGAGCCGTTGATGGAGCGCACCATAAAGGAACCCAGTCCCTGGATGGCGTATGCCCCGGCCTTGTCATAAGGTTCGGGCGTATGAATATACCACTCGATTTCCGCCGGCGTCAGCGTCTTGAAAACCACTTCCGTGACCGCCGCGTCCGAATGATGGAACCCGGTTATTCGGCGGCACACCGCATATCCGGTGAACACCCGGTGGCGATTGCCGCTTAACAGATTCAGCATGCACCGGGCGTTATCTTCGGAAACGGGTTTTTCAAGAATCCGGTCCCCGATCACCACAATGGAATCCGCGCCGATGACCCATGCGTCGGGATGTGATGTCGCCACGTCATCGGCCTTGGCCTCGGCAAGTATCCGGGCATATGTTCCGGGATCGGAGCGATCCGCGGCAAAGGTTTCTTCATCGATCCGGCTCGGGATGATATCAAACCGCAGCCCGGCCGCTTCCAGAAGGTCCCGGCGCCGGGGCGATGCCGATGCCAGAATAATGCCGCCATGTCGGTTGTGTTCATGATCCATGTCGCTTCAATTACCAGATAAATCCAGCCAAGACAACCATCTTGAAAACTCGACCGCCTTACCCGTTGCGCAGGGTGCCGCAATGATATGCGCGTTCCCTGAAGCGCGCCCGAAAACAGGGTGATTTTGTCCTTGTAATATGTCCGGGATTCAGGTATGACCCATGACGATTCAGGCGCTTGTTCCAGGCTTGTCTTTCCCGATGTTATCGATCCTTTTTCTTTATTGCGCAATGGTATATCACGCATTTGCCTGGGTGGCGGAATGGGTAGACGCAAGGGACTTAAAATCCCTCGGTCTTTATGGCTGTGCCGGTTCGACTCCGGCCCCAGGCACCAAAAAAAATAAATATTAAAGCCGATTTTCCTTCCTTGCGGGCCGGGACGAATAACAACAACAGCGAATATCGGGTTGAGGGGGAAGTTTTTATGCATGGATCTGCCGTTTTTCGATGGGTTCTTGCCGGCATGCTGGTCTTCTGGTCGCCGCCGCTGCTCGCGGAGCAAGGCTGGGAAAAGGCGGCTGAGGATGCGGACAGGCAGATCGTTGTATATACCCGGAGCGTGGAAGGTTCACCGTTCAAGGCGAGCCGGGGCGTGACCACGGTGGAGGCTGCGCTCGGGGCGATTGTTTCCCTTGTCTCGGATGCCGACTCATATTCCGAGTGGATGTACAACATTAAGCGCTCAATGCTGCTGGAACAGGTCAGTCGCCTGGAAAACATAATTTATATCGCACAGCGTTTTCCCTGGCCCGTAACCGATCGTGATATGGTTGTCTATGCCAAGCTGCACCAGGATCCGGATTCCAAGCAGATCGTCATCACCATGAAAGCCGTCCCGGGCGCTTATCCGGAGCAGGACGGACACGTCCGGGTGACGCGCATGACCGGTAAATGGCAGTTGACGCCGAAAGGGGGCAATCAGGTGGCAGTGATCTATGAACTCCATCCCGACCCAGGCGGGTACATTCCCACACGGATTGCCAACGCCTACATCGTGGACACGCCGCTCCATACCCTGCGGGGGCTTCACCGGATGATCCGGGAACCCAAATATCGCGATGCACGCTTAGATACTGTCATGGAGCCATAATAGAAAGCATCACAAAATGGTCTTTCGGCCCAATATCTTTGTTGGCTTTTTGTTTCAAATCTTCGAAATACTCGAGTATGTCTCCGGTTTGAAATAAAAAGCCGCCGCGATCTTGAACCGAAACCCTGATTTTGAGATGCGTTCTGGAAGCCTTGATCTTGGATCTTGAATTTTTTCCTTATTAACCTTAAAAAAGGATATTTCGTTTGGAAACGCTCTTTGTTGCCAATCAGGCGACCAAACTGCTTGTTTTATACCTGATCCAGTTTGGCTGCGGACTGCTGGTGGTGCACCAGTCTATAAAGGTCAATTATACCCGGAAAATCATCCATTTCTGCCTTTTTTTAATCCCGCTCTACCTGGACAAGGTCTTTGCCTATGAGCGAAGTCTCGGCTTGTTCATGATGGCGTCTGCTTTTTCCGTTATTACCCTGATTATATACATTGAACCGATGCGGAAACGGGTGCCCTTCATCAACATGATGTTCACCGCATTTGACCGCCCGGAAGACCGGCCGTACACACTGCTGTGGCTTTCTACCCAGATCGTTGCGGGATACCTGGTGATCATCCCGTTTGTCATGCTTTACGCTGCCTACGGCCTTATTCCCCTGGTCCTGATACCCGTACTGATCACGGCGATCGGGGACGGCCTTGCCGAACCGGTAGGTGTACGGTTCGGCCGGCACAAATACCAGGTGAAAGCCCTTTTCACGGAAAAAAAGTATTACCGCACCTTGGAAGGCAGCGCCTGCGTTTTTATCGCCGGCCTGTTGATCGTTGCGGCGCATCACGCACTGTTCACGCCAGTGCAGTTTATTGCCGCCATGGTTATTATACCGCCAGCAATGACGCTTGCCGAGGCTTTTTCACCGCATACGTGGGACACCCCGGCATTGTTTCTGGTAGGCTATGGGATATTGTTCGGGGTCATGATGATTTAGAAAACATCACAAAATGGTCTTTCGGCACCATATCTTTGTTGGCGTCTTGTTTCAAATCCTCGAGATACTCACAGGAAACAACATATGAACCCTAAAATGAAAATCGCATTCTGGCTTTACCTGCCGGCCATCGTCTTATTTGGCGTCAGCGGCGTGGTTTACCTGCTTCGCACGGAATTCATGCCGTACCACGCCGTTGCCGTGGGCATGGCCTGGGCCGATGTGGACCCGAACTTTCAGATCCTGCTGATAGGCGGCATCCGGATTCTTGGCGCCGCCTTGATCTCGACTGCCGCGGCAATGGGTATCATCCTTTTTATTCCCTTCCGGCAGGGAATGGCCTGGGCGCGGTGGAGTATTCCGGCGCTGGGCCTTATTGCAGGGCTGCCGGCGCTGCATGTGACAATTTCAGTAACCGTCAATACGCCAGCCACTGCACCATGGATGGGAATCGTCGTATTCCTTGCTTTGCTGGGTGCCGGATTTGCAATGTCTTTTCAGGATGAGCCCAGCCCTCCCACATGATGAATGATCAACATTGATGGTGCCGTAAAAAATTCCAATATCTGCGTTATGCGCGATTCCTCAGAATTTCACATACAGCTAAATACTCTGCATTCTTCGGAATCGCGTGTATCTTGATTTTGAGCTTTTTACGGCATCATCTGAAAACCAACTTTTACGAGTGTGTCAATATTGCCAGGCAATCCGGTTAAATTCTCAGCTTGCGTTTTGCAGTTGTTTGTGAAATAACCCGGTTACTTAACAAAACCGAAAGGATAACACATTATGAGCAAAATCGTCATCGATGGCATGGAATACGTTGAAGCCCCGGAAATACTGACGTCTTTAGAGATCGAAAGCCGAATGGCGCACAACAGTGAGCGGTTTGGGCTCAGCCCTGGTTATATCGAGGCCATGTCCGGCATCCGGGAGCGACGGATATGGGAGCCGGGCAAGCTGGTGTGGGACGCGGCCATTTTATCGGCGGAAAAATTGCTGCAGCGCCTGAATATCGACCGAAGCGAAATCGGCTGCCTGATCAACCCTTCGGTTTCCAGGGATTACGTGGAACCCACCATTACCATCATGGTGCACAATGCCCTGGGGCTGGGTGAAAGGTGCATGAACCTCGACATCAACAATGCCTGCATGGGGTTTACCAGCGCCGTGGAAGTGATCAGCAACATGCTGCGGTTGGGGCAGATCAAGTACGGGTTGATCGTGAACGCCGAATCCTCCAGGGATGTGATTGACATCACGACAAAACGCCTGGCCGACCCGGAAATCGGACTGGAGGATTTTATCCCGGAGTTCGCATCCCTGACCCTGGGCTCCGGCAGCGTATCCATGCTGTTGTGCCGGGAGGAGGATGCCCGGTTTGACGGCCACGTGATCGAAGAAACCATGGTGGCCGTTGATTCGCGATACGGCATGCTGTGCTACGGTGATCACAACCAGATGAGGTGCGAGGCGCACACCATGCTGAAAAAAGGCCTGGAGCTGGTCAAGCGCACCTGGGACATCTGCATGGAAGAGTTTGAGGTGTGGGGTGACCAAATTGATCGCTTTGTTCCGCACCAGGTCAGCATGCCCCACAAAAAGGCTTTTGTTCAGACCACCGGCGTGCCCATGGAAAAACTGGAGCTGATATTTCCCGAATACGGCAACACCGGCCCCATTGCCTGGCCCATGGGGCTTGCCGTTGCGGAACGGAAAAAGAACATCGGCCCGGGCAGCAAGGTGGCTGTTTTTTCTATGGGGTCCGGGTTTAATTCCTCCTGCATGCGCATTACCTGGTAGAAATGCGTCAAAGCGCCGGCGCCGGCATGACAACGTTCAAACAGCCGGGTTCATGGGGCCTGGGGGGTGTACCGTGTTGCCCCTCAGGCCACGGGGTTGATCAAAGAGATCTCCGATGCAGGCGTTTGTGTCCAGAATAAGCTTCATTTCCACCTATCCTCGTCGATCTGTTCGCAGGATTTGATACAATGTTCAAAGTCAGCGGCCTCTTTTCGGTTCCATCCGCCCACCATTTGCTTCTTCAGGGATGATGCCGTTTATCAAGTGCTTTCTCCAGTTGCTGCCGATCCTGTCCGCGCGCATGAGTTTCTTTTTTGATCTTTATGTAAGGCATCACTACCTGCGCCTGAATTCTCCATTTTTCCGCATTTCATTCAAATTGACATGATATGAGGAAGAAAAATTTAAAGGTTGCGAAATAGAGGATAGTTGATTTATATGTATTAAGAACGAGTTATACGTCAAAAACATTTGCATGTGCCATAAAAGTTGATTACATCGCTCAAGATAAACCATCGGCAGCAAACAAATGGATTCATAAAGTATTTTTAAAAGTTGAACAGCTTAGATTGAATCCGGAAATCGGGCGACCCGTCCCTGAAATCAACGACCGTCAATTCAGGGAGCTAATTTACGGGAATTACCGGGTCATCTATCACATCGGAATAAGACAAATATCCATACTGACCATTCGACATGGCAAGCAGATATTGCCGATAGATGAAATTAAGGAGGGTTATCATGCAGGTAAATGAGATCAAAGAAATTCTTCTCTGGTGCGCGGTCTTTAATTACGCGATCCTGTTCATCTGGTTTGCTGTTTTTGTGTTTGCCCACGACTGGATGTACGGGTTGCATCATCGCTGGTTCAAAATTCCGGTGGAGATTTTTGACGCGATTCATTACGCGGGTTTTGCCTTTTACAAACTCGGCATCATCCTGCTTAACGTGGCGCCGCTGATTGTACTTTTTCTGGTGTATTGACGGAGTCTCGCTCATTCGGTCGGCCTTTATAATGTAGAATCATATAAGGATGTGGTAATATGTTGAGCCAAATAAACTGTTTGGATGTTGTCGCCCGCCTTCCGGTGGGTGTTTATTTGACCGACACCAATCGCAAAATCACCTACTGGAACCGCGCTGCCGAAGATATTTCCGGTTATGGATCCGATGAAGTCCTGGGCCTTCACTGCCATGACAATGTTTTAATGCATGTGGATGGCAAAGGAAACAGCCTGTGCACAGGATTATGCCCCTTGGCACAGACAATGGCTGACGGTCAGATTCGCGAGGCCGATGTTTTCCTGAGCCACAAGCAGGGCCATCGGGTTGCCGTGCATGTGCATACGCTGCCGTTGAAGAACGCCAATGGAGAAATTATAGGGGCAGCTGAGATTTTTAACGACATCAGTATTTTGCTTTCAATGCAGCGAAAGACGGCAATACTGGAAAAAATGGCATTTTATGATTCTCTGACCCGGCTGCCGAACCGCGAACATATGGAATCGGAACTGGCGGCCCGTTTTCAGGAATTCCGCCGCTACGGGATTCCGTTCGGTATTTTGTTTTTGGACATCGACCATTTCAAGGATCTTAACGATACCCTGGGCCATGAAGCTGGCGATCGGGTTCTCAAGACGCTGGCGGCCACCCTTCGGGAGTCGGCCAGATCCTTTGATATCTTCGGGCGATGGGGCGGGGAGGAGTTTCTGGGCATCATCCGCAACGTTGATCCCGCTGAGGTTGCCTCCATCTGTGAGCGCTACCTCAGGCTGATCGAAAAATCATATGTAAATATTGACGAAAAACAAATATCCGTCACGGTTTCCATCGGCGCCACCGTGGTGCGGCAAGACGATACCACGGACGCCATTGTAAAACGCGCGGACCGTTTAATGTATCAAAGCAAGCGGGAAGGAAGAAATCGAATGACCGTCGAAGGGTGACGGTCTGTGGGAAGCTGACCGAAACGTAAATACATCCTTGACTCTTTTAACCGCATTAACTACTTGGAGTTGACAAATGGCGAAAAACTGCGAGAAATGTTTCCTGCGGGCCAGGTATGACAAGAATCCCGGATCGTTTTTAGGCAGGATCTGGCGCTGGCATATCAACTTCTGCCCCGGATGGAAAGGATACTTTACCGCTTTATCTCCGGAAGAAAAGGCGGAACTGGCCAGGCGGTATAATTTCAAAAAGTACCAATCCTGAGAATTTTAACAGCCATAAAGGACGATTAAATGAATGTTTCGATTATCGGCACCGGCTATGTCGGCCTGGTGGCGGCCGCCTGCTTTGCGGAAATGGGCAATCATGTTTTGTGCGTGGATATCAATCCCGCGGTAATCGACGCGCTGCGTCAGGGAAAAATTCATATATACGAACCTGGGCTGGATGTTCTGGTGCAGCGGAACCTGGAACAAAATCGACTCCAATTCACATCTGATATCCGTGAAGGCGTTGAGAAATCAAAGTTTCTATTTAATTGCGTGGGAACGCCGCCCCGGCCGGACGGATCATGCGATCTCTCTTATGTTTATGACGTGGCGACACAGATCGGCAAGGCCATTTCCGAGTACCGGATCATCGTCAACAAGTCGACGGTGCCTGTGGGAACCGCGGACGCGGTTTCAGGTATGATCCGGCATGAGATTGAAAAGCGCGGGATCGACGTGAATTTTGACGTGGTATCCAACCCGGAGTTTTTAAAGGAAGGGGACGCGGTCAGCGATTTCATGAAGCCGGACCGGATCATCATCGGCACGGATAATCCCGAAGTCGCCGAACGGATTGGTGAGCTATATTCTCCTTTTGCGCGGAGCCGGGATAAGCTGGTCATCATGGGGGTCCGGAGCGCGGAAATGACCAAATACGCGGCCAACTGCATGCTGGCCACCAAGATTTCCTTCATCAACGAGATGGCCAATATCTGCGAGCGGGTAGGGGCCGATATCCGTGACGTGCGCATGGGCATCGGCTCGGATCATCGCATCGGTTATCATTTCATTTATCCGGGCGTGGGATACGGCGGATCGTGCTTCCCCAAAGATGTCAACGCACTGATTCAGACGGCCCGTGATATCGGATACACCGCCGAACTGCTGACGTCCGTCGACCAGGTCAACAATCGCCAGAAAAAGATCGTTTCTGAAAAGATAAAAGCCTATTTCGAGCCGATCGGCGGAGTAAGGGACCGCGTCCTGGCCCTGTGGGGGCTGGCGTTTAAAGCCAATACCGACGATATCCGCGATTCCGCGGCCCTTGTAACCATTGCCGAGCTGACGGCCCTGGGAATGCGGGTCAGGGCCTATGATCCAGCTGCCGGTCCCAATGCCGCCCGGGCATTAAAAGACAATCGTCTGGCCGAGATCAGCGATGATCAGTACAGCATACTCAACGGCGCGGATGCCCTGGCCGTGGTCACGGACTGGAACCAGTTCCGGAACCCGGATTTTAAAACCATACGGTCCGCCTTAAATAATCCGGTGATTTTCGACGGCCGCAATCTTTATTCGAAAAAGCAGCTTGCTGGTCTGGGCTTTACCAGTTTCAGCATCGGCAGGCCTCAGATCTGATAAACACTAAGGGACCTGAGGGCAACCACCCGCAGGGCGTCCCCGGCGGTTTTCCGGGCCGATGCGATAAAAAACATAACGCAATTTCCGAGACCCCTATGAATTCGCTGCTGGTCCTGATATCCGCGCTGCTTTATGTGCTGTCGTTTCCCTTATGGAATATCGGCTTTACGGCTTTTTTCGCACTGGTTCCGCTGTTTGTTGCCGTTGAAAACGCCCGTTCCGCAACCCGAGGCATGGCTCTGGGAATCGCATGGGGCGCCTTGATGTCAACCGGCCTGGGTTACTGGCTCTATCCCACGCTGACAAATCATTTTAATGTCTGGCCCCCCAAGGCGGTGCTGTTTTTTCTGATTTGCGTGGTGCTGCCGTCCTGCCTGATCTATGGAGGAGTGATCCTTGTTTACCGTTTCGTTTATCGTGACCATCCGCTCTGGTATGCGCTTGTTCTGCCCTCTTTATGGACCCTTGGCGAATATCTCAAAGAGACGATTCCGGTCCTTCTACCCTGGGGCGCCATTGGCTATGCTGTTCTCCCATATCAACGATTTGTGCAGATTGCCGATGTGGCCGGCATTCATGGCCTGACCTTTCTGGTGGTGATGATTAACGCATTGCTATGGCTGTTATGGCGCCGCGCAAGGCGAAAGATAAAAAAGACTGCCACGCTTGCCGTGCCACTGGCGCTGCTTGTATTGGTAACGGCTGTTCCCCTGGTGTACGGGATGATCCGTATCAAACAAGTCCAGGAGGAAATTCAACAAAAAACCGCGGTTCATCCCCCCATTCAGGCCGTCCTGGTCCAGGGAAATTTCAGCCTTCACGAACGATGGAGCGGCATGGGATTTTACAGCCGGCTTCAGGCCTACCTGGAGATGAGTGCGGAAGATACCGGGCAGATGGGTCAAGATACCGAAGGAGAAACCGAAGAAACCGAAACGATAATAGAGGCCACAAGGGCGCGCCTGACTCACGCGCCACCCGACCGGGTCATTGTCTGGCCGGAGACCACCTTAAATGTCTTGGCCCATCTCGATGATCATCTTTTCCGGCAGATCATGGATTTTATCGGTGACAAGGCCTTATTGATTTCCGGCGGTCTGATGCAGGATGAAGCCTCCGGCATGACAATGAATTCCGCTTATCTGATTTCCGGCAACGGCATGCTGTCGCGTTATGATAAAAATATTCTGCTGCCGTATGCCGAAACTTCGATGATGTTTGACTGGATAGGTCGGTATTACACCGCTCCTAGTGAATTTGCTCCCGGGCGCACCCCCGCGTGCATAGATACGCCCCACGGCCGGGCAGGCATCTCTATCTGCTTTGAAATTTTATATCCCCGCTATATCGCACGATCGGTTTCGTCAGGTGCGGATTTTCTGGTTAATATTTCAAACGACGGGTGGTTCGGAAACTCGGCCATGCCGCACATGCATCTGTACGCGGCCCGGATGCGGGCCATTGAAAACCGGAGATTCATGCTTCGCGCGGCAAATAACGGGTTTTCCGCCCTCATCGCGCCGGACGGGCGCATGGTATCCCGCACAGATCTCTTTCAACGGCAGCGCATTGACGGTGATTTTGTTTACATGGATATGGCGGCACCGTATACCCGGTTCGGGGACTGGCTGGTCTTTTTTTCCGCGATTGTTCTGGGGATGGCGCTGTTGCGCTTGGTTTTTGATAAAGATTGACGGCCTTGTAAAAAGTCCAATATCTGCGTTACGCGCAATCTCTCAGAATTTCACGTACGCTAAGTACGCTGCATTCTTCGATATTGCGCAAGCC
>QZJS01000092.1 GCA_003597945.1 Desulfobacteraceae bacterium | reverse complement strand
TCTAGTATAATGGGCCGTTTTTCAGTGGTCAGAGTTTCCGCCGGCGCCGACCAGGGCGGGGTGATGAAAAAACCGCCGAAATAGCCGGGGCCCAGCAGCGCGCCCTGCCATTCGGCATAGGACATTTGGTATTCATCAATGAATGTTAAATCGGGTCGGGTAGAAATGAACTGTTCAATTTTGGGAAGAGACGGTTCGGAGAAAAAAAGAAAGGAAAAACCATGGGTGGATTTGGCTCCGGCCGACGATCCAGTTGGGCAAAGCCCACTACGGAAAGCCAGAAACGGATTGATATTCGCTGGCTGAAAAACAATGGATTTCTAACTTCTATTTGCCTCGGGACATTATCCTGGTCACGGGGTGATGAAAAGGCCGGGTGGATCAATTACAGGAGGGAAGACGACCGTATTATCCTTAGTTATCGGTTCCGGGAGTGGCAAGGCGAATGGGAAAATGTCACGGAAACGGTCAAAATTGTTCGGACCGCTTGCAATTATGGAGGATATCGCCAATGGTTCCAATGCCCTCGGTGCAGGAAGCGGGTAGCTGTGCTATACGGCGCGGGGCGATATTTCTTATGCCGCCATTGTTATAATTTGGCTTACAGCAGTCAGCAGGAGGATTATCCCAACAGAATGATGCGGAAGGCAAACAAAATCAGGAAACGGCTGGGCGGTGATGAATCGAACGATTTAATCCTTTTCAAACCGAAAGGCATGCACCAGAAAACCTTTGATCGTTTGCGGTTTCAGGCTCTGGAATACAACAACTTGGGCTGGGTCAGTTTTAAGCGGAAGCTCGGGATTCGCGTATGATTGCTTGTGAAGCGAATGAGCTGGCTTTAGATTCCATCGCCGCCAGGCGGTAGTGCCAAGAGGCTATTTTGGACCCCATCCTTCGCCCAGTCAGCGGCCGGGAATCAGAGTAAATTTTTCACATAAAGTTTAATCAAGTGCCGGGGAAAGATAGCAGTTTCATGGTCAGCATGCCGGATCTATTAATTTTTGAATTTAAAAAGGGAGATATTAGGAAATGACACCACAGCAAGCCATCCGGGAATTTTGCCTTGCATGTGTTGGGGGATCACCCGGACAGGTGAAAAAATGCGGGGGTTCCATGCTGCTGCTCAATGGACAACCATGCTCGTTTTATCGTTATCGTTTTGGCAAAGGTGGCGGTAGGCCGTCAGTCAAGACCATCAGGAAGGAATGCTTATTCTGTATGTGCGGATCATCCATGCTGGTCAAACATTGCGGGAATTTTACTTGTGCGCTCCATGCATTCAGGTTCGGCAGGAATCCAAATTTTTCGCGAGATAGCAAAGCATTTCCACCGAAAAAAACGGCGATCACCGCCGGGGGCATGTAAGGGTATTGCCAGAGGAATAACAGCATTTTTTAAAGTGAGGGGAAACCATGAGCAGGCCGTTGTTGTTTAAAACTCCGAAAGCACTGCAAGCCAAAATTGATGAATACTTTGCCGTATGTGATGCGGGAGAAAAAGTCACGGAATTGTCAAAGCGTGGTGACCTTGTGACCTACATCAAACCCGTGCCATATACCATTGAAGGTTTGGCGTTGCATCTGCAATGCGATCCACAAACAATAAGGAATTACCGGAAAAAAGAGGGATATTTTGGGATCATATCGCATGCGCGGGTCAAGATATTCAATTCGTGGGTGAAACAGGGGCTGACCGGCAGCTTTAATCCGAAAATTGTTGCGCTATGTCTGGCGGCGAATGCCGAAGGGTATAATGTGCGGCAGGAAGTGGATCATAAGGTTTCATCGGTTGAAGAGATTCTAAGTCGTCTGACGGGACCGGGCCATCAGGCACAGCTTGAACACCAGGCCGATGATGTAACCGATGGGGAGGTGATTGAGTAAAACTCATTAACTATTGTATAAAAGTTAATGAGATTAAAAATAAATTATATACAATTAAAACAAGCATTTAAATATATTTTCGGCGATTCTATCAAAAATGGGTCTTGACATCTTAATAAGTTTTAAATAAATAATGATAAAAACTTAATGAGAATGTCAACCAACAGAAAGGGGGCCGAAAATGACCGGAAAACAACGAATCCAAAAACAGAACCATCCGAAAATGGGGAGCGTAATCAAGGTGGAACCGATTACATCATTGAAGGACATTCAGACAATCAAGCGGCTGCTGGCGGATAAGCCGATGGATTATGCATTGTTTATCATCGGCATTAATACCAATCTTCGAGCCAGTGACATCCTGAGCATCAAGGTGGAACAGGTGAAGGATTTAAAGGAAGGCGATACGCTTGACCTCCGGGAAAAGAAAACCAAGAATGACCGGAAGATTACCCTGAATAAAGCCGTAATAGCCGCAATACAGGCACTTCTAAAAGAAAAAGAGTACAAGCCCGGTGATTTTCTCTTTACCGGCCAGCGTGGACCGTGGACGGTCCCGTATGTTTCTCAAAAGGTCAAGGGGTGGTGCAAGGCCGTCAACCTGAAAGGCAATTACGGCAGCCACAGCTTACGCAAGACCTGGGGATATCATCAGCGCATGACCCATAATCAATCTCTGCCCCAATTAATGAAATGCTTCGGGCATAGCACGGAACGACAGACGCTTGACTACCTTTGCATTCAGCCTGAAGAAATCGAGCGCATTTACCTTAACGAACTGTAAAAGGGCAAGCTGTTGCCAAAGCGACACGGCAAAGGGCGACACATTAGATGATGTGGCAGGGCATGACAGGTATGGACCAGACCAGGGGGGGCCGGATGTTCCAGCCGCCGGTATGTGTATATATATCCCATACCCTGCATCAGCGCCCGCCGTTCGGGACTCCTATTTTTTTCGGATAGGGGTGGTGCTGATGAAATACACACATATAATAGAATCTCGTTTGGCTTGATGGCCTGTCCTCAAATAGACACGATATGAAAGCCAAAAGCTGCAAAGACTAATAATTATTGCTATGTAAGATAAAATGTTTGTCATATATCTGGCTAACGCTATAATCACCAGCTTGACTGGTGAATTTTATTGTTGGAAATGGATAAAGTGTCCCCTTATTTCGGATCCAAGATACTTCACATTGGCATTTCCTGCTGCAACCTCCTGGTTTCGTAATATTCTTCAGCAAGGGCAGACATGGTAAACTCGACATCATTTCCAACTATTTTTTCTGCTGCATTTTTTATTTCTTCAAGGCTAACGTTGAAAAACTCTTTCCGCAGGTTTACCGAGTTTACCCTTCTATACTTGAATTCACGATGCAAAGTGGCCTCAAGAGCAGGAGCATCGTCCGCATGGATTATTGCATGAACATCAAACTTGAATGGGACGCTGGCATCCCCTAACTCGTTTACGCGGTCGATCGGGTCAAGACGCCTTGTTAGACCTATCTTGTAGACATTTTTCCCGAACGATCCGACATTGCTTATGATATAAACATGGCCTCTTCTGGTTTGCTCTGCCATGCTCTTAGCTCTTTCTTCCTTATCGACAGCCTCTGCGAGCTGTTTCTCAAGGTCATCGATGCGAAGCTGCAGGATGATTTGTTCTTCCTGGTTGGCTTTGGTCAGCGATTCTTTGGCCTTATCAAGAAGTTGACGATACATACGCTCTTCCTTTTCTGCTTCGGCAATAGCCTTTTCGTATTCCTTCTGGGCTTTTACCTCCTCTCTCATTTGTTCGTTAATGAGGCGCTGCTCTTCTCTTTCTTCTTCTTTCTTAAGTCTGAATTGGTATTGCAGTTTGCATTCCTCGTATTTCAGCCTGACATATTCTGTGTTGAAGCCACAATGGAGAGTGGACGCGCTTTTCTCAAGTTTCGCAGCCAATTTTTCGATCTGCTCCAGCGTCCGAGTGAAGTTGCTTGGCTTCACCCTGCTTATCAACAAGTCACATTCAATATTGAAGGCAGTGAGCATGAGGTCGATCTGCCCGGAGATGATCTTTTTATCAGCGTTAGGATCGGAAGTGATTGAAACAGAGTCAGGACAGGTTATTGCGCTATTCGATTTGAGAAGAGCCTTCTGTTTTTCGCGTGTAATCTTGATTTCCTCTGAAAATCTGGCTGACGTCTCATAAAGGTATTCCGGCTCATCAAAGTGTCCGCATGCCGTGAACTCCTCGAGTCTTGAATAGAGGTCAACCCTAGACATTATTTCCTGAAGCCTTGCCTTAGCATCCTTGGAATTGGTTTCATGCTTCACGATCTCTTTTTTTAATTTTCCAAGAAATTCTGTGTTGTTTTGAATATCAGTCCGAACTTTATCAGCATTCTTTTTCAGGTCTTGTAGCTCTAACGTCTCTTTCTTTATCGCATCAAGACTCTTTTTTGCCTCAGCAATCACGGATCGAGATCTTTCCAGGGTCTGAACAGCTTTAGAGTGGTTACTCACAGCTTGAGCTGTTTCTGCCAGCTTAATTTCTTTCTCCTGGCTTGTTGCCGATATCTCCTTTTTGATACCCTCCACGATCTTCTGCAGCTCTCTCTCTGACTTGCGCGTTTCATTCAGCTCCTGCTTTGCAGCTGCCAGCCTCTCCTCAATCTTTTCTGTCTGCTCCAACACTGAGGTGAATTCGTCAGCCTCCTTCCTGACTTTCCTATAATAGAGAAAAAAGGAAATCGCTAACAGACAAAAAACAACAGACTCAACACCGATGATAAGCTGATAATTCATTTCGCCTCCTGAATTACTTCAAAACCTGCTTTATCACTTTGATTCTTTCTATTTCTCTTTCTTTGCAGCGCTTTTCAAAAGCAGATAGTGCTGCCTGTTTTTCCCTCTCAATTCTTTTTTTCTCATCTTCTTTAGCCTTTTGCTCGGCAGCTTTCTGTTCGGCCCTCAAGCGAGCAAGCTTGTTTTTCTCTTCCTGAGCTTTGCGCCTTTGCTCCTCCTTCTCTCTAGCCAAATCTTCTTTTTCTCTCTGGCGTTCCAGAGCTGCAGATTCCCGTTCTGCTTGCCTGGCTTCTTGTTCCATCTCCCGGGCGATACGCGCCTGTTCCCTTTCGTAAGCCTTCGCCCTCTTGGCAGAATCTCTTGCAGCTTGCTTGCCGGCACGATCAATCGCCTTAGCTATTTTGATAATTGCTCCAAAGCCTCCGCCTCTTCTGGCCATTTCTCAAACCTTATTTTTGAATTTTTCCGTTATGATTATCTCATTAATTTTTTTTCTTGCGTCTCAGGCTTATCAGCATCCCTCCGTTTTTTCCGCGAGCCATACCCTGTAATTTGAGTGTGTCATTAACAATTCATCAAGGAATAATGAAACGGCGCCCTGATCCTCGCCCTATCTATTAGCGATAACGTTCCGGCTCACCGGACCCGCGCTGTTTGCGGGGTCCGAGTGGAGCCGGTGGATGGACAGTTATTTACAGTTTCTCCAAATTGATGACTGTATATGTTTTTTCTGAAGCAGTTTTTGGTTTTTCACAAGTCAACCTTACGTTATCACCAGGAATAATATAGACTTCAATCTTGTCATCAAGTTTTTTCGCAATTCCTGAATCATAAAGAAACTCAAGGTCTACAATAAAATGCTTTTCTGTTTGATTATTTAAAGTAATTATGGCATTTTTATGTTCCATTTTTCCATTCATGAATACTCCCATTAGCGAACAATCTTTTACAGTACCACTTATAATTACCGTTTCATCCGCTATACTTTCTTGAAATAAAGAAAAAACAAACGCAAAAACCAGTACCAGCGATGATAAAAAAATCTTTCTTAGCATACTCAAACCCTCCTTTTATCTTTTTGGCTTTTATGGTGATTCGGGTTCCCCATTTTCTGTACCATTTTCAATGTTAAAATTCGCTTTTTTCCCATTTTTCGCTATTACCCGGGAGCAAACTGTAAATGGCACCGAGGGTTTGGGACCCCTATTTTTTCAGACAAGGGGTGGTATGCTTTGAAATATACACAAAAAAAAATTGTTATCAGCTATTGGATGGTTTGGACAAAACAACCTCCGCCTCCACCACCACCCGAAGTCTTATTGATGGTAACCCGGACTGTACTGGCGGCGGTATCGCCTCTATCATCAGTAACCGTGAGTTTAAAAATCAAGGTGATCGTTTCTGTGATTTCTGGGGCCGTGAAGGTCGGCTTGATTGCAACGGGATTTGAAAGGGCAACGGATTTACCAGTGGTATCGGTTTGACTCCATGCATATGCGGTGATGGTGCCGTCAGAATCTGACGAACCGGAACCATCCAAGGTTACCTTATCTCCAGGTGATACGCTTTTTTGATTTGCATCGGCCAAGGCCGTGGGTGGTTGGTTAATTTCTCTTACAGTAATTTTGACCTGAGCGGTGTCCGTCTGCCCCCATTTATCCGTAACCGTAAGTTCAAATAATAATTCCAGTGGATCATTTCCTGCATCTGGTGCAGTAAATCGCGCCACCGACTTTGCGGCGTCTTTTATGGTTATAGTTGGACCATCTATCTGAGCCCACTGATATGTATCTATGTTATCAGGAGCTGTGGAGCCCCGGCCATCAAGAACAACCTCATCACTCCCATCGACTTCTTGGTTTGAGCCCGCAGTTGCCGTGGGCGGCGGGATTAGAGATAGCAGGGCATTTGCTGCATTTACCCTGCCGCCTGATGCAACTTTACCGGACAATGACGGCAGCACCTCAACGGTATTGAGAATAATGTCTTTTACCTGGATGTGTGACAACTCAGGGGCATATGACCAGATCAATCCGGCGACTCCAGAGACCACCGGCGCGGCCATTGATGTGCCGCTTTTATAATCGTATTCGTTACCGCTGAAAACCCAGGGTATGCCTGTTAAATAAATATTGTCGACATAAACCCCGTCATAGGGGGTTGTATTATCAGCAACTAAATTAAATTTTAAATAAAATTGATCAAGATCAAATTCACTGCCTGCCCACTCTCTATAACGCTGAATTCCATCGGAAAAACCGGTAAAGACAACATTACTTTTAAAATAATCGACATTATCCTCTGAAACCTCAAGGTTAAGATAGTCACGGCCATATTCAAGCTCATGGTAGATGTCGAAATGAAAGTGAAGCCCTCTACAATTCGAGATGTTAATGGGGTTAGCCGTCACCATATATGAAGTCGTAAAATTCCAGTAATACCCCACCGAGTCCACTGCAACATTTGAACCGAACAATGGGCTATAGACTATTGTCCATGGCTTATATAGCTGATCACCACCAAAAGAAATCTGACTACCTCCGCCTATTAACCATTTACTGCCGCCTGATTCAAAATCATCGTAAAATAATATTTCCCGTTGGGGCGGCGTGGTGCTGTAGATATTCGGGATAAGGTCACTGCCCCCAGGGGCGGCGACATGAACACTTGTTTCCCCGTAATTGGAATATGTCGCCAACGTATCCCTTTCGGTTGTTGCCGCAACGGAAATGATGTTCGGTAAATCGTAACTTGCCGGATATTTCGGCCCGCTGTCATTATTTAGGCCATCATTCCCGGCGGCGGCTATGACCAAAACTCCCCGATCATTTGCAAGGCTAAAAATGTCATTTTCAAACGTTGAATATAGTCCTTTTCCAAAACTGCAATTAATTATTTTGGCACCATTATTAACAGCATAATCAACAGAAGAAATTATCTTTAGCGAATCAACTACCAATCGCATTAAATATTCATATGCATTGGCAGGGTTTTCATCGAAAATATCAAATATTTGCAATGCCATAATTTGCGCTTCCCACATGACACCGGAAATACCAATTCCATTATTGCCTTCCGCGGCAATTGTTCCGGCAACATGCGTGCCATGTCCGCCACTACTAAATGTTTTTGAATAATCTGATGGGTTTGCATCATTATTGACAAAATCCCAGCCGTGAACGTCGTCAATATAACCATTGCCATCATCATCAATGCCATTGCCTGGGATTTCGCCGGGATTGGTCCAAATATTGTTTTTTAAATCCGGATGATCGAAAGCCACGCCGGAATCAATAACCGCAATAATCACATCTTTCCTGCCGGTTTCAATTTTCCATGCTTCCGTGGCGCTTATGTCTGCCCCGAGTGTGCCGGTTTTGCCATTAACTTTCTGGCCGGTATTTTGCAGAAACCAAAGTTTATTGAATTGGGGATCGTTAGGTATGGTAAGGGGTTTGCTCAGATAATTTGGTTCGGCATGTTCAATTAACGGATTATTTTTTAATATTTCTAAGGCTTCTTCAGTGGATCGGTCTGCCGGCAATTTCCAATATTCAACTTTTATGCTCTTGATGATCCTGATCAATGATGCTTTCAGGCTGGACCTGATAAATTCTTTTTGAGATTCATCGACACCGTCATGAAACCTTACGAGCACTTCATTGGGAACATATGGCGTTTCTTTGGCGTCATTGCAGAATCCGGTGGATGTTATCGTTAGAAATATAATGAAGTAGATGGGCAAAAGAATTACTGCGGAGATTTTACCTTTCATTCTCGAATCCCCTTTCTCATCAGCGCTTCGGTTATCTTTTATCGAACCTTCAATATATTGTTTTCCTGATGTTCGTGTGCAATATTTTCAAAGGATTGTTGTTTTTTTGGGGATTAATAAGTCAATGTTTGAAAGAACAGAGGTTAATATCTGTCAAGGAACAATGGGTGAGAATTCATTACCCGGCGACGGCCCAGTAGGTTTTATGAACCGCCTGCCAGGTCGTGTGGGGGCTGAGGAAGAAAAACCCCCGGCTACCCGATTGGGCCATAGCTGGTGGGGCTGACCTGCTTTATTGGAGCTATAGGACATGTTCCGCTCACTCATCTGCGAAGACTCCAGGCTGGCTTTTCCATTCCTCCCAGCTAGTAGTGAAATCTGACGGAAATTTCTTCAAAATGCGATGTTCTCCAGCTTCTTTCATTTTAGCATTGTTGGCCCAGGCTGTTTGACCAAATTCCTTAACAGCTAGATAAATAGTTTCTATGGTAATTGGTTGGACTTTAGAATCTTCCATCGCAAATTTAAGAATCAAGTCTGCTTCCTCTCTAGACCGGGATTGGTCCCAATAGAGATAATCATGCACAACAGCGGCGTATGCATAGCGCCCCTCAGGTTTAAGCAGTGACCAAAACACTCTAGGAATGCTAGCTAAATCAGTAACGAAACCTTTAGGAACCTCAACAGGATCAAAATTCTGTCCTTTGTTAGGAGCCCATTTGATACTTCCGCCCTCAACATAATAGAAATCCCAGTCCCCAAATGGTTTAATAGTTGTAACACTCATCAGTGCTGCGGTATTTTTTATTATTTTTTTATCTTTTTCATTTACTTTTTTTCTTTTAGCCTGCATCTCATCCATCGCTTTATCGATAAATAATTTACGCTCTTTTAGTTCCTCTTTGGGCTTTGTCTCGTCACTTATGGCAGGAGAGGAACACAGAGCAAACAACAATGGAAGGATTATCCAGATATATTGAAAGGCCGATAGGTATTTTCTCTTGAAGTGATGAATGGATTTTGACATTGCATTTCTCCTTGATTTTGGTTGATGTCATCTCAATGCCAATAGCGAAGAATCCGGCGGCGATAAGCGGTCCGCTTATCAGTTGTGTTGGGCCTTTTCTATTTTCCAGTTAGAAGTTCATTTGGCTTTTGCCTATACTGAATCAGTCGACTATTTACCACACGAAGATCTTCAACGAGTTCCATATATCGGGGAAACTTTTTTTCAGTAATAAGCATGAGCTTAAAAAAAAGATGAGTTGAAGTCAATCTTAATCTGAGTATCGAATAAGATTTCGGCAAGCATGCGATTTCTAATAGTCTCTTAGCCGATATTTCTCATATTCTTAAAAACTCATTGACTTATTTTCTTGGATTGATTATTGTTTATCATAAAATTCATATCATATAGCTACAAGGGAGCAGGATAACCCATGGCGGAAAAAAATAACAAGATTCCGGTGAGCATCAGGGCATTGACGCAAAGAATCAATCGCAAGCTCAATAAAAATGGAGAAAAATTGTTTAAGTCTCGCAGGACGGATCTAAAAAATTTAGGTGAATATCATGTTGTCGATCTTAATGAAAAAGTTGTGAAAAACTTTGATGTTAATATTGAGATGCTTGGCCGAGAAATAGCTGCCCTAGCAGAGTGGGAAGTTTTAGAGGATTAATCTTTGATGAATCAGAAATTTATTAAGAGCCGAAGTTTCAACGAGCTATACTGAGACAAGGGAGAAACACCATGGCCACGGTCACGAAAAGACGCAACAGGTATGTTCTGGACTATTACGACAACAAAGGTGAACGGGTCCGAAAGACATTGCCGGAAGGCACGACATTAAAGACAGCTAAAACCGAATTAAGGGAGATTGAGGCCAAGCTTGAAAAAGGAAATTATATTCCTGGGAAAAATATCCCTCTTTTCAAAAAGCTGGCCCAGGACTGGATTGATAGCAAGAAACCAAACCTTCGGCATTCAACATGGTCTGTTTATAAAGGCCATACCCAGAACCATTTTTCTGATCTGGATGATATCCGCGTTGACAAGATCACCGTGACCGAAGTGGAAAAATTCATCCGGGATCGACAGGCAGAGGGGATGCATATTCTGACCTTGCGGAAAATTCTGGTGACATTGGGTCAAATTATGGCTTATGCCGTCCGCCACAGATACATTGACTCAAATCCGGTCCGGGATGCTGAAAGGCCCAAAAGCCAAGGCGATGAACAGGATGAAAAAATCAGTGTCTTGAATCCGGTAGAGATCAAATCTTTCCTGGGAGCCGTCCTTGATCAAAAATATAAGACATTTTTTAAACTGGCCATCATGACCGGGTGCCGCCAGGGCGAACTGATCGGGTTGAAGTGGTCCGACATTGACTGGAAAAACAGCCAGGTCGCCATTAACAGGACTTTCAATAATGGCCGATGGTACGACGTGAAAACCAAAACATCGAAGCGCTGCATTGACCTGGGGCCGTCCATGATCAAAGATTTGAAGGTGTGGAAACTGGCATGCCCGCCGAATAAGATGAACCTGATCTTTCCGAATGAGGCCGGGGGTCCGATGAACCACAGTAATATGAGAGCCCGGCATTTCTTCCCGGCATTAAAGAAAGCCGGGATTAAGGAAATCCGTTTCCATGATCTGCGACACAGCAAAGTCAGCCTCATGATCGACCAGAGCGAAAATTTGAAATATATCCAAACACAGATGGGTCATTCATCCCCGACAGTGACATTAAACGTTTATGCTCACCTGATGAAGAAGGTGAACCCGGAGGCGGCAAAACGATTTGAAGATGCCGTCCTGAACCCTACCGGTCACAAAACGGTCACAAAGAAGAAAAAAACTGGAAATGGCGACAAGTGAAAACGTGCATTATTTAACAAAGTATGCAGAAAAAATGCAGCGCTTATTTAAAAATAAAGGGCTTACAAGAACAAATTCTTGTAAACCCCTGTTTTTTTCATGGTGGGCGGTAGAGGATTTGAACCTCCGACTTCTACCGTGTGAAGGTAGCACTCTCCCGCTGAGTTAACCGCCCATGATTTCTATTTTGTTTAATGGGACGTGCCGGGTAAGTCAAGCACAATTTTCTATTCCGGGCCGGGGGACCCGAATGCCGGATCTTCGATCTCCGTTGGCGTGGGCAGATCCTTGAGGTCTTTGAGGTCGAAAGTTTCTAAAAATTTTCGGGTGGTAGCATACACCAGGGGCCGGCCCGGGATTTCCCGGCGGCCCAGGACCCGGATGAGCCGTCGTTCCAGAAGGATTTTAATGGTGTTGCCGGAATTGACGCCCCGGATCTGTTCGATTTCACTGCGCAGCACCGGCTGGCGGTAGGCAATGATGGCAAGGGTTTCCATGGCGGCCTGGCTGAGTTTGGGCGGGGTCTGCTGGAACAGTTGCCGGATCCATTGGGCGTATTCCGGCCGGGTCCGGAACTGGTATCCGCCCGCCACTTCACACAGTAGAAAACCGCCGTTTCTGGCTGCATGCTCCTGGACCAGGTCCGCAAGGGCTTGCCGGATAGCTGTGGGATCGGCTTCGGGCAAGGCCTTTTTGAAATGGTCCATGGTCAGCGGCATATCCGCCGCAAACAACAGGCATTCCGCGATCGATTTCAGGTTCTCCATCCAACTTAAATCCGGCGGTCAGGTTATTTGTGTCGGTTCCAAAAAAACGCTGTGTCGCCTCGTTTTTGACGCGTTCACTGTTTTGCTCCCGATGCTTTCGGTCCTTCTTGAATAAACGGGGCTCACCTGTAGAACAGCCGCAATTCGCCGATATTGTCGCCCTGAATCACGTGAATGAGATTGAGCCTTACCATTTCCAGCATGGCCAGAAAAGTGACGACGATGTCGATTTTTTCCGGCCGTTCGCTCAGCAGTTCCCGGAAGGCGAGGGTCCCCTTTTTCTCGATGACGGCGATGATTTCCGTCATCCGTTCCTTGATGGAGACGCGTTCCGGGGTGATCTGGATGCCGTTGTGGCCCGACGATCGTTCCATCAGACGATGATATGCCTGGATCAGTTCAAAAATATCGGCCCGTACCAATGCGTCTCCGGGATCGGCCGGAAACAGGTTCTGATCCGCGGGCCGGGCAAAGACATCCGCATTCAGCACCGGCCGCCGGCCCAGTTGTTCGGCGATGGATTTCATCTTCAGATATTCCAGCAGCGGCCCGGCAATGGCCATGCGGGGATCGTCTTCGTCTTCTGAACCGTCGGCCGCGGGGTCGGGCAGCAGCATCCTGGACTTGATCTGGACAAGGGTGGCGGCCATGACCAGAAAGTCACCCGCCACCTCCATGGACAGCGACTGCATCCACTCCAGGTAGGCCAGGAACTGCTCGGTGATCAGGGAAATGGGGATATCGTATATGTCCACCTCGTTTTTTTTGATGAGATGGACCAGCAGGTCCATGGGACCTTCGAAAATGTTTTCCAGTTTTATTTCATACGGCCGGTTTTCCATTACGGTGTCATCAGTCGAGTCTGACGGCGGCCCGCACCTGGGCCAGAGTCTCGGCGGCCACGCGGCCGGCTTTTTCCCGGCCCGCAACGATGACTGCATCCACCTGCTCGGGATGGTCGCTATAATACTGATTTTTTTCCCGGATGGGCGCCAGAGCATGGATCAGGCCTTTGGCCATCAGTTTCTTGCATTCAACGCAGCCGATGCCGGCGGTTCGGCAATCGGCGTTGACTGTGGCAACCATTTCGGCATCGGAATAGATTTTATGAAATTCAAAAACATTACAGATATCAGGGTTTCCGGGATCGGATCTGCGCATGCGCTGGGGGTCCGTGATCATCATGGCCACCCGGGCGGAAATGTCTTCGGGCGTGTCTGAAAGGAAAATGGCGTTTTGATAACTTTTGCTCATTTTCCGGCGGTCCAGACCGAGAATTTTTGATGTCTGGGTCAGGATGGTGGCCGGTTCGGGGAAGACGGGGCCAAACAGATGGTTGAACCGCCGGGCGATCTCCCGGGTAATTTCAATATGCGGAGCCTGGTCGATGCCCACGGGAACGCCTTCGGCCTTGTAAATAATAATGTCGGCGGCCTGTAAAACGGGATACCCCAGAAAGCCGAGGGTGGACAGGTCCTTGTTGTTGAGCGCTTCGATCTGTTCCTTGTAGGTCGGATTCCGCTCCAGCCAGGGCACGGGGGTGATCATGGACAGAAGCAGGAACAGCTCGGCGTGCTCTTTAATATGGGACTGGACAAAGAGCGTACACTTTTCCGGTGACAAACCCGCGCTGAGCCAGTCGACGATCATCTGCCGGGTAAAGGCCGGGATATGGGCCGGGTTTTCATAATCGCTGGTCAGGGCGTGCCAGTCCGCCACAAAGAAAAAACAGTCGTAGTCGTTTTGCATGGTGATCCAGTTTGCCAGAGCGCCGTGGTAATTTCCCAGGTGAAGCGCTCCGGTGGGGCGCATGCCGCTGACAATTCTTTTTTTCCCGGTCATTTATCTTCTCCTTGCCGCAGACAGCGGCGGGTTTTAAATATCAGCCGGGCATCAGGTTTACGCCCAGCAACAGGGTGATCAACGGGGTTATAAAAAAAGAAAACAAAAGGTCAAGTGATTTTGTAAAGAGCAGCACCAGCAGGATGATCATGCCGAGGGGCTCGATTTTGACGAATTTTCGCTGCATGCCGGCCGGCAGCAGGGCGGTTGCAATCCGGCCGCCATCTAAGGGCGGGATGGGAATCAGGTTGAAACAGGCCAGCACGATATTGATGATCACGCTGTAGATTAACAATCTTGAAATAACCATAAAGGAGGGTTCCCAGAAACCGTTCTGCCAGAAAGAGGCGGTGGCCAGCATCAGCCGGAACACCCCGGCCGAGATGACAGCCAGAAGGAAATTGGTAACCACGCCCGCGACGGAAACGGCAATGGTGCCGGCCCGGAGGGGGCGGAGATTGGCGAAATTGACCGGAACCGGCTTGGCATATCCGAAAATCATGGGAGATCCGGAAAGTTTCAGGATCAGGGGGAGAATCAGTGAGCCGAAAATATCGAGATGCGGCACCGGGTTCAGGCTGAGCCTGCCGGCTTGCTTGGCGGTGGGATCTCCCATGATAAGAGCCGCGTAACCGTGGGCCACCTCATGAAAGGTCACGGCCACGAGCAGGGGAATGATAATGATCAAAAGATCGATAATGTTAAATGCCGGCCACATAATTGGTAAGATAATCCAGTTCGTCCTGACAGGTTTTGAGTTCGCCGTTGAGCTTGGCATCCATGACCGCCGAAAGGATGCGGCCGAACGAAGGAGAAGGAGAAAGACCCAGTGCCTGCAAATCTTTTCCGCTCACGGAAAGACGTGTATGTCGTAAATCCGTTACAAAAAAGGAGATGGCTTTGACGATTTTTTCATTCGGGGTCAGCGCCATCATGTACAGGATCAGCTCGATGCGGAAATCTTTGAGCGCACGATAAAGCAGATGGTTTTGCAGTCCGCCGCTTCTGTGGAGACGCGCGAGACATTCCTCGGCGACTCTTCGATCCCGGATGAAAATCTTCTGGTGTTTGGGCGCAAGTTCAAAGCGACGGCAGATGGCCTCGGCATTTTCCTCGCCCGCGTGCCGGATCAGGATCATTAGATAGACCGTCCATTTATTGCAGGTTTCCGAGGCAAAGAGCAGATCGTACCATGCCAGGACCTTGCGTGCGGCATTGAAATGGGTCATCATTTTAGGGGTATGTTGGATGGACGGGTCGATGGTCTTGAGCAGATCATATTCATTGAGCCGGGACAGGGCCGGTACGGGATTGTCTTCTTCCAGAATGTGGCGGAGTTCGGCGAAAACACGTTTGCCGGAAAGCCGCTTGAAAAAATCCATTTTCACGGCGTTGTTGATCAGGCTGGAGGTGAGTTTGCCGATTTTAAAACCGAACCGCTGTTCAAAGCGGATGGCCCGAAATACCCGAGTGGGATCTTCCACAAAACTCAAATTGTGAAGGACCCGGATGACCTTTTCCTTGATGTCGCGCTGGGCCCCGAAAAAATCGATGAGTTTTCCGAATCCGGCCGGATTGAGTGAAACGGCCAGGGTGTTGATGGTAAAATCCCGCCGGAACAGATCCAGTTTGATGGAACTCATCTCCACCGTGGGCAGGGCCGCCGGAAAGGAATAATATTCCATGCGCGCCGATGCCACATCAATTTTGTAAGCGTCGGGGAAAATGATCACCGCAGTGCCGAACTTGTCGTAGGTGTTGATCCGGGCGTCGGACCGCCGGGCGAATTCCCGGGCAAAGGCAATGCCGTCTCCCTCAATGACGATATCCATGTCTTCATTGTGGCGATACAAAAAAAGATCTCTTACAAAACCGCCGATCAGATATGCTGAAAACCCCATTTCATGGGCCACTTCCCCCACATTCCGCAACAAGGCGAGAACCCGGTCCGACAGGCGTTCCTTCATGAAGGAAATGATGTTTTTGGTCCGGGGAAGAACGGGATCCTGCAGCGGATCCATGGCCATGGCGGTTTTTTCCCGGGATTCCTGAACCAGAACATTGAGCAGGTCCGTCCGGGTGATTACCCCGATGATCCGGTCATTTTCCATGACCGGCAGGACCCGCTGTTTGTTGTCGATGATTTTTTCCTGGATTTCGCCGATCCCGGCGTCCGGGCCCACGGTGGCGATCTCGCTGGTCATATACTCTTTGATGGGGACGGTATCCAGATCGTGATACAGGGCTTTTTCAATGACCTGCCGGGAAATGTATCCCGCGAGTCGGTCTTTGCCGTCTGACATGCGGGTCACCACCAGCGCGTTGATATTGTATCGGGAGAGCAGTTTCTGGGCATCCCGGCAGGAAATGCCTTCGTCGGCATGGATGGCCGGCGATGTCATGATTTCTTGTGCACACTGTTTGGCGCTGACATGCCGGTGAAGAATTTCCACCAGGCGTTGCTCGGCCTGGGCCATGGTATTATCCCGGATGGTGGCGGCGGCCGCGAATCCGTGACCGCCGCCGCCCATCTCCCTGGCAATGGCGCCGGCATCCACCAGCGGGGTGTTGCTGCGGGCCGCCAAGTATATTTTGTTTTTCATCAGGGCGAGGGCGAATACCGCGTTCAAATTATCTATTTTCATCATTTTCTGGACCAGAAACGCCAGATCGTGAATATATTCGTCGCAACTCACGCTGGTGATCACCACATCCATGCCGTTGATGCTGTGATGTTCGGCAGCATTGATCAGTTCATTGAGGAGATTGATCTGGCGGGGATCCATTTCCTTAGACATCAGGTTGGATATGGTATAGAGATTGGCGCCTTTTGAAACCAGAAAACCCGCGGCGAAAAAATCACTTTCCGTGGTGGATGGAAACGTGAACGCCCCCGTATCCTCGTAAATACCTAAACACATGATGGTGGCTTCTTCCGGTGTGATATCGAGGCCCTTTTCCCTGATGATTTCGGCCAGAAGGGTGACATTGGCGCCGGTGGCCCGGGTGATTTCATAATCCCCGGCAATATCGGTTGGCAGGGCCGGATGGTGATCGTAGAGATGTATTTCCACATCGGGGTTGCCAATGATGGCGGCCAGGTCTCCGATCCGGCCGGCCTGTTTGGTGTCCACCACCACAAGTCTTTTAACTTTTGATATGTCCAAATTCTTGATATCAATCATATTAAACAGGTATGCCATGGACTGGACAAAAAAATTCCTGGCGCTTTTTTCATGGAACCCGGGAAAAACCACATGAGATCCCGGATAAAGCTTATGGGCCGCCAGCAGCGATCCCACCGCATCAAAATCAGCATTGATGTGCGTGGTAATCACGGTGAGGGTTTGAGCGCTATCTGTGTTTGACCGGTTTTCAGAGGTCACGATTTGTTCCGTAATATAATCTTTTAGACGGAGCCGTCATTTTTCATCTCCGGATGATAATCTGCCCCGCAACATCCGCAATCGGGTTAGCAAGTTAATCACTGTTAGCAAAAAAAAATAACTAGGGCAATTAAGTTCCTTTATATCGGGAAATAAATTTGAATTGTCGTCACGCCGCCGGGCTTTATTCCCGGAAGGGGTTCCTGCCGGATCTCCCGCTGATTTGAGGTATAAAAAAAATTGTTTTATTGTCCATAGCATGATAAAAAGATAAATAATCCATATCGTATATTATCTTGACGCTTTTTTAGGAAGTGGTATTATCAATTGAATATTAATACCATGTCGTGCGGATTTTGGCCAAGAAATGCTTGGTCAGTGTAACAGGCGACAGCGTGATGGGCGGCGTCGAACGGAAGTTTGTTTTCTGCAAAGTCGTCGAGATCTGAGCGCACAGCAAAGGGGGATATATGCCGGTTTTTCTGTGGGAAGGTCGTGCCAGGGGCGATCAGGTAAGAAAAGGGGAAATGGAGGCGGTCTCCGAGCAGGAGGTCAAGTCCAGTCTGACCCGGCAGGGGATCACACCCGTCAAGGTCAAGAAAAAACCAAAAGACCTTTTTGAAAATGTCGCCTTTCTCCAGCCCAAGATAAAACAGCAGGACATTATTATTTTCTGCCGTCAGTTTTCCACCATGATTGATGCCGGCCTGCCCATTATCCAGTGCCTGGATATTCTCCAGTCCCAGCAGGAAAATGCCTCATTTAAAAAAATGCTCAGAAGCATCAAGGAATCGGTGGAAAGCGGCCAGACCCTTGCCGAGGCCCTGAAAAAATATCCGGAACATTTTGACACCCTTTTTGTCAATATGGTAGCCGCCGGCGAGGCCGGCGGTATCCTCGACGTGATCTTGCGGCGCCTTTCCGCATATATGGAAAAGGCGGCCAAGCTAAAGGCCCAGGTCAAGGGCGCCATGACTTATCCCCTCGTGACCATCGCCATTGCCATTCTGGTAGTGGCAGTGATTCTGATTTTTGTTATTCCGGTTTTTCAAGAGATGTTTGCGGATTTCGGCGCGGCCCTTCCGACGCCTACCCTGATGGTTGTTGCCATGAGCGAGTTTGTTCAGGCGAGGATTCTCCATATTATTGGTTTTATTTTCTTGTCGAGCTGGGCCTTTCGGCGATTTTACCGGACGGAAAAGGGACGGGCGCTCATTGACAATACTATGCTCAAACTGCCTGTCATCGGCATCCTGATCCGCAAGGTCGCGGTGGCCCGCTTTACCCGGACCATGTCCACCATGCTTGCATCGGGCGTGGCCATCCTGGAGGCACTGGATATCGTGGCCAAAACCGCCGGTAACAAGACCATCGAAACCGCCATTTACAAGGTTCGTTCCGGTATCGCCGAGGGGCAGACCATTGCCGAGCCGCTTCTTCAGACCGGGGTTTTCCCGCCCATGGTCTGCTCCATGATCGCCGTGGGTGAATCCACCGGCGCCATTGACACCATGATGGAGAAGATCGCCGACTTTTATGAAGATGAGGTTGATCAGGCCGTAGACAATATAACAGCATTGATCGAGCCCTTCATGCTGGTGTTTCTGGGGGTCACCATCGGCGGCCTGGTGGTATCCATGTACCTGCCTATTTTCCAGCTGGCCGGGGCGCTGTAAGCCGGGGATGATCGATCGGGAAAAACGTCTCGAAGCCGACATCTACCGTAAATTGCGATGGCTTATCTTTTTCAGGGGCCTTTTTGCAGCGGTAATGTTAGGCTCCACGATTTTTGCAGCCTATCACGAAGGAGTCTCTTTTTATTCCGCGCCGCTGGTTTTTCTGGTTATCATCGGCGCCGTTACCCTCCTTTTATCCGGTTTTTACGCATTTATTCTACCCCGCGCCAGAAAACTGGTCCGTTTCGGCTATATCCAACTCAATATCGATATTATCACCATCTCATTTATTATTTTATTGACCGGTGGTTTTTCCAGTGTTTTTTCATTTCTTTACCTGGTGGTGATTATTTACGCGAGCATGGTGACATACCGGCGGGGAGGGATGATCATGGCGATTATCTGCGTCATTCAGTACGGTATTCTTGTGGATCTTGAATACTACGGTATTATTCATCCTTTCGGGTTTGAACCCAGATACATGCTGGCAACCTATAGCTGGGAATATGTGATTTATAAATTACTGATCACTATTGCCGCCTGCTTTGCCGTTGCTTTTTTAAGCGGATATCTCTCGGAGCAGGAAAAACGGGCCAAGCTGGATCTGTGGGCCGCGGAAGAACAGATAAAACGAGTGGAAAAACTGGCTGCCATCGGCGAAATGGCTTCCGGTCTGGCACATGAAATCAAAAACCCGCTGGCCGCGTTATCCGGATCTATTCAGGTGCTCAAAGAAGACATCCCTTATGAACCGCACCGGGATAAGCTGATGGATATCGTCATTCGGGAGACGGATCGGATCGGCGCGCTTGTCAATGATTTTCTGCTTTTTGCAAAACCCCGGCCCGGACGGGCGGAAAGTATCGATATCGGGGCCGCTGTCGAGGAAATCGTCACCTACTTTGAATCCGACATGCGCCGCCGCAACCGCAAAATCACCGTCAACCGACGGATCGCCCGTGAACTGTTCATCCATGCCGATCCGGAACATGTGCGGCAGGTGCTGTGGAACCTGTTGTTAAACGCGGATGAAGCCATCGACGACCAGGGAACGATTCATGTCGACGTTGCGCCGGTGGATAAAAAAAGCATCGGCATTACCGTCACCGACAGCGGGTGCGGCATGACGGAAGATATTTTGAAATCGATTTTTGATCCGTTTTTTACGCGAAAAGCCAAGGGAACCGGCCTGGGCCTGTCCATTGTTCAGCGCATTGTGATGTCTTGCAACGGGCTCATTGATGTTGTCAGCACGCCCGGGAAAGGAACGTCTTTTATCCTCAAGTTTCCCCAGATTATTGCATCCCGGTCAATTTTTTCCTGATTCATGCGGCCGCAGTACCAAGTTCCGCTAATACCGATCACGGGGTGCCGGCCGGAGTCGGCGTGACTTGCGCTTGACAGCCGGCTGCAAATGGGATAGCAAGCCGGATAACAAAAGGTTTCAGGTTTAATCAACAAAAAAGGTCGAAAATTATATGGAACAAACCAGCGACATTGTCGCGGCAAGAAAAGAAAAGGTTCGCGAACTCAGGGAAGTAGGGGTTGATCCTTATCCCAACGACTTTTGCGTGACCCATTCCATTGGTGATATTGCAGTCCGCGTTAATGATCCCGGCTTCATTCCGGAATCTTTGCCGGCGGGCATTTCGCTGGCCGGACGGGTCATGGCCGTCAATCGTTTCGGTAAATCCTGCTTTATCCGTTTTAAGGACCGTTCAGGGCAGCTCCAAGCCTATATCCGCCACGACAAGGTGGGTGAAGACGCCTATGCCCTGTTTAAAAAAATGGATATCGGCGATTTCATCGGGATCACGGGTGAAATGTTTCAGACCAAAACCGGCGAGTGGACCCTGCTGGCCGATAAAATCAGCCTGCTGTCCAAGTCGCTGCGGCCCCTGCCTGAAAAGTTTCACGGGCTCAAAGATCCTGAAAAGCGCTACCGGCAGCGCTATCTTGACCTGATCATGAACCCGGAGGTCCGGGATATCTTTATTAAGCGCAGCCGGCTGATCCAGGTGATCCGGGATTTTTTGTTGAAGCGTGATTTTCTGGAAGTGGAAACACCCATGATGCAGACGATTCCGGGCGGGGCCGAGGCCAGGCCGTTTAAGACCCATCATAACGCCCTGGACATGGATCTTTATTTGCGGATCGCGCCGGAACTCTATCTGAAGCGTCTGGTTACCGGCGGGTTTGAACGGGTATTTGAAATCAACCGGAATTTCCGGAACGAGGGGATATCTACCCAGCATAACCCGGAGTTTACGATGCTTGAGTTTTATCAGGCATATGCCGATTACGAGGACTTCATGGCCCTGACCGAGGAAATGTTTCAGGCCGCGGCACTGGCGGTGACCGGTTCGGTCGACGTGGTTTACCAGGAAAACACCATCAGTTTTCAAAGTCCCTGGCGAAAAATGACCATGCATGAGGCACTGGAAACCATCGGCGGGATTGATCCGGCTGCGATACATCACCGGGAGGGGCTGCTGGAAGCGGCAGCATCCGCGGGCATGATTTTTGAAAATCAGGGTGAGCTTAACGCCATGGGTCCGGGGAAAATTCTTACCAAGCTGTTTGATGCGCTGGTTGAACCCCGCCTGATCCAGCCGACGTTTATCACCGGATATCCGGTGGAGGTGTCGCCGCTCTCCCGACGCAGCAGGATCGACCCGAACCTTACGGACCGTTTTGAACTCTTTATTGCCGGCCGGGAGATTGCCAACGGTTTTTCGGAACTCAATGATCCCGAGGATCAGCGGGACCGGTTTTGCCAGCAGCTTGAAAAACGCGCCGCCGGAGATGATGAGTCCCATATGATGGATGAGGATTATATCCGGGCGCTGGAATACGGCATGCCCCCCGCGGCCGGCGAGGGGATCGGCATCGACCGCCTGGCCATGCTGCTCACCGATGCCGCCTCCATTCGCGATGTCATTTTGTTTCCCCACATGAAACCGACGGAAAAGGGTTAAAGCCCGCGGAGCGCCCCCATGCCGGCCGGACGGACCACAATGATGCTTTTATTTGAGTTTAGCGAGTATAGATAATTTGATGTATTTTGAATATTTTATCGGCGGCCGCTACCTGCGATCCAGGCAGAAGCACGCATTTATTTCCTTTATCACCCTGCTGTCCATGGCGGGCGTTACCGTGGGCGTGATGGCACTGATCATCGTGATTTCCGTAATGTCGGGAGCGGAATCGTATTTCAAGTCTCAGATTCTCGGGGTTGAGGCCCATGTCATCCTCCGGCGCCACAGTGGTGAAATCGCTGATTACCGTGATATTATCCAAAGGCTTCAAACCCGAAAGGGTGTGGTATCGGCCGATCCGTTCGTTCACACTCAGGTGATGCTCAGATCCGCGTCCAACATGTCCGGCGCCGTGCTGCGGGGAATGGATCCGGAGGCGGCCGGGTCCGTCATTAAAGGATATTCACCGGAGGAATTGAAAAACAGACTAAAAGTAGAAGCGGCGGCTTCGGAGGAAACGACCGTGCCCGGAATTATTCTGGGCAGGGAGCTTGCCATGAATCTCGGGGTTTCCGAAGGCGCGGCGATCTATATCATTTCGCCCCGGGGCATGATGTCGCCGGTGGGGCATATCCCGGCCATGAAGCGGTTTGAAGTGACGGGTGTTTTCGGGTCCGGATTTTATGAATATGATGCCACTCTTGCCTATATCCATATAGAGACTGCTCAGAAGCTGCTCAGAATGGGTGACGCGGTCACCGGGATCGGTGTCCGCATTGACGATATTTATCATGCGGACCGGATGTCAAAGGATATTGCCGAAACTTTCGGATTCCCCTACTGGACCACCGACTGGATGCAGATGAACCGCAATTTCTTTTCCGCCTTAAAGCTTGAAAAAAAAGCCATGTTCATCATCCTTACCCTGATCATTCTGGTGGCGGCGTTTAATATCGCCAGTTCCCTGATCATGATGGTGCTGAGCAAGACCAAAGATATCGCCATACTCAAAGCCATGGGCGCCACGGACCGGAGCATCCGCAGAATTTTCGTGTATAAGGGGCTTGTCATCGGCATGGTCGGCACCATGCTGGGCGTGGCGCTGGGCATCCTCGGATGCTATATTCTCAAAAACTACCAGTTCATCGAACTGCCGGGCGACGTTTATTATTTCACCACCCTGCCGGTTCAGCTGCGATATCCGGACGTGCTGGTCATTGTTGTCGCCGCGGTGGGGATTTGTTTTTTCTCAACTCTTTATCCGGCTTACAAAGCGTCGCGGCTGGACCCGGTGGAGGCCCTGCGTTATGGTTAGCGGCGCTGTCAATCAAAGGGATCGTCTATCCGAAGCAATGCCGGCCGAGGGCATATTTGGCGGTCTGATAAGTCTGAAGGATATCTGCAAGACCTACCACAACAACGGGGTGGTCATTGATGTATTAAAGGATCTTTCCTTTGACATCGCCGCCGGGGAAACCATCGCCGTGGTCGGAGAGTCGGGAATCGGAAAGTCGACTTTTCTTCACGTGCTCGGCACCCTGGACCGGCCCGACAGCGGGCGTCTTCTATACAGGGGCGAGGATGTCTATGCATATGATGCCGAGACCCTGGCCCGGTTCCGGAATAAAACCATCGGGTTCGTGTTTCAGTTCCATTATCTGCTGGCCGAATTTTCGGCCCTTGAAAACGTGATGATGCCCGGTCTGATCCGTGGAGACCGGCGGACGGATATCCGTGAAAAAGCTGAAACCATTTTGTTGCGGGTTGGGCTCAAGCACCGGGTCCGCCACCGGGTGAATCAGCTCTCCGGCGGTGAGCAGCAGCGGGTCGCGCTTGCCCGGGCGCTGGTGCTCAATCCCGACATCCTGCTCGCCGATGAGCCTACGGGCAATCTGGATCAGAAAAACAGCGACCAGATCCATGATCTGCTGCTTACCCTGAATCAGGAATTTAACATGACCATTGTGACCGTGACGCACAATATGAAGCTTGCCGGATATATGCAGCGCACCATGACGCTTATTGACGGAAAGCTTGAAGAACTGGAAAAGGTGTAATCGATTTATGCGTTTATATATTTATGTGTTGATCTGCAGCCTGGCCTGCTGTTGTATCGCAACGGCCATATGGGCCCAGGATGGGTCAACGGTGAAGGAGATCCGCGTGACCGGTAACCAGCGGATCGAGGCGGACGCCATCATACGGGTCCTGGGTACGCGGACAGGCGGCGTCTATGATGCGGCCCGGCTCTCTGAAGATCTGGAAGCCATTTACAATATGGGCTATTTTGATGATATCCGGGTTGAAGTCATATCCGAGTCGGACGGCAATATCGTCATTTTCGATGTGCGGGAAAAGCCGACCATCCGGGAAATTGAATTTTCGGGGAACCGCACCATAGACAATGAAAAAATGAAAGAGAACATAGACATCAGCACGGGGTCCATTCTTAATATTTTCCGGATACAACGGAATCTAAGGATCATCGAAGCCCTCTACCGGGAGAAGAATTATCATAACGTTAAAGTGAGTTATGTGATTCATCCCCTGGAACACAACCAGGCGAATCTTGAATTTGTCATTGAAGAGGGAGAAAAGGTCCGCATCAAGGAGATCAATTTTGACGGCAACCAGGCCTATACGTCAAAAGAGCTCATAAAAATGATGAATACCTCCGAAAAGGGTTTTTTTTCCTGGCTGACTTCTTCCGGCGAACTCGACCATGACAAACTGGCCCAGGATATAATGACTCTAAATGCTTTTTATCACAACAGCGGGTACGCGGATGCCAGAATCGGCGAACCGGAAATCGAATTTAAGGATGAATGGATTTACATACTCATCAAGATTGACGAAGGCGATCAGTACCGCATGGGGAGCGTCGATGTTGAGGGGGATTTCATTATCGATAAGAAAGATCTCATGGCCAGCCTGGCAACCGTCACCGATGATTATTACAACCGCGACACCATCCGCCAGGATGTGCTGACACTGACGGATATTTATGCGGACAAAGGGTATGCAAGGGCCGATGTAATGCCGGAAATCCGGAAAGACCCTGAAACCGCCGCCATTGATATCGTGTTTCATATCGAGCAAAACCAACCGGTCTATTTTGAAAGAATTATCATTACCGGAAATACCAAAACCCACGACAAGGTTATCCGCCGGGAACTCACTGTTTATGAACAGGAGCTCTTCAGGAGCAATCGTTTGAAGCGGAGCATTCAAAATCTGCAACGGCTGGACTTTTTTGAGGACGTTAATGTCCGGACCCACCGGGGGAGTGCGGATGATCAGATGATCCTGCAGCTCGATGTTGCGGAAAAACCTACGGGGACGTTTACTTTCGGCGGGGGGTACAGCGGGGTCGATAAACTCTATGTTATGGCCTCGGTTTCCGAGCGGAACCTTTTCGGCAGGGGGCAGTTTTTAGAGTTCAGAACTCAGGCCGGAAGCGAGTCGCAGCTGTTTTCACTTAGTTTCGTTGAACCGTGGCTGTTTGACATCCCTCTTTCGGCGGGGGTGGATGCTTATAAATGGAACCGAGACTATGATGATTATGACAGGGAAAGCGTCGGCGGCGGTCTACGCTTCGGATATCCGGTTTTCGATTATACCAGGGGATACATCCGTTATGCATACGATGTCAGCGACATCACGAATATATCTGAGCTGGCCTCCCCATATATTCTTCCCGGGCAAAATATTGAGAGCAGTGTTTCGCTGAGTTTGGTCTATGATTCCAGAGACCGGGCATTCAATCCGTCGGAAGGAGCAACCCATAAGGGTACGGTGCAATATGCCGGTCTGGGTGGGAACATCGGCTTTACCAAGTTCACCGCCGAGACCGGCTGGTATTACCCGCTGTTTTGGAGCACGGTCTTTTTTGCCCATGGTGAGACAGGATATGTAATTGAAAATTCAGGAAAAGATCTGCCTGATTATGAGCGGTTTTATCTGGGTGGTATTAATTCGCTGAGAGGTTTTGACTGGCGGTCGGTGGGCCCGGTCAATGAGGACGGTATCGAGATCGGTGGGGATCGTTATGTTCAGTTCAATCTGGAATATATTTTCCCCATCATCAAGGATGCCGGTTTCATGGGATTGGTTTTTTATGACACCGGCAACGCATTTGAAGGCGGCCCCATCGATCTTGAAGACTTGCGGGAAAGCGCGGGGTTCGGTATTCGCTGGTATTCGCCCATGGGACCCCTGCGGCTGGAGAGAGGTTATATTCTTGATAGCAAGCCGGGAGAAGGCTCGGGTCGCTGGGAATTTACCATCGGCGGATTTTTCTGATCAACGGATCTATTTAGGCCGATGCCGGCGCCACTTTTTAGTTGTTGTTTGAACAGTTGGAAAAAACAGTTAAAATGAATTGATAAAGGGGGTATTATGAGAATGCGTAACATCGGTTGTGCGGGGATTGTCCTCATTATCATCGCTTTTGCCCTGCCTGCATTAGCGGCGGACATCGCAAAAATCGCCGTGGTCGATTTCCAGCGGGTGCTTCTGGAATCGGCCCCCGGCAAGGCGGTCCAGGAAACCATACAGACCCGGGGCCGCGAAATGGAGTCCGATCTGAGAAAGAAGGGCGAAGAGATCGAACAGATGACCGAACAGTTCAATCGGGACGCCATGGTCATGAGCCGCGACAAACGGGATGAAAAACAGCGGGAAATGGAGATCCGGCGTTACGATTTCCAGACCCTCCAGAAAAAATATCAGTCCGAAATCCGGGAACTGGAAAATCGGATGATTGAGAAACTCAAGGTCGAGATATTTGAAATCACCGAAGACCTCGGGCAGAAGGAAGGATATCTGTTGATCATCGAGCAGGGCGCGGTCGTTTATTCTCCCGCAGCCATCGACATCACGGACAAGGTGATCGCGGCATATAACGCAAAAACGCAACCTTGAATTTAATCCCGTTTTAAGCGATGGAAGCAGGTTTAAATGGAAATCACACTGGCCGGCCTGCTGGCCCATATCGACGGCGATATCATCGGCGATCCCCATAAAATGATCCGGAGTGCGTCCCCCTTTGACGCTGCCACCGGAGACGACATCACTTTTGCCGATTCACCGAAAATACTCAAGCGGGTGGATAAAACCACCGCCGGCGCCGTCATTGTTCCCCGCGATTTTAAGGCCCTGGCCGGCATCAACCTCATCCGCGCGGACAAACCCAGGCTTGCCTTCGCCCGGATCATGCCGCTGTTTTTCCCTGCGCACAAACCGCCTCCCAAAATCGCACCCGGGGCGGTTATCGGCCGTCATGTCCGCATCGGTAAGGATGTGTTTATCGGGCCGCATGCGGTTATCGGGGACAACGTGGTCATCGGCGATGGGAGCGCAGTTCATCCTGGCGTGGTCATCGGTGACGGGGTAAACATCGGCGATGACAGCGAGATTTTTCCCAATGTCACCATATACGGGGATTGCCGGATCGGCAGCCGGGTGATCATTCATGCCGGCACGGTGATCGGCAGCCACGGGTTCGGGTTTGTCGCCGACGGGGACAAGCACGTTAAAATACCACAGGTGGGGATTGTTGTGATTGATGATGATGTCGAGATCGGGGCCTGCAACACCATCGATCGGGCCACGTTTGGAAAAACCTGGATCAAGAGCGGTGTGAAAACGGATAATCACGTTCATATCGCACATAACGTGGTTGTCGGCGAAAATTCTCTGATCGTGGCCCAGGTCGGCATCGCGGGCAGCACCACCATCGGCAGGAACGTCATCCTGGCCGGCCAGGCCGGCATCGTCGGTCATATCGTCATTGGCGACCGCGCCATCGTGGGTCCTCAGACCGGGGTGACCCGATCTCTTGCCGACGGGGTTGTGGTCTCGGGAACTCCGGAAATGGCGCATCCTTTATGGCTCCGGGCGCAGCAGATCATTCCTCGTTTGCCGGAGCTTAAAAAACGTATCGCTGATCTTGAAAAACGACTGGAGAAGATGGGGTCCGGGAAATAGTTATTGATGACGGTGTGAAAAAACATAATGGGTCGCTTAAAAAAGTAAAGGTGTGGTCAATGATGGAAGACTATGGAATCGAGCGGATTTTAGAACTGCTGCCGCACCGGTATCCTTTTGTTCTTGTGGATCGGGTTATGAAAGTTTTGCCGGGGGAAAAGCTGGTTGCCTTAAAAAACGTCTCCATCAATGAGCCGTTTTTTCAGGGCCATTTTCCGGGCAAGCCCATCATGCCGGGGGTTCTGATATTAGAAGGCATGGTCCAGGCGGTCGCTCTGCTTCTGGGTGAAACCCATCCCGTCGAAATGCACGACCGGCTCTGTTTCACCGGCATTGACAAGGCACGGTTCCGGGTACCGGTGGTGCCCGGTGATCAGTTGATATATGAGGTCAGGATTAAAAAACAGAGGTCAAGCATGATAAAAATAACCGGAGAAGCTTTTGTGGGCGCCCGCCTTGTCGCGGAAGCGGAATTGATGGTGCTCATCGGAGGTCAAAAATGATTCATCCCACTGCAATTATTGATCCCGGTGCCCAGATCGGCCAAAATGTGACCGTCGGACCTTATTCTGTGATCAGGGGCAATGTGATCATCGGGGAAAAAACCGTGGTCGGTTCTTATGTTTTTATTGATTCGTATGTCGAGATTGGCGCGAATTGTCAGATTTTTCAGTATGCGTCCGTGGGAACGGCACCCCAGTCCATCAAATACAGCGGCGAGGAAACCTGGCTGAAGATCGGAAAAAATACCATTATCCGGGAGTTTACCACGTTGAATCGGGGCACGGTTTTCGGCGGCGGCGTCACCGAAGTGGGCGAGGATAATTTTTTAATGGCCTATGCTCATGTGGCCCATGACTGCCGCACCGGCAAAGGCGTGATCATGGCCAACAACGCCACCCTTGCCGGCCATGTGATCATTGGTGATTATGTGACGGTGGGCGGGCTGGTGGCCATCCATCAGTTCGTTCGCATCGGGGATTATGCGTTTATCGGCGGCAAATCCGCCCTGGTCAAAGATATCCCGCCCTATGTGATCGCCGCGGGAGATCGCGCCAGCCTTCATGGTATTAACAAGGTCGGCCTGCAGCGCCGCGGTTTTTCCCCCGAGACAGTTTCTCAGCTCAAAAAGGCCTACCGGATCATTTTCCGTATCGGACTCACGGTAAAGGAAGCCGTGGATCGGGTTCTGGCCGAGGTTGATAATACCCCGGAGGTGCTGAAACTGGTGGATTTCATGAACAGCACCCAGCGCGGGGTAACGCGCTAAAGCCGTAAACGCTATACATCCTATTCGTATAAAGATGGACTTGAAGATGACAATGGGCAGTCGGATTGGATTGATCGCCGGAAGCGGCCGTTTTCCGATTATCTTTGCTGAAAAGGCGGCACAAAAAGGGTATTTGGTTTATGCCGTGGGCTATCACGGCGAAACCGCCCCGGAACTGGCCGGGCATGTTTTTGCCATGGAAACCCTGTATATCGGGCAGATCAAACGGTTGCTGACGTTTTTTAAAAAAAACCGGATCACCGAAGTAGTGATGGCCGGTGCGATCAGCAAAACCAATGCCATCAGTCAGATTCGGCCGGACATCAAGGCCATGGCCCTGATCGCAGGGATGCGGCATGACACCCATGACGACCGGGTACTGAGGGCTTTTGCCGGGATGCTTGAGAAAGAGGGTATTCTGGTCCGCGCATCCACCTTTCTGCTGCCGGAACTGCTGGCCGAGGCCGGCTGCTGGACCCGACAGAAACCTAAAAAAGATGAAATTCCCGACATGATCTTAGGTTTTAATATCGCTATGGCCATCGGTCATCTTGACATCGGTCAGTGCGTGGTGGTGTCCGGCGGTTCCGTACTGGCGGTGGAGGCCATAGACGGCACGGACAGCACGATCCTGCGGGGCGGGCGGCTGAGCAAAAACGGCGCGGTGGTGGCCAAGGTCTGCAAACCCATTCAGGATTTCAGGTTCGACGTACCCGCGGTGGGGGTGCAAACCATCAGGACCATGAATGAAGCCGGCGCCAGGGTGCTGGTAATCGAAGCCGGTCGGTCAATGGTGTTTGACAGGCAAGAGATGATTGATCTGGCCGATAGGTGTAAGATCACCGTCATGGCAATAAACGATGCGACGGACCTGGAAAAATTGCGATGAAAACAGCCGTGTAACGCGTAAAAGCGGACTGATGGCGTCCTGGGCATCATAAGCACAGAGCAGATAAAAGAGGAGCGCAGCATGAAAAAAATTCGGGTCGGCGTAGTGGGTGTCGGCTACCTGGGGAAATTCCACGCGGAAAAATATTCCCGCATGGGTGACGTGGAACTGGTCGGCGTCGTTGATCCCGACCGCGACCAGGCCGATGCCGTGGCAAAAAACGTCGGCACCGCGGCATTCTACGATGCGGCCGATCTGTTTGGCAACGTGGATGCGGTCAGCGTCGCGGCCCCCACACCCCTGCATCATGAAATCGGCAAGTCTTTTCTTGAACGCGATATTGACGTGCTGATAGAAAAACCCATCACCCGCACGGTGGAAGAAGCCGATGAACTTATCGCCATCGCCGACAGCCGGAACCTGATTCTTCAGGCCGGTCACCTGGAACGGTTCAACCCGGCGGTGGTGGCTGTTAGAAAAATCGTCAATCATCCCGTTTTTATCGAATCAAACCGCTTGAGCCTTTATAAGAAACGGGGGACGGATGTGAGTGTCGTGTTGGATCTTATGATTCATGATATTGATATCATTATTAATTTTGTCAAATCCAGCATTCGTTATACCCATGCCATGGGCGCGCCGGTGGTATCGGACAGTATCGATATCGCCAATGCCCATATCGAGTTTGAAAACGGCGCCGTGGCCAAAGTCACCGCCAGCCGGATCGCCAACAAGAATGAGCGCAAAATCCGGTTGTTTCAAAAAGACGGATATATCAGCCTTGATTTCGCCAACCGATCCATTGTTCATGTCTGGCCCGGCACCGGCGGGCGGGAAGCCCTGATTCCGGGCATGCAGATAGAAGAAAGCAGTTTTACCGACGGCGATGCGTTAGAAGATGAGATCCGCTCTTTTATCCAGTCGGTAAGAACGCGGCAGGCGCCGGAAGTCACTGGTCGCATGGGTCGGGATGCCCTTGATATCGCGCTGGCCATTACCCGCCAGATCCAGGAGTCGAGCCGCCGGTTCGCCTGAGGCTAGATGATCATGAAAAAAACAGATTCCCGATGCGTGCTGATCATCGCCGGAGAGGCGTCCGGCGACGCCCATGGCGCGCACCTGATCGCGGCCATGAAGCGTCGTGATCCGAAATTGTTTTTCTGCGGCATCGGCGGCAAAAACATGAAAAATGCCGGCGTTCACATCATATGCGACGCGGCCGAGCTTTCCGTGGTGGGCATCACGGAGGTGTTTGCAAAACTGCCCGGCGTGATCCGGGGCATGGCGTCGGTCAAGCGCGTGATAAAAGGCCTTCGGCCGGATCTGGTCATTCTCATCGACTTTCCTGATTTTAATCTTCATGTGGCTGCCGCCGCCAAAAAGCAGGGCATTCCCGTTCTCTACTATATCAGCCCCCAGTTGTGGGCCTGGCGATCGGGCCGCATTCACCAGATCCGGAAAAACGTGGATCACATGGTCGTAATCCTTCCCTTTGAAGAAGCGTTTTACCGAAAACACGGTGTTCCGGTGACATTTGTGGGCCATCCCCTTATGGACGCTTATGACGGATTCCAGGCGTCCGCAACAGACGCAGATGATTTGCCCGGACCCGTGATCGGTCTTCTGCCCGGTTCCCGTCGGGGTGAAGTTGGAAAGAATCTGCCGGAGATGCTGGCGGCCGCCAGTATTTTGCAGCAGAAATATAAGGATGCCACGTTCCTGGTTTCCGTGGCGCCGTCTATTCGTCCCGAATGGGTCTCAGTCCTGGCAGCGCCCTATCAGGGGGTGTGCCGTATCGTGCCGGTGCCCGGAGATATCTCCGCGGTGTTTGAAAAAAGCCGTCTGATCATTGCTGCTTCCGGGACCGTGACCCTGGAGACGGCCATTTACGGCATTCCTATGATCATCGTATACCGTGTATCGCCGGTCAGTTACCTGCTGGGTCGGGCCCTTATCCGGGTGGATCATATCGGCCTTGTCAATATCATCGCGGGCGAACGGGTGGTGCCCGAGCTGGTTCAGCAGGACGCCCATCCCCAGAAGATCGCCATGGCCGCGGCCGACCTTCTGGATCATCCGGAAAAAACAGCCCGGATCAGAAAGAAGCTGCAACAGGTCCGCAAAGCACTGGGAGGTGCCGGCGCGGCCGATAAAACCGCCGGCATTGCCATGGACATGCTGGGTCGAAATTATCACCGGCAGGCGCCGACAACACGGATACATGGACAATAGATAATGGCTTTTAGTTTCACCATCAGGCAGCGGCACAGAGAATTATTTAAATATATAAGGGAAAATTGGATTTCTCTCTTTCTGGCCTCGATCTGCATGATCGTCGTGGCCCTGACCACATCGGCCACGGCTTATCTGGTCAAACCGGTGTTAGATGATATCTTCCTCAACAAAAAGGAAGATATGCTTAAATTCATTCCCCTTCTGGTTATCGGTATTTTTTTCCTGCGGGGCCTCGGTATGTACGGCCAGGAATACCTGATGCATTATGTCGGGGAACGCATCATCAAACAGTTGCGCAACGCCCTGTACGCCCGCATCATTGATCTGCCCCTGGCCTTTTTTCACAAGGAGCGCACCGGGGGCCTGATGTCGAGGATCACCAATGATGTCGGAATTATTAAAAATATGGTCTCCAAAGCCGTCACCGGCGGGATCGGTGATTTTTTCACCATCATCGGGCTGCTCGTTCTGATTTTTTACCGGGACTGGAAACTGGCCATCATTGCGATCATGGTATTTCCATTGGCCATTGTCCCCATTGTTGAATTCGGACGCCGGGTCAGGCGATACAGCCGCCGGAGTCAGGAAAGCATGGCGGACTTGAACGCGTTTTTGCATGAAACCTTTGCCGGGAATAAGGTCGTCAAAGCCTTTGGCATGGAAAATGATGAAAAACAGTCTTTTGTCGATAAAAGTTACCGGGTGTTCCGGTTTGAACTCAAGGCGGTTCGGGCCAACGCCCTGACATCCCCGGTGATGGAGATCCTGGGCGGTACAGGCATTGCCCTGGTGATATTGTACGGCGGATATGGCGTTTTCAAGGGGACGTCAACGCCGGGCACTTTTTTTTCCTTTATCGCGGCCGTCATGTTTTTATATCCACCCGTCAAGAAGCTGACCAAGCTCAATAATGTCATCCAGCAGGGAATGGCGGCCGTGGACCGGATTTTTGATATTCTTGAAACCGAATCCGATATAAAGGATAAGCCGTCGCCGGTGCATATCGCCACAACGCCCCATCATATCACGTTTGAAAATGTTGGGTTTTCCTATGACGGCTCGGAAATGGTGCTCAAAGACATCAACCTGGCGGTGGCGCCCGGTGAGATTCTCGCCATTGTGGGTTCGAGCGGCGGTGGAAAGACATCCATGGTCAACCTGATTCCCCGATTTTATGACGTGACCACCGGTGCCGTCAGGATCGACGGAATCGATATCCGGGATCTGTCCATTGCCACGCTGCGGGAACAGATCGCCATCGTGACCCAGGAGGCCATCCTTTTTAATGACACGATCCGGCACAATATCGCCTACGGCCGGCGGGATGCCGCGGAAGAAGAAATCGCGGACGCAGCAAGGGCGGCTTATATTTATGATTTCATTCAAAGTCTTCCCAAAGGATTTGATACGGGTATCGGGGAATTGGGCAGTCGTCTGTCGGGCGGGGAAAAGCAGCGCATGTGCATTGCCAGGGCCCTGCTGAAAAACGCGCCCATCCTTATTTTAGACGAGGCCACGGCAGCACTGGATACGGAATCGGAACGCCTGGTGCAAAAAGCCCTGGAGAATCTGATGAAGGGCCGTACCTCCTTTGTGATTGCCCACCGCCTGTCTACCATTTCCTATGCGGACCGAATCATTGTCGTTTCCGGCGGGCGGATCGTGGAGCAGGGGACCCATACGGCCCTGCTGGCGGAAAAAGGCGAATATCATCATCTCCATCAGATGCAGTTTACGGAAAACAGGGAGACCGATGCCCCCCTGTAAGAAAGTCATAAAGGTGCCTGCATCTATCGATTCTATGGTCGTTGATATGAAATTGACGGGGGAATCTTGAAGTCCGCCGGTCCGTTGCCGGCCCACGACCACTAATTGGCCCAAGGAGATAATCGCGTTGATTCTCAATCGATATATTTTTTCCGAAATGATTCCGCCATTTGTCATGAACCTTCTGTTTTTTATTTTCGTCTTTCTGATGCGGCAGATTTTAGATATCACCAATCTGATCGTCAATTACCAGGTGGGGATTTCTGTTTTTTTTCTCATGCTGCTTTTTTCCCTGCCCTATTTTTTTGTCTACATCATTCCCATGTCGGTGATGATGGCGGTGTTGCTGGCGTTTCTCCGGATGTCCAACGATAACGAGATCATTGCTTTGAAGGCGGGCGGCATCAGTGCTTACCGGTTCATGTTGCCGGTACTGGTGTTTGGGCTTATCTGCGCACTTTTTACCGGTTTTATGGCCGTATACGGCATGCCCTGGGGCCGGATGGCCTATAAGCAGCTGGCCTTTGAAGTGGTCCGGTCGAATTTTAACCTGGGTCTCAAGGAGCGCCGGTTTAATGACAGTTTTGAGGGGGTCATGTTTTATGTCAACAAAATTGATCCCGCAACCGGTATGCTCATGGACGTCTTTATTGACGACCACCGCAACGAAGGGGCCAGGATCGCGGTCACGGCCGCCACGGGATTTCTGTTCCAGGGTGAAAAAGACGAGACCTTCAACCTGAGATTGCGTGACGGCGTCATCAACCAGGTGGGGCTGGCGGACCGATCGGCCCACCTGATCCGTTTTGATACCTATGACCTTAAGCTTGACCTTAACAATGCCGTCGGCAGTGCCCGTGCCGGCGTGAGAAATGAAAAGGAAATGAGTCTTTCAGAATTAACGGCGTATATCGAGGCGGCCACGGATCATAATAAGCGATATTATTCCGCGCTGATTGAATTTCATCGGAAATTTTCCATTCCGTTCGCCTGTATTTCCCTGGCCGTCCTGGCTGTTCCGCTGGGGATTCAGACCCAGACCACCCGGCGGTCGGCCGGCATGGGGATCGGCCTGGTGGCGTTTCTGGTCTATTATTTGATGTTGTCGGCCGGCCTGGTGCTTGGTGAGACCGGGAATGTGCCCCCCGTGATCGGTCTGTGGGCGCCGAATTTCATCATGGGCGGGGCCGGGGTCTGGCTGCTGATTAGAAACGCCGATGACCGACCGCCGGATATATTATCGTTTCTGCGACGCTTTAAAAAAGAGTCTTCATGACCATTGTTCAAGCTTACATAACGCGCATGTTTTTTAAATATTTCGGGGTGGTCCTGACAATGGTGACCATTGTCTACCTGGCCATCGATTTTTTCGGGCGGATAGACAAATTGATTGCCCTGGCTCTTCCACCGTCGGATATCATTGCCTATTTTCTGTCTAAAATCCCATTGATTATTTCACAGATCCTGCCGGCGGCACTGCTGCTGGGCGTCCTGATCGTGTTCGGCCTGATGTCGAAAAATAATGAAATTATCGCGTTAAAAAGCGGCGGAATCAGTGTGTTAAGCCTGACCAGGCCGGTGATTGTCATTGGCGTGATTCTTAGTCTGGTTCTGTTTGTTTTTTCCGAAGCGGTGGTTCCCGTGGCAAATTCCCGGGTCAGAGAGATCATCGATCCGGATACCGGGGAACGCCGGATGGTGGCCTCACGGGAAAGAAACATATGGATCAGGGGAGATCGCTCCATTACCCATATCGCTTATTACAATCCCGCTGAATCGGCCATTCATGGCGTTATCGTCATATATTTCGATGATGCTTTCGCCATGAAGGAGCGCATCGACGCACAGCGCGGGGAGTTTGCGGACAACGGGTGGATTCTTTATGACGGCATGGTGCAGCGATTCGACGAAAATGATGACCATCATGTTGTCAGCATTCATGAACGCCTGGAAATCGATCTCAATTTTCTACCCGATGATTTGTTGCGGGTGGTGGCCGAGTCCGAGGAGATGAACTTTCTCGCATTGTTGAATTATATCCGGAAAGTTGAACAAGATGGCTATGATGCAACCCGGTACCGCGTGGATTTACATGCCAAGATCGCTTTTCCCTGGGTCTGTCTGATCATGGCACTGATCGGGTCCGGCATCGCCCTGCGGGGAAAAACCCGGGAGGGCGGCCTGGCCGCCGGTTTTGCCTACGGCATCGCAACGGCTTTTTTGTACTGGGGGTGTTACAGTTTCTGCCTGTCTCTGGGATACGGCTATCTGCTCCCCCCGCCGGCGGCCGCCTGGGCGGCCAATGTTTTGTTTATGGGGATTGCCGGGCTGCTGATATTTAATCTGGATTAAACTTGACGGCCTTGTAAAAAGTCCAATATCTGCGTTACGCGCAATCTCTCAGAATTTCACGTACGCTAAGTACGCTGCATTCTTCGATATTGCGCAAGCC
>QZJS01000067.1 GCA_003597945.1 Desulfobacteraceae bacterium | reverse complement strand
TTCCGATCTTTCACGCCTGGGCCAGCGGATTATCCATTTTCTGACAACCATGACCCGCACCGGCAAACTCTATGATATTGATATGCGGCTGCGGCCCAGCGGCAACGCCGGAGTCCTGGTCAGCCATATCGATTCTTTTGAGGATTACCAGATGCACAACGCCTGGCCCTGGGAACACCAGGCGTTGATCAAGGCCCGATTCGCCGCCGGTGATCCCGCCGTCGGCGATCGGTTCGCCGCCCTTCGGGAAAGAATTCTGCGCATGCCGCGACAGGCGGCGGACTTTGCGGAAGCGGTTCGAAGCATGCGCGAAAGGATGCGCCGGGAACACGGCGTTGATGTCGGCGGCCGTTTTGATGTGAAACAGGATCCCGGCGGTGTGGTGGACGTCGAATTTCTGGTGCAGTTTTTGATTCTGCTGAATGCACAACGGCATCCGGAATTGACCCAATGGACGGATGTGGTCAGGCAGCTTAATACCCTGGCCCTGACCGGAATCATGGATGAGCGGACCGCCCATTTTTTGAAGCATGCATACCTGATTTTCAGGTATTGCATTCACCGGCTGACCCTTGAGGAAAAACCTATCCATTTACCCAAGAAACGGTTTGCGGATCTGCGTCAGGAAGTCCTTCGGGTCTGGCGGGTCTGGCTGGGGCGATAAGAAAAATTTGCCGGCCGGGGGGCTGCCGGCGGCCGTTTTCGTTCTTATCGCAGGCGATAAGTCAGCCCCAGAAATATCCGCGTCTCCAGTTCGTCGGTATTGTTGTCTCTGATGCCGTCATCTATGTGTGACAACGTGAGGGTTGTCTGTGCCCAGATCCGGTTGACCAGATAGTAGTAGAAGGTGGACGTGAATTTATTTTCGATCCTGTCCTCTTTTTCACTCCGGGTCGGCATATCAGCGTTAAACGTCCAGGTATTCTGCCAGTCGATGCGGTTTGATATTTCATAAGTTACCGACATGACGTTGGTGATGCGGTGAACCGCATCGTGGCCGAGAACGGATGTATAGGTCAATTTCTCATTGAACTGAAGCAGATAGGAATAGGGGATGCCCAGTTCAAAAGAGGCAAAAGCTGCCGGGTCCTCATCGTTGCCGTCTTCATAATTGCTGGCTACGTAACTGACCCCGGCCTTGATTTTCCAGCCGTGCGCGCGAAAACCGAAACGCTCCTGTTCCAGAATGTCCTCGATTCGGACGATACCCATGGCTCCCAGGTTGTTATCCTCCCGCAAAACCCCTTCATTTCTGAAGACGTCTTCCATGGCTTCATACCAGAATTTTTTATATTCCGTGACACTGTAACCGCTTTGAAATTCTTCCTCCAGATCAATGATTCTTGCCAGTTCAAGATACCCGTAATCCGATAATTTTTCACTGATCACGCCGTAAAGAATCAGATCATCAACAATCCTTATGGCCTTGGCCAGCACCGTTGCGTTGTACAGCCGTCCATACCCGACGCCGGCGCCGACCTTGACATAAGGTTCATCCGAACTCCCCGCGCCGATCTCCCTGCGGAATCCCGCGTCAAGATCGGCAAAGGAGAGAAATTTTGAATCACCGAGATATTTGTCGCAATAGGTGGCGCCAAATATCTCATACCCGTGATCGGATCGGTTCTCCTTGTTTTCACCCCTTTCAAGATCTATTCGGGCGTCCCCCCGGAAAGCCCATTCAAAAGGAATGGAGGTGTAGCGGGTGTCATACCATCCCATCATAAAACCATTGTAACTGGCCTGATCCTGGTTGCCGTCGCTGAGATTAAACGCGCTCGTAAGGTAGGCTTCACGGAAATAACTTTCCGGAATGGTATAGTCCCAGAGGGTAATGGCAATAGCCATATTCGGTGTCAGAAAGAAACCCGTGATCAGAAGGCATACGTATAGTTTTCGAAGCATGGTGCAGCTTTCAATAGATTTATCTGAAGTTGATTGCAATGTATCACGGTCGCATGATTTTAAGCCGGGATCTGCGCTTGACCAAAAGACGGCAATAATGTTTAAAAAATACTGGATCAGCGGGAAAAGTCAATGGAATCTTTTACAATCAGAGAGACAGGGGCCGGTTTATTGAAACAAATAAAAGCCAAGAACGCTGTCAAAGGAGGGTTGGGTCATGTACTCGAATCCGGCGGACAGATTCCCGACGTTGCGGACAACGACATTTTTTTGGATCAAAGAGCGGTTTTTATCATTTAAGGTAAATTCCACCGTCAAGGCGTCTCCGACAGCGAAGCGGGGTCTGTCGTGCAATCGGACCCGCAAGCCGTTGAGGGACAGGTCTAAAACGGTGAGTCTGCCGGTATAGGCGGCCTCTGGTTTTTCCGGGGGGCCTTTGACGTATTTATAAAATCCTTCAAGATCGACCTGTTTGCGAAATTTTTTTCGTTTATCTAAAAATACCGGATATTTGTGTCCACAGCTACAAGTGACTTTCAGTTTTACAGGGGTATCGCGCCGGGCATACTTGGCAACACTTACAATTTTTGGCATCCGGCATTGCGGACAAATGAATGTTGCGGTATTGTCTGAGTTGATAAAGACTTTTTCTGCCATTAAAGATGCGCTCCATGCTGACGGATGACGATACCGGAAAAGGCTTTTATTGATTTTTTGATCAAACAATGATCATATTGTAAAAATGAAATTCGGTCCGTCGGGGCCGTGCCGGGTGGAAAATATCAGGGATTTTTTTTAATGACCCTTTTGCATGGTTCAATTATTCTACTTCCTAGATTAATTTATGGTATTCGTCAATAATAAATTTTGCATGTCCGGCATCTGTGACGGTGGTCGGCACTATTTATCAATCATTATTTCAATCGCGGAAAAGGTGAAGTTATGGATATGAGAAAGATCGAGGCGATCATAAAACCTTTCAAGCTCGATGACGTGAAGGAAGGCCTTAATGATATCGGCATACACGGCATGACCGTTTACGAAGTCAAGGGGTACGGTCGCCAGAAGGGGCATACGGAAATTTATCGTGGTGCTGAGTATGCTGTTGATTTTATTCCAAAAATAAAAATAGAAATCGTTGTCGAGACTAGCCGTGTGGATCAGGTGGTGGAAATTGTCCGGCAGGCCGCGTTTACGGGGAAGATCGGGGACGGCAAGATTTTTGTCAGCCCCATCGAAAGCGCTATCCGCGTGCGGACGGGTGAAAAAGGAACGGATGCCATCTGAAATCCTTCACCGTCAATGATACTGACGGTGGTCGACATGGTATTTTATGGCCTTGTAGGTGAATTTCCGGACGGTGGTGTTAAGCATTTTGGCTGCCTGGGAAATATTTCCCCGGGTATGTTTCAGGGCGTCGATGATCATTTCCTTTTCCAGCCGGGCCACCGCGCTGTCAAGGGATAATGCGGGAAGGGAATCCGATTCCTTTCCCGTCTGCAGCGTGGGCGGCAGATGATATCCGTGGATCACCTGATCCTCGCAAAGCAGAACCGCCCGTTCGATGCAGTTTTCCAGTTCCCGGACGTTGCCGGGCCAGTGATACGCCATCATCATGTCGATGGCCGGGGTTGAAAACCGGACGATTTTTTTTTCGTTTTCCCGGGCGTATTTTTCCAGGAAAAAATCGGCCAGGACCAGGATGTCGGTTTTTCGTTCTCTTAACGGCGGCATGTAAATGGGAAACACGTTGATGCGGTAATAGAGATCGCTCCTGAAAAAACCGTCCGCGGCGGCCTGTTCGAGATTGCGGTTTGTGGCCGCGATGATCCGCACATCCACGGAAATCGTTTTATTGCCGCCCACGCGGGCAAACTCCCTTTCCTGGAGTACCCGCAGAAGTTTTACCTGTATTTCCGGTTCAATGGAGCCGATTTCATCCAGGAAAAGCGTTCCCTTGTCCGCTATCTCGAATTTACCCGGCTTTTGATTAAGCGCCCCGGTAAACGCCCCTTTTTCATGGCCGAATAATTCGCTTTCAATCAGGTTGGCCGGCAGTGCCGCGCAGTTTATTTTAACAAAGGGGTGCCTGGCCCGCCGGGAATTGTAATGAATGGAATTGGCCACCAGTTCTTTGCCCGTGCCGCTTTCCCCCCGGATCAGGACCGTGGCGTTGCTGCCCGCCACCTGGGATATCATCTGGTAGACTTCGCGCATTTTGTTGCTGTTGCCGATGATGTTTTTGATGCGGTATTTTTTTTCCAGCTCCATTTGCAGGCGCCCGGTTTCGGCCTTGAACTGTTCCCTTTCCAGCTGGATTCTTTCCAGATGAATCACCTTGGTGGCGATCATGGCCGCCAGGACATAAAGAATTTTTTCTCCTTTTTCAAGCAGATAGGCTGGATCGTATTCACGGTCGACGCTCAGGGCGCCGATAACCTGTTTTTCTTTTTTAATGGGCACGCAGATAAAGGAAAACTCCTGATCGCCCAGATCTTTCCTGGATGCGGTGCGGTTAAGGAATCGCGGATCTTGGCTGATTCTGGGAATGGTGACGGCGGCTCCGGTCTGGATGACCTGTCCGGTAATGCCTTCACCCAGTTTATAAACCCCTTTCTGTCGGGCGCTTTCGGACATGCCGTGGGCCACTTCAATGGTGATGTCCTCGGTGAGGGGGTTGAAAATGGTAATGGCGCCGCGGTTCATGTGCATGGTTTTTGCCAGCAGATCCAGAACATTATAAAGCGACTCCTTCAGATCCGGCGTCTGGTTCAGGATCTGGGTGATCTGGTAGAGCAAGGTGATGTCTTCGGTTTTATCCATATGTGCCGGGCGACCGTTCCTTTATAAAATATCGATTCGGGATTTGGATTTAATGCTCCCGTAAAGCGCAAGGGGCATTGCCTTAACTTTTTTCTTTTCACTAGAACGTATGGCACGGCGTGTCAAGATGAAACATGAAAACAGTGTCGCGTATGGTCGGCGTGTGGATTGTTTCGGGAATCCCGGCATTATTCGATTTGCTGGTAATACTGTTTTTTATCCATATACATCCGGTCGTCGGCGCGTTTTGATACCTTTTCCGGCGGGGTTTCATCGGACCCGGCGACACCGATACTGATGCGGATCGGCATGTATACCGTTTCTCCGTTTTTGTCCATGCTGGTTAAGTTCAGATCCTTTTCTTTTTCGCGGATACGCGCGACCACGTGCCGGGCCTGGCCACTGTCGGTGGACGGCAGCAGGAGGGCGAATTCGTCTCCGCCGATGCGCGATAGCACGTCCGTTTCCCGGCGGATTGATTTTAACATGTCGGCCACCAGAATGATCATTTCATCCCCTTTGGCATGGCCGTATTGATCGTTGATCTGTTTGAGGCCGTTGACATCGATGATAAAAAGGGAAAAATGCACGTCCGGGAAAAGGCGGGACCGTTTCAGGGCTTTCTCGTATGCCCGGTCAAAGAATGCCCGGTTGGATGTGCCGGTGAGTCCGTCAGTGCCGGCCATGGTTTCCAGGCGGCGCAGCAGCAGCCGATTCTGGGCCGAAGATGAGACCTGGCTGAGAAATATGGAAATAACATTGCGGGTAAAGGGATCCGGTCGGGGTCCTTTGATGATCATTTTGCCGATGACGCGATCATCGCGTCCCCGCATGGGCAGGATGGTCCAGAAAGTGTTTGGGTTTTGGGCACCGCCGGCTTGATCGGATGATGCGTAATCCGGCATTTTCTGCTTGAGACGCTGGTCGATATCCGGCGCCGTCAGGTGCTTCATCAGTTTTAAAAGAATGTTTCGCTCGGATTCCGTGATTCCCGCAAATGCCCCGGTCTCAAAAACACCGGCCCGCTCGCCCTCAAATATAATGCCGAACCCGAAGTCCGGAAACAGGGACTTAAGGTGCGATATGGTGAAGGCAAACAGTTCTTCAAATTCTCCTATGGCATGAATTTTCGTGCTGGTATCAAGCAGGGAAAGAAAGATGTGGTTCTGTTTTTTGATCAGGACATGGTTTTTTACTATGTCTTTGTTTTTTTTTCTGATATCCGCAATGGCGAGATTGAGGTCCCGGGTGCGTTTTTCCACCAGTCGTTCCAGTCGTTCCATGATTCTCGCGTTTTCAATAATCGGCCCTAAGACAACGCCGAGATTGCGGATCATCTGTCTTTCCGATCCGGTATAGGATCGTTTAGTTGCGCTGCTGCCGATGGTCAGGATTCCGATTAGACGCGACCGGCTGTAGGTCGGGACAATGACGCCGGCCTCCTGGAGCCAGTCTTCACCATCGGGAACGAGGTTGGATCCGGCCATCCAACGGTCGATGACCGGGCGGGTGATTATCGCGGGTGATTCCGACAGGATTTTATTAAGCACCGGATGCTCCGGCGGGATCTGCCAAGTGGTTTCTTTGTCCGGCTGGTCTGTCGCGGTTCTGAAAAAGCCGGCGTCATGATGCGGATTGAATGCCCGCCATCCGGAAAACGTCCTGGTGTCCGGATTATAAAAGAACATGGCGCAGCGGGAATTGGTCAGCACCCGGAAAAGCCAGTCGCGAATTTCCCGGTAAACGGTTTTGATATGATGGATGCCCGATAAACGGACGGTGAGCGCATAATATTCCGCTTGCATCCGGTCTGAGGAGCGCCGGATCAACAGGTTTAAAACGGCGTCCCAGGCGCTCTGAACAGGCTTGTAAAACAAAACGACCAGAAGGATGCCCGCAAATACGGCCAAAGGTTGCCGCCGGTCGGCAAGTATCAGCCATGGGAGAAAACCGATAGCGGAAAGAAGGAGAAGATGGCCGATGGCAAAAAGGACCGTTCGCAACTGCTGCAACGCGATGCGCATATTGTATTTGTAAAGCCCGTAAGCCAGCAGAAGCAGGGAAATGAAAATAAACGTGCCCAGCGGATAGATCTCATACCCGTAAATGGCGGGGGTGTTGGTCAGGCTCAGCACCCCCGCGCATACAAAACCGAAAAGCAGGTATTTGATGGTGTCTTTTTTATGGCCGTCCGTGGTATGGCGACGGGCCTGCCACAAGAGCGTGATGGCGTAGAGGGTGCCGGCCAGCCAGAGGATGCTCATAATATCGTAAAGAATCGCCTTTTGCGCGAAAAATCCCCAATAATACGTATATACCCCTTGGAAATACAGGGAAGTCTGGGTCAGGGGCGCCATGACCAGGCCGATGCCGTAGGCTAGCCAGACCACCCACCAGTGATTTTTTTTACCGCAGACCAGGTAGGTCAGATGAAGATTGGCGCCCAGAAGCACAATCACCAGGAAAAAATGGTCGATCCGGGAAACCACGAGCGCGATTTGCGGATCCATGATGATGCCGATGAGCAGAATATCCGCGTTCAAAACGGCAAAAGCCGCGCATATGAGAGCAAAAAGAAGGCTTTCCGTGCGGGTCTGCTCCAGGGTCAGGACAAAAATCGACAAAAAAGCGGCGCAGGAAAACGAAAGCAGCGGCGGGATGCCGTACGGCACCACGCGGTCGATGATGTGGCCCGGAGGATAATCCCGGAGCAGTGCCACGGCGCAAACCATCAATATGGAGTAGGCCGAGACCAGCCCGATCCGGAGGATGCCGGCGGTTATCTGTTTACGGGTATATCCTGGAAAAAAGGGATTCATCCTTCTTATGCGTCCATAAGAGAGTTATCGATCCATTAATTAATATATACAAGTCCGCATGGGTTGCAAAAGAAATTGTTTCCCGCCCTCCCGCGGCGCCGATGGGCGGACTGTTTTTTCAAAACTCCATGCCATCATTATCCTGTTGATATTCTGCCTGTGAGCGGCTATGATGACTGGCCATAAGAGGGGCACTCCACAGGGGTTATCGGCATTTGGGCGACAAAGACAAAAGACGGCTGTCAGAAAATTGGAACGCAAACATTTGAAAAGGAGTTGAATATGAAAAAGATGAAAGTGATGGCGCTAATTGGACTGATTGCATTTATTCCGATGCTTATGGGTTGCGCAACCTCATTTCCCGTCGGCAACCTGTATACTGAATTGAAACTGCCCATCGCCGCGGAATCTGATGCCAAGGCGTTAAAATCCGGAACTGCCGAATGCGTGAGCATTCTCGGTCTTGTGGCAACCGGAGATGCCAGCCTCAACACGGCCATGCGAAACGGCAACATCACCAAGATCAGCCATGTCGACTGGGAAGCCAAAAACATCCTGGGGATTATCGGAAATTACAAGCTCACGGTTTACGGCGAATAATATTGTTTTTTCCGTTTTAAATGATGAGTTAAGACCCGAATGCCGACCCTCTCTTTTTAAAAACCGCACATACCCTTTGAACCCCGGATGGCTCTCCATGCCGGGGTTCAAAGATGCGCTTTTAAAACATCCGCCAGCGTCTTTTCAAACCCGTAAAAAAAATGATCCGCACCCTTGATGACTTCCAGCCGGGCCGCCGGATTCCATAGCGGCACCTGCTTCTTGAGCATCTCCGGCGGCGCGAATGCGTCCCGGCTGCCGGTGATCACAAGCGTCAGGGACGGCAGGTTGAGGGCCGGAGAAAAGTCGAGCATGGCCGCCGGCGGCGCGATCATGATCATCCGTGCGCACACGGCTCCTGCCTCGGACGCGGCCCGGGCATTGACCCATGCGCCGAACGAGTAGCCCGCGAGATCGACTGCGGAAACACCCATGTCTTGCATGGCCTCAAGCGCCGCATTTACGTCTTGTTGCTCGCCATCCCCATCGTCATATGCCCCACTGCTGGCGCCGACCCCGCGGAAGTTAAACCGAAGCGTTGAAAAGCCCGTTTCCTGGAAGGCGCTTTGAAGAATCGCCACCACATTGTTATACATATCCCCGCCGTAGAGGGGATGGGGATGGGTGATCACGACCCCGCGGCCGGTATGCCCCTCAAGGAGCAGCCCTTCAAGCGGTATGCCGTCACCACTTTCAAACCGGAGTTTTTTTTCCGCCATCTTTTTTATCCATGCTGTCTATTGCGGCAATGATTTCAGCGCCGAACTCTGTTTTCTGCCAGGTTTTCAACCCGGGCAGGGCATCCGGGGTGATTGCGCCCCCATGATGGTTTTCGGCGACCGCCTTAAGGGCCGCATTGGGAATCAGGACTCCCGGGTCCATTCCGAGGCGTTCGGCTTTTTTCGTGCGCCAGCGTTTGAGCCGGTCGAATTTTTTAAGGACCATGCCGTTGCCGGCGGCATGGGATTTTCTTGGATAGCGGGGCAGGTCGCCGGATGGAATGGAAAGCGCGCTTTGCACGGCGGCCATGATCTGTTTCCCGTACATATGGCGTTGTCGATCACTGAGGATGCGGGTATTTTCCAGCGCCGCCAGGTTTTCGGGTTTGGTCCGGGCAATATCGAGAAGCGGTTCGTTGCCGATGATTTTAAAGGGCGGCCGGTCTTTTTGCCGCGCGACCTGAAGGCGGTACGCCAGCAGAGCTTCGAGCACGGCAAGGCTTTGGGGCTCCAGCCGGCCGGCCCCCTTGATCCGGAGAAACAGGGGTTGATCGGCGTCGGGACCATATCGCACCCTGGATAGATCATCACATTCTTCTCTGACCCAGTCCAGCCGGTTTTTGTCTTCCAGGCGTGCCTTAAGAAGATGATACAGGGGAATCAGGTATCGGACATCATCGGCCGCATAAGCGATCATTTCCGCCGACAGGGGCCGGACGGACCAGTCTTTTTTCTGATATTTTTTTTCCAGGACGACATTGAAATATTTTCCCACCAGGGCGTTGAGCCCGGTTTCCGGCTCGCCCAGAAAACGGGCCGCCAGTTCGGTGTCAAACAGATTTTCCACCGTAAGGCCGAAATCCCGGTAAAGGCTTCGGATATCATAATCCGCGCCATGTAGGATTTTGACAACAGTTGGATTCGAGATCACGTCGGCCAGGGAGGACAGATCCCCGACGGCAAGGGGGTCGATGACAAAAGCGGCCCCGGGCGTGGCCATCTGGATGAGGCAGATCTTTTCCGTAAAATGAAACATGGAATCCGCCTCCTGGTCGAAGGCGATCAATGGTTCATGGCGCATGCGGGACACGGCATCGGCAAAGGCGGCGACATCGTCGATGAAATTCAGATTTTCCGGCGCCGGCGGCGCTAAGGGATCGGTTATCGGCATATGGGTGTTTTTATATTTCTCCTTGACCCGGAAGGCCTTTTTGCTTACATAGCAAAGCGATTAAAAAAACAGAGGATTTGATGGGTTTCTAAAAATCGTTTCGTTTTGATATAAAAGGTTTCGGGGTGAAAAATCAATGATCAATATTACTTTTCCCGACGGGAATGTAAAGACGTTTGATGCGCCGGTGGACGGCATGATGGTGGCGAAGTCCATTTCCGATGGATTTGCCCGCAATTGCGTGGCAATGGCCGTTGATGACCGGGTTGTGGATCTGAGCATGAATATCGAAAAAGACGCCCATGTGCGGTTTTTAACCGTAAAGGACAAAGAAGCCCTTGAGATCATGCGGCACAGTGCGGCCCACGTCATGGCTCATGCCATCTGCCGTCTTTACCCCGGTGCGAAGCTGACCATCGGGCCGGTGGTGGAAGAAGGCTTTTATTACGATATCGACATGGAACCGGTATCTGAAGCGGATTTTGAAAAAATCGAGGCGGAGATGAAATCCATTATCGACGCCAAAATTCCCGTTGTCCGCAAAGAGGTGAGCAAGGCCAAGGCCCTGGATTTTTATAAAAACGAACCCTACAAACTGGAAATGATATCCGATCTTCCCGACGGTACGATTTCATTTTATACCCAGGGGGAATTCACCGATCTATGCCGGGGACCCCATGTGCCCCATACCGGATTTGTCCGGGCCATTAAACTGATGAAAGTATCGGGGGCTTACTGGCGGGCCGATCCGGCCAATCCCCAGCTTCAGCGGATCTATGGCACGGCCTATTTTGACAAAAAGGAGCTGGCGGCGTACCTGAATCTGCTGGAAGAGGCCCGGAAGCGGGATCACCGCAAGATCGGGGCGGCCCTGGATCTCTTCAGCTTTCATGACGAGGCCCCGGGCATGGCGTTTTTTCATGCCGGCGGCATGGAAATCTGGAATGCCCTCCTGCAATACTGGCGTGAGGAACATCGCCGGGCCGGCTACGTGGAAACCAAGACCCCCGTCATTTTGAACCGGAGTCTCTGGGAGCGGAGCGGGCACTGGGAAAATTACCGGGAAAACATGTATACCGTGGTGATCGATGAGACCGAGTCGGCCATCAAGCCCATGAACTGCCCCGGCGGCATGCTGCTTTTCAAGATGAAACGGCATTCCTACAAGGATCTGCCCCTGCGGGCCGGGGAAATCGGACTGGTTCACCGCCATGAACTGAGCGGGGTCCTGTCCGGGCTATTCCGTGTCCGGGCCTTTCACCAGGATGACGCCCATATTTTCATGACCCCGGATCAGATCGAAAGCGAAATCCTGGGCGTCCTTAATCTGGTCAAGCGGATGTACGGGACTTTCGGGCTGGGCTTTCACCTGGAACTTTCCACCCGTCCCAAAAAATCCATCGGAACCGACGAGCAGTGGGAAAGGGCCACCGGAGGGCTCAAGGCCGCCCTGGACGCCTATGGAACGGATTACAAGATCAACGAGGGCGACGGCGCGTTCTACGGCCCGAAAATCGACATCCACATCAAAGACGCCATCGGCCGGACCTGGCAGTGCGGCACCATTCAACTGGACATGTCTTTGCCGGAGCGGTTCGATCTCTTCTACGTGGGGGCGGATAATGAAAAGCACCGGCCGGTGATGATCCACCGGGTGATCTACGGCTCCATTGAGCGGTTTTTAGGGATTCTCATCGAGCATTTCGCCGGCAAGTTTCCCCTGTGGCTCGCCCCGGTCCAGGTGGTGGTGCTGCCCATCAATGATGAACTGGCGCCTTTTGCCAAAGAACTGCACTTGCGGCTCGAGGAGTCCGGCTTGCGGTCGTCCGTGGACACCCGGTCGGAAAGCCTGAATAAAAAAGTGCGGGAAGCCCAGTTGTCCCAGATCCCCCTGATCATCACGGCGGGAGAAAAAGAGCGGCAGAACGCCACCCTTTCCGTGCGGACATTAGACGGCAAAGTCCGTTACGGGATCCCCATGGAAACTTTCATGGAAAAGGTTGGGGTCCATATCCGGGAGCGCAGAATCGAACCCTTAGAATTTTAAAATAAAAACCTTACTGGCTTTCCTTGCGTTTTTTGATGTCCAGGGCCGCTTTCAGACCTTTTTCCCGGATGACCTTGATCTTTAAGCCCAGCTCAGTGAGCTTGTAGAAGCGCTTGCCGTATTTTTTCAGAAGTTTGGGGTTGATCTCAAACCCGAGCCCGGGCCTGGTAAAGGGCTGGAGCCGGCCGTTTTGATCCGGCAGAATGGGATCAATGATTCCCTCACGGAATTCGGGTATCCAGGAAGGCTCCTCAAGGGGGAATTCCAGGGGATGGGTCCCATCCCGGTCGGCCAGGGCCAGGTTCCAGTTGATATAAAAGCCGATGCCGTTGGTCCAGGTATGGGGGGAGTATTCCCGGTTGTAGGTTTTACAGGCGTCGATGACGGTTTTGACCTGGGCGATGCCGCCCGCAAACACCGCGTCCGGCTGGTAGATGTGGAAGCAGTCCTTTTCAAACATGATCTTGATCTCATCCCAACCGTAGTTGAGTTCCGCGCCGGATATTTTCACCCTGGAAACTTTTTTTAATGCGGCGTTTCCGTCATAATCCCTGGAATCCAGAGGTTCTTCCAGCCATCCTATATCATTGTCCGCGCACGCCGAAGCAAAATCCCGGGCCCGGTTGAAATCCCAGGCCGGAATCCGGTCCACGATGGAGACCAGCCACCCCTGGTTGGCGTCCACCCCCAGTTTCAACTGATCGCCGACGCCCTTTCGAATGACCTCGATATGCCGGATGTCTTCGTGCAGATCCCTGTTTTTGACGCGCAGCTTGGCGGTCTTAAATCCTTTTTCCTTCTGGGCCAGGAGTTCATCCACCCGTTTTTCCGGATCATGCATTTCTCCGGTGGACAGGTAGGTGTCAATAGGCCGGGCTTTTCCGCCCAGAAGTTCGTAGACGGGTTTTCCCTCTTTTTTTCCGATGATGTCCCAGCACGCCGGTTCGATCCAGAAGTTGCGCCAACCCAGAAATCCGGCCTGCTTGAGCAGGCTCTGAACCCGGTCGATATCGGTTGGGTCCGCGCCGATGAGATAGCCGCCCAGCAGATCGCCCAGGCCCTCACGCTCCTTTCCCATGGCCGATCCCGCCGAATAGCCGGTGATCCCGTCGTCGGTGGTGATCTTGATCAGGGTGAAGCGGTTGTGAGTCTGGGGATAGCCCGGAATCCAGGTGGGCCAGAAGGTCTTTGCCAGGGGGACCGATACGTGGAAGAGTTCAATGGCTTTGATTTTCATGAGAACCTCCGCTGATTACAGGATCAATGGGTTGATGCGCTTACAGGAAGGCGGGTTTATTAATATGGAGCAACCCGTCGAATCGCCTTAACCACGTCGGCAGCACGGTGGTCATTGATAAAAGATATTGAAAAAGACGGAAAAATAAAAACGAAAAAAGGCCCGGGGAGTCAGTGTTTTTTGCAAATTGAAGAGGGGGACCGGATGCGCATCCAGCCCCCTCTTCATGATTTATTCAGCGGGGTACATCAGCACTTCCTTGAGATCATCCCCGAGATATTCCCGCTCGTTTTCGCCGAGAATGCCCAGGGCCAGGCAGATAATGGTCCAGAGATGTACCGTCTGCCAGGCATGCTCCCGGATTTCGCTCAAGTCATGCACCTGGGCATGGCAGTTGTGGCAGGGGGTGATGCAGTAAGCTGCGCCCGTGGCCAGAATCTGCTCGGCTTTGAGACTGCCGTAAGCCCGGCGGGCGTCCGTGTAGCCGGACTGGAGATACCCGCCGCCGCCGCCGCAACAGTAATTATTGGACTTATTGGGGGCCATGTCGATGAAGTTTTCTTCGCCCACCACGGTTTTTACCACAAACCGCAGGTCATCGGCCACCGGGTCGCCGAAGGATTTACGCACCAGCTGGCAGGGGTCCTGGACCGTGAATTTGATTTTCAGATCCTTGTTCCAGTCGGAATTGACCTTGAGTTTTCCTTCCCGTATCCACTGGGCATAATATTGAATGATGCTCTTGATTTCAAAGTTGTAGGGAATCTTGAACTTTTGCGCTCCGAACCGGACCGCGAAGAGTTCGTGCCCTCACTCGGTGTTGAGCCAGACCTTACATTTAAGGTCCTCCACGGCCTTAACCTTTGTCCTGACGATTTTTTCCCAGTTTTCATCATCGGCCAGGAACAGGCAGTAGTTCTCCGCTGCCCATCCCTTGGTGCCGTAAGTCCAGTCCGCGCCCACCAGGTGAAGAATTTTCCACAGGGGCACCATTTCGTCCGGCTCGGTCACCGGTTCCCGTGAGTTCTGGTTCAAATAGAATTCCGCACCCACCTTGTTGAGTGGGGCTTGCATTTCCGCGAATTCCGGCTGTGCTTCCTGGTATTCCGACAAAACGTCTTCGACAACAAACTGAAAATCCTCTTCCGTTGCGCCCATGGCGCTGCACGTATCACTTCTGAGGGCCATGTCGCAGGAACCAAGGATACCCTTGGGCCGCTGATCCCTCGGCCAGGTTTTCCGGGCATGGAAAATAAGCTGGGGGATATTGATTTTCATGGGACAGACATACACGCACCGGGTGCACATGGAGCACATCCATACCCACGGCGTGCTTGAGATCTCCTCGTCCATCCCCAGAGCGGCCATGCGAAGAAATTTGCGGGGATCCATCCCCTCCAGGCCGGTTGCCGGACAACCTGACGAGCAGGCTCCGCAGGTCAGACAAAGATTCAGGTTTCCGCCTTCCGGCAGAAGATCCTTGACCTTGTCCATGAACACACTTTTTCCAGTAATTTTTATTGCAGGTTCACCCATATTGTAAGCTCCTCCATGTTGGCTGCCTTACGATCAGGCTTTTGGATCAGCGCCAGATCGCGGTTTTTTGTGCAAGATTTACACATAAACGGGGGCGGAATCAAAACCCCGTCCGTGTGATAAATACCCCCATTTAAAAGATCAAAATTAATTTTATTGACGGATTTTTTCACGATTGTCAACCGAAATCCGTCCTGGATGTAATGTAATGCGTCTCATGGTTTTTATCAGATTGTTCTGAATTTTCGCATGGTAAAAATATCGATTCGCTTGATAAAGCTTTTTATTTTTAAGTTAATCCATTGACAGCGGCGCCGGATTTGAATATCATAAAAAATTTTAATGCAAAGAAAATTAAGCATCCGTGTAATGTGTAAAATAAAATATAGATTTCTTCTCATTGTTTTCTGGCTTTTACTCTGGCCGGCGCCGGGAACGCTTCTGGCCGCTGACAATGAAGCCGGAAAATCGGGAGAGGTGTTGAAAGATGGCCGTGGCCGTCTTCCGGTTTATCTGTATTACGCGGACAGCCGGTACCGATTTTTAACGGGCGAGGCGCGGAGGTTTCCACCGGCCGAAGATGCGGTAAGCCATTGCAGGCTGCTGGTGGAGGCCCTGGTCAAAGGTCCAACGGGGGATTTGATCAGAACGGTTCCCGAGGATACCCGGGTGCTGGCCATCTATATCACCCGGGATAAAACCGCCTGGATCGATTTGAGCCGCGAGGTCGCCGTCGGGCCGGGCGGTATCCGGTCCGAGATGATGACCCTTTATGCCGTCGTCAATACGGTGGTACTCAACATGCCGGAGGTGGACCAGGTGAAGTTTTTGATCGAAGGTCAGGAGGCAAAAACTCTGGCCGGCCATATTGATATCCGGTTTCCCTTTAAAGCGAACATATTATTGATTCGATGAAAAATTTACAAAAAATCAATCAGATCCGCAATATCGGCATTATTGCGCACATCGACGCCGGTAAAACAACGGTCACGGAGCGGATCCTTTATTATACCGGCCGTTCGTACAAGATCGGCGAGGTTCACGACGGCGAGGCCGTCATGGACTGGATGGTTGACGAGCAGGAGCGTGGAATCACCATTACCTCTGCTGTTACCACCTGCGAATGGAAAAATTGCGAAATTCACATCATCGACACCCCCGGCCATGTGGATTTCACCATTGAAGTGGAGCGTTCCCTGCGGGTTTTAGACGGGGCCGTGGGCGTATTCTGCGCGGTGGGCGGCGTGGAGCCGCAATCGGAAACGGTATGGCGTCAGGCGGACAAGTACATGGTCCCGAAAATCGCCTTTATCAATAAGATGGACCGGGTCGGCGCGGATTTTTTCCGTACGGTTCAGATGATGCGCGAAAGACTGAATGCGACCCCTTTGCTGCTGCAGATACCCATGGGCCGTGAAGACGGCTTCCGGGGGATACTCGATCTTGTGGCGATAAAGCAGGTGCAATGGGAGACTGATGATCCCAACGGAGGGGTTGAGGTTGTCGAAGTTTCGGATGAATTCAAAGACGATGTCATGGCGTATCGGGACCAGCTTATTGAACAGGTCGCCGACGTGGATGACGCGATCATGGAATTGTACCTTGAGGAAAAGCCGATCCCGAACGATATCCTGGTGGCCGCCATTCGAAGGGCTACCCTTGGATTGAAAGCGGTGCCCGTTTTCTGTGGCGCGGCACTGAAAAACAAGGGAATTCAGCCGCTGCTCGATGCCGTGGTCCATTATCTGCCGAGTCCGGTTGACGTGCCGCCCATGCAGGGACATCATCCGGAGACCCAGGAGGTGCTGACCATCACCCCCAAGGAAAAGGGGCCGTTGGTGGCCCTGATTTTCAAGGTCTCCATGATGGAGGGGCGCAAGATGTCTTTTGTCCGGATTTACAGCGGTACGCTGGTCTCGGGCACGGATGTTTACAATCCTTCCCTGAAAAAAAAGGAAAAAATCTCCCGTATCATGCGGATGCACGCCAACAAGCGGGAGCGCGTGGAATCGGCGGCGGCGGGAAATATCGTCGGCGTGGTGGGTCTCAAGGATTCTTCCACCGGCGAAACCCTGTGTGATGTCGATACGACCGTGATGCTGGAAAAGATGGAGTTCTACCGGCCGGTAATCTCGATTTCCGTGGAACCCAGGACCCGGGATGATCAGGAAAAAATGGATCAGGTTCTGGCCAAACTCATGGCCGAAGATCCCACTTTGCAGGTGAATCAGGACAAGGATACCGGCCAGACCATCTTGTCGGGAATGGGCGAACTTCACTTAGAGATCATTATCAGCCGGATGAAGCGGGAATATAATACCAGCGTCAACGTGGGAAAGCCCCAGGTTGTTTACCGGGAAACCCTTGCTAAAGAAGCCGCGGCAACGGCGGTTTTCGACAAGGAGGTGGCAGGCCAGCGGCATTTTGGAGAAGTCCGGCTGGTGGTCCGGCCCCTGCCCAGAGGAAGCGGGCCTGTTTTCCGTGCCGAAGCCCCGGTGGACGAAGTCCCCGAAGGGTTTGTCAAGGCGGTGGAACAGGGGGTTCGGGAAACCATGGAATACGGCCAGCTCATGGGCTACCCGGTGGTGGATGTAGAGGTGGTGCTGATGGGCGGGTCCTGGAAAGAGTCCGTGGGGTCTGACCTGGCCTTCAAGGTTGCCGCGTCCATGGCCAGCAGGGAAGCCTTTCAAAAGGGAGATCCTTACCTGCTGGAGCCGATAATGGACGTGGAGGTTTACGTGCCCGACGCTTTCATGGGAGAAGTCATCGGCGATCTGAGCGCCCGGGGCGGCAAGATTGAATCCATTTCCGCAAAAGCCGACAGCCAGAACATCGCCGCCATCGTGCCGCTGTCAAAGATGTTCGGCTATGCCACGGCCCTTCGGTCCGCTTCCCAAGGCCGAGGGAACTTCACTATGAAGTTTTCACATTTCGATAAAGTGTAAAGCCGTTTAACGGCCGGCGTCAAACAGATGGACGTCAATCCGGTTTGTCAGCCTCAAGAATCCTTTGTCATTGGTGATGATACCGCTGGCGCCCATTTTCAAAGCCGTTGCCGCATGAATGGCGTCAGGTGTGCGCAAATCATGGATGGCCCTTAATCGAGCCGCCTCGGCGGAGATTTCCGGAGACAGGGGAACAACCTGGAGATTCGGGAAGCCGGTCAGCAATTGAACCAGGGTTTCGGCACGTTTGATATCATTGACGCGATATGCGGGAACAAGCAGCTCGGCAAAAACCAGAGCGGATATCATCGCTGCAAGGTCGCCTGTTTCGATACGATGGAAAAGTCTTTTAGTGCATGGATAATGGGTGGGGTGCTGCTCAAGAAAATAAATCAGTACGACGGTATCGAGAGCAAATGTTGCGCCCTTGGTCAGTTTTTCCGGTTTCAACTGTCCCATTGCGCGCGATTCTTTTCAAGTTCAGTTTCATATCCGCGCCAAATATTCGACGCGCAGCGTTCCAGAGCCTCCACATGAGATTTCGGGGCTTTATGAATGATAATCGTATCATTTTTTTCCATAATTTGAAGCATATCTCCAGGATTAATCGCCAGTCGTTTACGAATCCTGGCCGGCAGGACAATCTGTGATTTGGTGCTGAGTTTGACAAGGGGCATGGCGGTTCTCCATTTATTTTGTTTTACCTATTGGTAAAACAAAATACGTTATTTGTCAAGGGTAAACCGGGTAAACAAGGCGATGGGCTCAGGGTTTTGATTCCTCGGTTGTAAGGTTTTCGATCTCGGCATCGATTTTTTTTCGCTCATCCTCGTCTTTTTCGTATTCCAGTGCTTTTTTGAAATGAAAGGCGCTGGTGTTATAATTCCTCTGTTTCATATAATAGCGTCCGAGATGGTAATGGGCGCCGCCGAGATTCTCCATTGCGCCCAGGGTGGTCCCCATGAAAAGGAGGGCCTCGTCATAATCCGGATAATCGCGGATCAGTATCCGGAAAGTGTCTGCCGCATCCTGGAGATGCCCGAGCTGCATCTGGGACCGTCCGAGGAAAAAAAGCCCCTCCGGACCGCCTTCTTTCAGAATTGGAGATGTTTTTAAGAGCGCAAGGGCATTTTCATAATCCCCCGCCTGAAAATAGATCCTTCCCAGGTCGTGTTTCAAATACGGATCATCGGGTTGTGCGTTAAACACCTTTGTCAGGTAAGGCATCGCGGCTCTGGGATTGCCGCTGCGGGCCAAAGCCAGGCCGTATCCGTAATTTGCCGTCAGATTATCCGGTTGCCGCTCCACCAGGGAAGCGAACCGCCGCGTGGCGGCGTTCATATCGCCGTACAATGCCGTCAGGCGGGTTCGGACTCGCAAAAAATCAGGCTCAGGTTCGATTTTTGGTTTTTTCTCCAGCGCGGCGTCAAGATAGATGATGCGGTCTTCAGTGGCCGGATGGGTTTTCAGGTAGGTGGGAATGTCATTGATGTCGAACCAGTCCACCGCGCGGATTTTTTTCAGTAAAGAAAGCATGGCCGAAAGTTCGTATCCGGCTTTCTGGAGATAGGTCCGGCTGATCTGGTCGGCCTGCATTTCATTTTCCCGGGTGTAGGCCAGGACCATGGTCTGGCCGGCGGCCATGGAGCCGATGGTCAGGGCGCTGCCGGCGGTGGGCGCCCCGCCGATGCCGATGAGAATGCCGGCCACAACACCGGCCATGGTCGCCAGGCTGGTTTTTTTGGATTTTGCGATCAGGTCCGCGATATGCCTGCTGGACACATGGGCGATTTCATGGGCAAGAAGGGCCGCAAGCTCATGTTCATTATCAAGGGCTTCAAAAAGACCGCTGAATACAAATATGTTCCCCGCGGGTCCGGCAAAGGCGTTGTAGGCATTCTGGCGGATCACGTAAAACCGGTATTGAAACGGCTGGGTGGGAAAAACCGAAACGATTTTCCGACCCACCTGGTTGATGTAATTGTTGATCATCGGGTCATCAATGACATCATAGGCTTGGTGCACGGCATTTAAAAAGGCATCGGCGAGTTCCGCTTCCTCCTTGATGGACAGGGCATGGACAGTGCTGACGGAAGGCCACCCGGTGGCCAGGGCCGCCACGATCCAGATGGAAATTATTTTTTTGAAACAGGGTCGCATATTTAACCGCTTTTCAAATAAAAATTTTTATGTTATGGGTACCCAATTATTGATATGTTGTAAAAAGCTGTTGTGCGCCGCTTTGCGGCCTTATTACAGGCAGGAACTTCCGGGAAGTTCCTTGGAAGTCTTTCAGAATAACCGGCAAACGCCGCAACCTTTTCGGACAATGGTTATATCATGACACATACGATTTGCATTGCAAATCAAAAAGGCGGAGTGGGCAAGACCACCACCGCCATCAATCTGGCCGCGGCCCTGGCCACGGCTTCCAAAAAGACCCTGCTTGTGGATTGCGACCCCCAGGCCAATGCCACCACCGGACTGGGCATCGACAAGAACCGTATCAGCAAGTCCGTGTATCACGGTCTGATCGGACATGCCCCGGCCGATGAGATCATTATGGGCACCGAGATTGAAAAACTTTTCATCATCCCTTCCAGAACCGAGCTATACGGGTTTGAGTTCGAAATGATGGGTGACGCGGCGCGCTACACCCTGCTGCGTCGCTTTCTGGCAACCCTGCCGGACGGTTATGATTATATCATGTTGGATTGTCCCCCGTCGTTGAGCCTGCTCACCTTAAACGCCATGACCGCCGCCGATGCGGTGCTGATTCCCCTGCAAAGCGAGTTTTACGCCCTGGAGGGGCTGGGTCAGATTTTTCAGACCATCAAGCGGATCCGGCAGGGGATGAATCCGGACCTGCAGATCGAGGGAATCCTGCTGACCATGTTTGACCGCCGGACCAACCTGGCCAACCAGGTGGCGGACAATGCGTCCAAGCATTTTAAAAATATGATATTCAAAACCCGGATTCCCCGAACCGTCCGCCTGGGCGAAGCCCCGAGCTACGGCAAGCCGATTCTGCTCTATGACCCGGTGTCACCGGCCACGCAGAGTTATAACGCCCTGGCCCGGGAGATCATTCGCGGGAAGCGGGCCAAAGAGCGGGTGATGATTGTTTAAAACCATAAAAGGGGTGATCATGCCGGAAAAAAAAGCCACATCCGATGACAGCGGCGCAAAATCCTCAAAACGCCGGAAAACCGGCCTGGGCATGGGTCTGGACGCCCTTTTCCCGGATATCGGCCTGCGCCGGGAGAGTCTGCCGGAAAATTTTTTTGAATGCGACATCGACCGGATCCGGCCCAATCCCTTTCAGCCCCGACGCCATTTTCCGGAAAACGAGATGGCTGAACTTGCCGATTCGATCCGTGCCCAGGGGGTCTTGCAGCCGCTGCTGGTGCGCCAGACCGGAGAAGACTTTGAGCTGATCGCCGGAGAGCGGCGGCTCAGGGCCGCCAAACTGGCCGGCTTGTTTAAAATCCCGGTGATGGTCAAAGATATTGCCGATGAATCATTGCTGGAACTTTCCATCATCGAAAATATCCAGCGCCAGGATCTAAATCCCATTGAAGAAGCCGAAGCCTACCAGCGGCTTCTGGAGGAATTTGGCCTGACCCAGGAACAGATTGCCGAGCGGGTGGGGAAAAACCGGTCCACGGTGGCCAACTTCATCCGGCTCAATCAGCTTTCCCCGGACATCAAGGCATCGGTTAGGGACGGGCTGCTGAGCATGGGGCATGCCCGGGCCATTCTAGGGGCAGAGACCGTGGCCCTGCAGCGGGAAGCCTGGAAACTGGTTATTTTAAAGGAGTTAACGGTCAGGGAAACGGAAAAACTGATCCAGCGGCTTAACAATGCCCGCCGGCAGACAAAGGATGCGGAAACATCGGCGCCTGTTGAAAACATCTATTTTGAAAGTGTTGCCCAGGATCTCTCCAAACGTTTCGGCACCCGGGTTCAGATCCGCCGCCGGGGTAAAAAAGGCAAGCTTGAAATCGAATTTTATTCGGATGAGGATCTTGACCGTCTCCTGGGCCTGATCAAAACAGGCTGACCATGACGGTTCATATTATTATCGATGGCTACAATCTGATCCGTCAGTCCCCGTCCCTGGAAAAAATCGACCGCCAGGATCTTCAGCGCGGCCGGGAAGTCCTTGTCGATCGGCTGGCCGCCTACAAAAAAGTCAAAGGATATCCGGTCACCGTGGTGTTTGACGGCGCGGACGCATTGCCCGGTATGGATGCCTCTGACCGGGAAAAAGGGATCCGTATCCGGTTTTCCCGGCACGGCGAAACCGCTGACGCGGTCATCAAGCGCATGGCGGCCCGGGAGAAGGAAAAGGCCCTGGTGGTGAGCTCGGATCACGCGGTGGTTGATTTTTGCGCATCCCGGGGTGCGTCGGTGGTCGGCTCCCGGGAATTTGAAGAGCGGATGGATCTGGCCGCGCTGATGGCGGCAGGGGGCAATATCATGGGAAATGAGGCCGATGAGGGCTGGTCGCCCACCACGCGAAAAAAAGGGCCGTCCCGCCGCGCGCCCAAACGGGAACGGAAGCACCGGCAGCGGATCATGAAAATATAGGGGAACATGAATGCTCAGAATCTGCGTGATCGACGGGCAGGGGGGCGGCATCGGGGCTGCGGTCATCAAGCGGCTGCGGGATGTTTTTGAAGACCGGGCCGATATCATCGCCCTGGGCACCAATGCCATCGCCACTTCCCAGATGCTCAAGGCCCGGGCCAACCGGGGGGCTTCGGGTGAAAACGCCATCGTGCGCACCGTGGCAATGGCGGATCTGATCATCGCGCCCGTCAGCGTGGTCATGGCCCATGCCATGATGGGGGAAGTCACGCCCCGCATGGCCGAGGCCGTGGCGTCCTGTCCGGCCCGCAAATACCTGATTCCCCTGTTCCAGGAAAACATGGAGATCGTCGGCCTGACATCGGCTCCCCTGCCGCACTTGATCGACGCGCTTATCGAGTCATATCTTGCCGATCATGTTGGATCAATGGGTAAAACCCGTTGAATCATGCGTTAGTGCGTTAGTATTAAAACAAAAATAAGTAATAATACAAGAGGTTATTAATATGTGCGAAGCCAGTGCTTATCTGATTGACGGCGACAAGCAGGAACTCATCATGGAGGCCGTGGATACGGTGGAACCCGAGGACGGTGGATTCAAGCTCATCAATATCTTCGGCGAGCAGAAGTTCATCCGGGGCGTGATTCATTCCCTGGCCCTCGTGGAACACAAGGTTTACTTTCGGAAAACCCCCTGACCCATGAAGATCGCCATTGCCAGGACCGCCGGGTTCTGCATGGGAGTGCGTCGGGCCGTGGAAATGGCCCTGGATGCCTCCAACCGGACCTGCGGCCCCATCTGTACCTACGGCCCGCTGATCCACAATCCCCAGGTCCTCCAGGTTCTTGAGGAAAAAGGGATTTCCGTGATCAACACGATTCCGGACCACGGGGCCGGCACCGCCATCATCCGTGCCCACGGCATTCCGCCGGCCGAACGCGAAGCCCTGAAACAGGCGGGTTTCGATGTGATCGATGCCACGTGCCCCAAGGTGATCAAGGTCCAGTCCATCATCGCCAAACACGCCCGCCAGGGGTTTGCGGTGATCATCATCGGCGACAAGGCCCATCCCGAGGTCCGGGGTTTGCTCGGATATGCCGGCGAAAATGGTTATGTGGCGGAAACCATGGACGCGCTTGCTGCCCTGCCGGCCTTTGGCCGGGCCATCATCGTGGCCCAGACCACCCAGAATACCGAATTTTTTGAAGCCGTTAAATCATGGACAAGGCAGCATTATCCAGACTACAAGGTATTTGATACCATCTGTGATTCCACGGAAAACCGCCAGGCCGAAATCAAGCGCCTGGCCGCCGCCGTGGACGCGGTGGTGGTGGTGGGCGGTTTTGACAGCGGCAACACCCGGCGTCTTTATGAAATCGCCCGTGAAACCGGCAAGCCGGCCGTGCAGATCGAAACCGAGGGAGAACTCGATATCCAGCGCCTCGGAAACGCCGAGCATATCGGTGTGACCGCGGGGGCATCCACCCCCAACTGGATCATCAAGCGGGTCTTTCGGGAGCTGGAAAACCGGCTGATCTACAGGGAAGGTCCTTTGCGGCGCTGGTGTCATCTGCTCCAGCGCAAATTACTGCTCTCCAATATTTATCTTGCCCTGGGCGCGGGGTGCCTCACCTATGCGGCGGCAATGCTCCAGGGCCTGAACCCGTCCATGCCGGCGATATTGACGGCCATGTTTTATCTGCTCTGCATGCATACCGTAAACAACCTCATTGACTCCACATCCGACCGGTACAATGATCCGGATCGCGGCAATTTCTACCAGGAAAACCGGCATCTTCTCTGGGCCATGGTTGCCGGGTCCGGCATCGGGGGGCTGACGGCCGCCTACCGGATGGGGCCGCTGTTTGTGGTGCTGTTGGTCTGTATGAGCCTGATGGGCGTTATTTATATGATCAGCCTGGTGCCCCGCATGGCGGGTGCCGGTATCCATCCGAAAATACGGGAGATTCCTGGCTCCAAGACCGTGCTGGTTGCTCTGGCGTGGGGCATTGTCACATCCATTGTGCCGGCCATTGCCGGATTCGGAAGCATCCGACCGGAAACGGTCCCGGTGTTTGCCTGGGCGGTGAGCCTTGTTTTTATCCGAACGGCTTTTTTCGATATCCTGGACATGCAGGGAAGTCGCATTGCCGGAAAAGAGACGATTCCGATTCTGCTCGGAGAAAACAGAACCATGTATCTGCTCAAGCTCCTGTCGGTGATGGCTGCCGGTCTGATCAGCCTGTCCGCCCTGGCGGGCTGGGTATCGCCTTTGGGCTTTCTGCTCGGCATCCTGCCGCTGCTTATGCTGGTTTTTCTGTTTTCCTATGAACGTCGTGGATTTTCACCGGGATTACGGCAGGTGTTTCTGATGGAAAGCCATTTTATTCTGGCGGGAGCGCTGGCGGGGCTGTGGGCGGTGCTGTCATAATGCGGCGAAGCTTCGGAACCGGGAGGCTGGAAAAATAAGAACCCGGATTAAAGGTTAAGGGAATAAAGGGGGTTCTATCCCCATCAGGAGCCGCCGGATATTGGCTTGGTGCCGTTGGACTACCATGACCGAGATGATCAGGGCGCACCCGAATATAATGTAAGGCCCTTCAAACCAGGCCACGCCTATGGGCAGCACCGCCGCTGCCGCCAGCGACCCGGCGGAAACCCGCCGTGAAAAGCCGGCCACCAGCACAAACGCCGTCACGGCGAGCCCGAGGCCGGCCGGCGACAGCACGGCAAAACACCCGGCGGCCGTGGCCACGCCTTTCCCACCGGTTTTAAATTTCAGATAAACCGGGAACAGGTGCCCGAAAAAGGCGCATAAGGCGGCTGCGGCCATCCACAGATCCCTTGTGATGCCGCCTGGGCCGGACCCCATCATCCATCCGGCAAGTGCCACCGGGATGGCGCCCTTGAGCACGTCGCATATCAGCGTGGCGATGCCGATCGGCCAGCCCCCGGCCCGGCGGGCATTGGTCGCGCCGATATTGCCGGAGCCCACTTTCCGCAGATCTTTGCGGGTCGTCATTTTCACCAGGATCAGACCCGAAGGCGCCGCGCCCAGCAGGTAGGCCGCCACACAGAGCCCCGTCATGATAATGATTGCATTGACGTCCATATCCTTATAATCATATCCTTTATATTATCCAGATTAGACGATTCGGGCGATGGTATCAAGCATCGAATTTCGCGCCGAATTTTGTGATGATGTAAACGGCGGCGGCAAGAGCCCAATGTTAGCCTGAATGCACCCGATTGCGCCTGGAAAGGAGAAAATCCATGGAACCGATTGAAATTCCCATCGACGGGGTCCTGGACCTGCACACGTTCCTGCCCAAAGAGGTCAAGGACCTGGTCCATGAATACATTCTGGCTTGTCTTGAAAAGCGGATTTTCTCCATCCGCATCATTCACGGTAAGGGGAAAGGCATTCTGAAACAGACGGTCCAGTCGGCATTGAGTAAAAATCCGCATGTGGCCTCTTTTACGGACGCCCCGGCAATGGCCGGCGGATGGGGCGCCACCGTGGTCACCCTGAAACAGCCCGCGCAAACAGAGACATCAGAGTAAAACAATAATTAATCATTTAAATTTATTGAAAGAAAACTACGGCTGGAAGAGCAGGGCGCATTCAGGGTTTATGAGACCGGACGCGTTTAACACGCGTTTTAAATGGATATTTTCGTCGAATTTATGCAACATCTCGATAAAATTGATAAAATAGAAAGAATCGATAAAAAAATATTTTCCGCCCTTTTTTTTTCCATATTTGCGGCGGTTACGGGGATCGGCATCGTGGTGCCGCTTCTGCCGGTTTACGCCCATGATCTTGGGGCCAGCGGATTGTATATTGCCCTGATTTTCGGCGGGTTTTCCATCAGCCGGACGATATTTCTGCCCATGTTCGGCCGCTGGTCCGATAAAAAGGGCCGGAAACCGTTTTTAACGGTGGGGCTGTTTTTTTATTTTATCATCTCCCTGGCGTTTATTTTTGCCAGGGATCTAAACAGTCTGGTGATCCTTCGCATCATCCAGGGCGCGGCATCCGCCATGATCATGCCCGTTGCCATGGCCTATGTCGGCGATATCACGCCGAAAGGCAGGGAAGGCACGACCATGGGAATTTTCAACATGTCCATTTTTCTGGGGCTGAGCATCGGCCCGCTGCTTGGCGGCGTCATCAGCGATCTGTTCAGCCTTCAGGCCGCGTTCGCCTGGATGGGCGCTCTGGCATTCGGGGCGTTTTGCCTGAGTGGCGTGTTTCTGCCGCCGGTGCATTCGGAAAGAATCGTATCCGCCGGTTTTCATGCCATTCCCTGGAAACAACTGATACTGGATCTTTCGATCCTGCGTCTGTTTATCTTCCGGATGGTATACGCTACTTGCATCGGCATCATCTGGGGGTTTCTGCCGGTCTACGGCGCGGTGTCCTTCGGGTTGTCCAGCGCAGCCATCGGGACTCTGGTGATGCTGGGGGTGGCGGTCAACGGCGTCATTCATGTGCCCATGGGCGTGGTGGCGGATCACCTGGACAAACGCAAACTGGTGATCGGCGGCGGCGTCATCGCGGCGGCCGGCATCAGCGTGATGGGATGGGCCCAAGGGTTCTGGGGGCTGTTTTTCGCCAGCGCGGTATTCGGCATCGGCGGTGGGATCGCCATGCCGTCGCTGATGGCCCTGGCCGTTGTCAGCGGCAACCAGAACACGGCCATGGGCGCCGTCATGGCGATGATCACCATCGCCCACAGCCTGGGCATGCTTTTAGGCTCTTTGTTTGCCGGTGTCATGATGGATCTTGTCGGCCTGCAACTGGCGTTTCCGGCCGGCGCCGTCATTATGCTGGCGGGAGTAGCCGGTTTTATCGCGTTGACATACGGATCTGAAATCGACGGTTTTATCAAACGGGGATCGGCATGAAAGTGGATCCGGCAAAAAATTATGCCGTGGTATCGGGCGATTTCATCGGGTTTTCCGGCCTGCCTGCCGAAACCCGTGAATCGTCATATCATCTGGTCAAGCAGGCCGGCGCGGAACTGGCCCGCCTGTTTCCCTCAGCCATGCCCTGGGAGGTGGACATGTTCCGGGGGGACGGCTGGCAATTCGTGCTGGCCGATCCGGTAATATCGCTTCGGGCCGCGCTTTTTTTCCGGGCTTATCTCCGGGCCCGGGCCGGCGGGCATCCCACGGACGTGAGGCTGGCCATCGGCGTGGGGCCCATCGATTATGTGCCGGACAACCGCGTATCGGCCGGAGACGGAACCGCGTTCCGGCTCTCCGGCCGCCTTCTGGATCAAATAGCTATGCAAAAAACCGGTTCCATGCGTTTTGTCATGGAAGACGAGAAACTTTCCCTTCCGTTAGATGGCATCACCCTGCTGATCGGCGCCCTGGCCGACAACTGGACCGAACGCCAGGCCCGGGCCGTGGCCGGGGCCCTTCAGGGCCTGACCATCATACAGATAACCGAACAATGGCCGGATAGGATATCGCGACAGGCCGTCGGGAAGCACCTTGCCCGGACGCGTTGGCCGGAAATACGCATCGGCCTGAAAATTTTCGAGTCCACGGCCTCCTGATATGCCAGGGCGCAGTCATTTCTTTCTTGTGCCGAGTTGATTATTTTTTTAATATCAAGAAGTTGATGTTTTTCGATTTGTCGTCGGCGGTTGTTCCCCGTACTCCTTAGAAAAATTAAACCCTTGATATTGTTTCCATGTGCGGATGATTATGGCCCCCGAAAAAAATAACGCAAAGCACAGAGGCAGCGCCCGCCAAATACATCCGCTGGTGCGTTTCAACTACATGCCGCGGGTCATCGGTTTTATCCCTCTCGGCATCATTCTGGTCAGCATTTTCCATGAAAGCCGGAATGTTTTTCTCTGGTCGGCGATTTTTCTCCAGGTTATTATCTGGCCGCATGCCGCCTACTTTTATGCAAAGAAGCGGCCCAATCCCCGAAAAGCCGAATATCAGAACCTTTATTTTGAAACGTTTCTTTGCGGGGTGTGGATGAACCTGGCGTCTTTTCAGTTATGGCCGTCCACGGTATTTTTTATCGGACCAGCGATAAACCTGCTGTCCACCCGGGGATTTATCCTTTACAGAAACGCCGTGCTTTTTTTGGTGGCGGGGGCGCTTGTCACCGGGATCTTTAACGGGTTCCATTTCATTCCGGACTCCAATGACGCGACCATTTACGCATGCATCGCCTTTCTCATCATTTATTCATCTCTGGTAGCGTATTTAAGTTATAACACATCGAAAAAACTAAGCATGAGCAAGCAGCGCACGGAAGCGATTTTAAGCGCCATCCAGAACGGCATGCTGATTATCGACGTCGAAAACCACAAGATTATGGAAGTCAATCCGGCGGCGGCACGGATGTTCGGCGTTGACCGGGAAAAGATTGTGGGAAAGGTCTGCCATCGATTTATTTGTCCGGCCGAGGAGGGAGCCTGTCCCATCACGGACAAGAAACAGCGGATTGATAATTCCGAACGGGTTCTGCTCAACAAGGACGGGCATGCCATCCCCATACTCAAAACTGCGGTTCCCATAACCCTGGAGGGCCGGGAATGTCTGCTTGAGAGTTTTATTGACATCAGCGAACGCAAACAGATGGAAGAGGAGTTGCGGCGCCTGGCAAGGGCGGTGGAACAGTCCATTGACGGCATCGCCGTGGCCGACATGAACGGTGAGATACAGTTTGCAAATAGCGCATGGGCGGAAATGCACGGGTATTCGCCAGATGAACTGCTGGGAAAACATCTCAGGATTTTCCACTCCGAAAAGCAGTTTCGGGAAGATGTTGTTCCTTTTAACGCGCTGGTGATGAAAAACGGCAGCCATCATGGCGAAGTCGGGCATGTAAAAAAGGACGGAACGCCTTTTCCTACCTGGATGACGTCGACGGTCTTTAAAGAGGAGGATGGCCGATCAATAGGACTGTTGGGCATCGCCCGGGATATCACGGACCGGAAGCGGGCGGAAAATGAACTTTGCATCAGCCTTGAAAAAGTCGAATCAGTGAACCGTCATCTGGAAGAACAAACCGCCTTGGCCAATCAGATGGCTGTTCAGGCCGAGGCGGCAAATATTGCCAAAAGTCAATTCCTGGCCAATATGAGCCATGAAATCCGGACCCCGATGAATGCTGTGATTGGCATGGCCGATCTTTTAGCGGATACGGAGCTGACGGAGAACCAGCGGAAGTTTGTAAAAATAATTCAGCAAAGCGGGGATTTACTGCTGAATATTATCAATGATATTCTGGATGTTTCAAAGATTGAAGCCGGAAAGCTGGAACTGGAAATTATCGATTTTGATCTGATCAATCTGCTGGATGGTCTTAATGAGATATTTTCCATCAACGCCAGGGACAGGAATCTGGATTTTGTCTGCGATGTTGATCCGTCTGTGCCGCGCCATGTTTCAGGAGACCCCGGCCGGATCCGCCAGGTGATGGTCAATCTGGTGGGCAATGCCATTAAATTTACGCCCAGCGGGGAAGTCAGGATTCAGGTGGACCGGTTTGAGCGCGCTGATCCGACGGATGAAAAAATAACATTGCAATTCAGCGTGATCGATACCGGCATTGGCATAGCCGGGGAAAAGATCGAAACGTTGTTTGACGCCTTTACCCAGGCGGATGCGTCCACCACCAGGAAGTTCGGGGGAACGGGGCTTGGTTTGTCCATTGCCAAAAGTCTTATTGAAATGATGGGCGGCCGGATCGACGTTTTAAGCCAGGTCGGGCGAGGGAGTATTTTTACGTTCACCGTGGTGCTGCATCCGGCCGGGGCGGCAAAAAAAGCGTTTTCAGCGCCGGAGCATCCTGAAGGACAGATTGCGGTGGACGGTTTTGCCAGAAAAAAACATGAGGAGGTTTTAATCCTTGTGGTAGAAGACTTTCCAATCAACCAGGAAGTGGTTCTGGAGTTTCTTCAACGGTTCGGCTTTGCCGCCCATGTGGTTGAAAACGGGAAAAAAGCGATTCAGGCCCTTGAAAAAAATGATTACGATCTGGTTCTCATGGATGTTCAGATGCCGGAAATGGATGGGATTGAAACCACTCGGGTGATTCGTGATCCCCAATCAAACGTCCGGAATCATGATATTTGCATTGTCGCTCTCACCGGCCACGCCATGAAGGGCGACCGGAAGAGATACCTTGAAGTCGGAATGAATGATTATTTATCCAAGCCCATTAATTCGAAAGCATTGTATGATGTCCTCATCCGGAATTTGCCGTTAAGAGACATTCAATAGTTATTGCTACGCTTTAAGCAAGTCGATTTGCCGGCCCGGAGATGGACCCGTTCATACCCCATAGCGAAAACGAGGCATTTATTCTATCCGGGCGATTTTAACGATATTCCGCTGATAGATGGCGCCGGAATCGAGGGTGTGGGTCATTTTCACCACATGCAGGCGGCCCTGGGCGAACAGTTGGATGCATTCGGGATAAAGTTCCCATTCCAGGGTGATGCCTTTTTTCCGGACACTGTCGAGGGTGTCGTCATCCGTGATGGAAAAGGCCCGCTGGCCGATGATGGGGCCGGAATCCTCGCCGTAGTCGATGAAGTGAACGGTGCAGCCGCCGATGCGGCAACCGTATCGGAAGGTATCGCCGTATCCGTCCACGCCGGCAAAGGCCGGGAGCAGGGCCGGGTGGATGTTCATGATGCGGGGCCTGCCGGGTTCGGTATTGACCCGGTCGATGAAATACGGGGTGAGGTTGCGCATGAACCCGGCCAGCACCAGCAGATCGAAGGGATGGGCCGTCATTTCGTTCAGAAGGGCGGCCTCGGCCGCCGCCCGGGTGCACAGAAACCGGTTCATCTTTCTGTTGTCCGCGTCCGGTGAATAAAAACGCTGTTGATCGCGGACCGTTGCCAGGTCAAAATCGGCCGGAAGGCGATCCTTGAGACGGTCGGCCGGGTCTGGGTCGTTCCACGGCCCGTCGATAACGGAGGGGAAGCTGCGAATGATATCCGCGTAATGGACCACAAAGGTCGGGATCTTTTTTGAGGCCGCTTTTTCCAGACCCTTGGCATCGGGATTATCCGATCCCACAAACACCACCCGGCCGTTTATCCGGCCGGTCTCGCACGCGGCGATGATGGCGTCCATATTGGTGCCCGATCCGCTGATCAGAACGCCGATGCGGATGCCGGATGAATCGGTCAAATTATTTCCTCAATAAGTTTTGTGTTTTTTCCTGCTGGACGCGCTCGTGGAGCCATACTTTAATCAAAGCGCCCCGGTCAACTCCGATGGATTCTCTGATTTGATCGATGTCATTGACCAGTTCTTCGGCCATATCAATGGTAATGCGCACTTTTTTCCCGGGCCTCAATATTTTCACCCTGGACATATCCAGCAGATCGCAGACATCCTCGCCATCATCAAAACGTCTGTCGAATTCATTCGCGTTTTTTGCGGGCTTATTTTTCGTCATATAATAAGGCCTCCTTTTCCCGTGCGCGTCTGACGGAAATGATGCGGACGGCTTGATTTCTTATCGTAAATATTGCCGTCCAAATTTTATCATCCATCATCCCGATCAGAACAAATCGGTCCTCGTCCTGAAAAGAAGCTTTAATTTCAACTCTGAACGGATCAATCCATAACGCTGTCGCGTCATTAAAATCAATGCCGTGTTTTAATTTGTTCGAATCGCTTTTTTGGTCGTCCCATTCAAAATTCATAATATTTTATACAAAATTAAAACATATTTGCAACAAAATATATTGATATCTTATTATCGTCCCCCGAAAGACAGGTCCATATCCGAGGGATAGGTGACGGCAAATCCGTATTCCAGCGCCTTTTCCTTGCCGGCCGGGATGTTGAGGGTCCATTCAAGGCGGTCCGCCTCTTTTTTGGGAGCCGGGCCGATGATTTTCTCGTCCAGCTTGATGCGGCCGTCGCGGATCTGGGGGAGGGCGTCTTCCACCAGGACGGTCACATCATGGGGTTTGCGGTTGACCAGGGTCAGCCGCCAGTGCCACCGGTATGCTTTCTTGCCGCCGAACAGGCCTTTTTCGTCGGATTTTTTTTCCACCACGTCAAATTTCACATCCAGGCCGGGATCGGAGCCGAAAAAGAGTTTGGTTTCCGGATCGAAAAGGGAAAACGACCGGGACGCCACCATGGCCCCGTCGATTAAAAACGTGGCTTTTCCTTCGGGTAGCCGGACAAAGGCCTCATCGCCCAACACCATCTGGGCGAACAGAAACGATTGCCGGTCCTCATAGGGCCGGACCAGGTACTGGAAATCGGCTTTCCAGGATTTGTCGCTCACGGTGATCTGGCGGTTTTCGCCCGAGGGCAGCGTCTGCCGGCCCAGATCATAGGTATCGAATAAAAAACCTTCCTGGCGTTCCGGCTCCGGCGCGCCGGCAAGCGATTCCTCAAAGACGGCGGCCGAGTCCGCGGCGGCGGGGGCCTGCATCAGTGCCCGTTCCGATTTCATCCGCATGGGATAGACTTCTTCCCGGGGCTGGATGATCCAGGGCCGCAGTTGCGGCGGCTCGGGCCGCGGCCGGGCCTGGGCCGTGGCAAGAGTCATCTGAACGTTTTCCCAGTTGACGCCGGTTTCCTGGGAGATATCGGCATACCAGGAAAAGGCGATGTCGGATTTTTCCGGCCGGGCGTTTAAGGTGTAGACCGGCCGCCACCGGCAGTTGGCAATATAATAGTCGCAGGTCAGATTTATTTTTCCGGCGGCTTTTTTGTTAAAGTAAACCGTGGTCTGCCATCGCTTTTCGGCCCGGCCCGTAAGGCTGTCGAGTTCCTTGCGCATCGCGGCGATTTCTTCCATGATGGGCTCCAGCGACTGCTGCAGCGGGAGGATGGCCGAGGCGGCATCCGTGATCCCCTTGCCGATGGCCTCCCCGATTTTTTCAACGGAATCAACGGTTTCAGGCAAGTTTTTGCTCAGGTGCTCCCAGTAGGCCACCGTGGTGTTAAGAGCCTTGATTTTCGCGTCGATCCGGGATTTTTCAAGATTAAGTTCCCCGAGCCGTTTTTTGAGTTGGGCCATGCGGTCTGCCGCCTCAATGGTCTGCAAATCCATGGTCACGCCCAGAAGGGTCAAGCCGGCTTCCGGCGGAATCCGGACGGAAAGGGTGTCTTTTACCGCGTGAACGGGCAGGAAAAAGCGCGCAAAAGCCCGGTCGCCTTCGGTCATGACATCGGCGGTGATCTGTTCGGTCACCCGGGCGCCCTGGGGAAACAGCGTGACGGCGGTGGGTTTGGCCGCGGCCCCGGCGGCGAAGGCAAGGACGGCCCATGCCGCAACGGTCAACAACAGAAACACGCGAAACATCGGGTGGTGTCTGGTCGTGGTCATGGGGCCTCCTCCGGATGGGTGTCATCCATTAACAGGTTGATGATCTCTTCGGCCGTGAACTGGGATAACAGGAACGGGTGCTCGTTTTCCGAAGAAATCGCCGGATAGGCGGCATCTTCGGGTTCATGTTTTTCAAAAATGGTCAGAACCCGCTCCACGCCGTCGTTTACGATGACGGTGATCAGGGGCGATGTATACGATTCTTTGGACCGGTCCTCGATGAATTCCCGGCATTTGAGATCAGATACCGTTGAGAGAAAGTCATTGATGTCGGATTCGGAAACCAAATTGCCGCCGGCGTCCTGCCAGACCAATTCAGGCGCCGGGGCCGGTGCTTCGGTCGGGGTTTCGGCATCCGCCGGTTCGTCAGGACCTTCCACGGGTTTCTGGACAAGGCTCAGCATAACGGGCGGGGCATCCGGCCGGGCGATGTCGATGCGTTTCACGTTGTCCCGGGTGACGGTCAACACGGTCTTGTCCATGAGGTCGCTCCGGCTCCGCTCAAACCGGGACCGGAAATTTTCCCGGGCATGATACACGCGGTTGTCGCTGGCGATTTTGACAAAGGTATGCTGGTGGGACGGCGCGGTTTTGCCGATGTCGAGCACCCGGAGTTCCCGGTCGCTCGCCAAGACTCTCACCCGGATCCGTTTTTCGTCATCAAGATCGTAGCGCTGGTCATTGCCGGCTTCCGACACCAGGGCCGTCAAGGTCAGGTTCCGGATCGCATCAAGCATGGGCTTGACCCGGCTTTCATCAGCCTTGAACCGGCCCGGTTCCACATACCAGACATCGTCACGCTTCCGCAGTTCCAATGTCGCATCACCGGTGATCACCTCAAGGGCGGTGATATCGTTTTCCTCCAGCGCGGGAAGCGCCGGCAGTTCATAATGGGTCCGGTCGGCGCTCTTCTGAAAAAAAAGATAGGCGGCCAGAACCGCGATGATAAGGCCGAGAATGATTAATTCTTTTTTTGATTTCATTGGCTTATCCTTTATTGAAACATGGCCTGAATATAGTTCCGCTTGGCCCGTCGCCGCAGCCACATCCCCAGCCCGAACAGCACCACCAGGCCCGGCAGACCGGCGATATTGATCAGCTTGATCAGATCTTTGGTGAATGCCGTGGTGTCGTCCAATGGGTTGAACTGCTGGACCTTGCTCCGCATGACGGCGATATCGGCCCGGCTGTTTAGGGCGTCGATGAGGTTGAGCACAAAAGCGGCGTTGGGGGTCTGGCCTTCCCGGTCCAGGAGGTTGTCGCGCAGCAGGGCCGATGATCCCAACACGCTGATTTTCCCCGGCCGGCCCGCGGCGATGAAATCGCCGGCGGCTTCGATCCCGGCGATGCCTTGTTCGACGTCTGCGGCCGGATCTTTTTCATCATCGGTTTGAGCTTTGGATGTTTCGGAAAAGATATCCATATCCTGGTCATCGCTGTCATCGTCATCCGGCGCGGGTTTCCGGGGGATCTCTTTGCCGTCGAAATAACTGGAAAAATTCCCCTCGATCATCCCGGCGATAAGAAACCGCTTGAACTGGCTTTGATCCTGGGGCGGCTGAATGAGCATGGGATTTAAATTGATCTGGTCCCGCATTTCCCAGGATTCGTCCGATGTATGCAGCAGGGTGTGGGCCGTCAGATGGCCGGCCTTGACAATCTCCGGGTCAATAAACAGCGGCGAGTTGTTCATGGTGACCAGGCCTTTTATGTTATTAAGAAAATCAAGGTCGGTATTGATGTTTTCCGTTTTGATGACGGGCGCGAAATAGATGGGCCGCTCCCCGCCGCCGGACCGGGCCGGCATGGCCTGCTTGTAACAGTTTTTGTCCATGACAAAGGCGGGTTTGATTTCAACCCCGTAGTGAGCCAGCAGACGCTCCAGGCCGGTGCTCAGGGGTTGGTAGGTCGGCCCCTGCTGCATGGAAAACTGCTGCCGGGGCGGCTGCTGGATTTCTTTGAACGCGTCGCTGAAAACCGCCAGGCTGGTCCCCCGCATCAGGGCCTGATCGATCTGGTAGAGTTCGTAATCCGAAAATTCTTCCACGGGCTGGGCCATGATCAGGCAGCCCAGCCCCGGCGGGATGGGCTCATCGTTCAGGTTGATCCGCCGGATGGTGTAGTTTTCCGACAACAGGGCGCCGAAATTCTGGAGAGTTTCTCCGTCCTGTTGTTGGGCCATCATCATGGCCCCGCCGATCTCCGGCGCACCATGGCTGGCCAGATACCCGATATCCATGTTGATGCCGATGAGGCTTTCGATGTTTTCGTTGATGGTTTCTTCAAGGGTGCTCATATCCATGAGTTCATAGCGGGTGCCGAAGATGGGGATCTGGAACACGTTTAACAGCGGAATTTCGATTTTCCGCCCGCCGTGGGCCATGACCAGCCCGATGGCCCCCTCGCCGGCCGGGATGTTTCGCTCTTTGATATCAGGCCATTTCAGGGTCATGATATTGTGCTGGTCGCCCAGTTCCGCCACATCTTTCGGGTCGCGGTAATTAAAATCGAGCCGGCCGTAATTTTTCCGGTTCAGGCGTTCCACGGCTTCCTTGACCGCATCGGGCAGGCGGTGCAGCTCGTTTAATCCCATGTAGGGCGCCACCGCTTTCAGGGACGCGGACATGATCAATTCCACGTTGACCTGCTCCTTCAGGCCCGCCAGCACGCTGATTTTGTTGTTGAGTTTCCGGATGGCGGTGGTGAGCTGGTATTCCAGGCCGTCGGTGGTGGTGATGGTGGGGATCTGTTCAATGAGATCCCCGTGGATCAGAACCAGGCCCATGTAGGCTTTTTTAAATTTCAACTCGTCTTTTTCAATCATCCGGATTTCCACCGGATAGATGCCGTAATTTTCCGCCATCTTCCGGTTTTCCTCGGCTTTGCCGCTCACATCGTCTTCCCGGGCGCTCACATCATAAAACCGGTAATTGAAAAACCGGTTGGCGTTGACGGCATATTCCTCCAGCAGGTCCCGCAGGTAGCGCTGGGTGTTGTTGTGGGGGGCCGGCAGGTTTTCCGTGAAAAACACGTTGATGGTTAGCGGTTCGGAAAGGGTGGCCACCACGTCCCGGCTGGCGGGCGACAGGGAATAAATGTTGTTCTGGGTCAAATCCGCCCGGAAAAACAGAGTGGTCCCTACGATGTTGATCAGGACGATGGCCACAAGATAAATCAAAAACCGGAGGGTGGCGGGTGTCTGGGATTTACCGGTCATGTTTCTCTACTCCTTATTGTTTTTTCAAAAGAACCGTGTGGGCGCCCAGCAGGCCGATGGAGATCACGCTGATAAAATAGACAAGATCCCGTGAATCGATGACGCCCTTGGCGATATTCTGGAAATGGGAGTCCGCGCCGATATATTCAATGATATTTAAGACGGCCGGTGGAAAGAAAAACAGCATTTTGTCGATCAACGTCAGGGTCAGGCAGATGGCGGCCCCCAGGATAAAGGCGATGATCTGGTTGCGGGTGACGGCCGATGCGAAAAGGCCCACGGCGGCAAATGATCCGCCCAGAAGCAGTGCCCCGATATAGCCGCCGATCACCGGCCCCCAGTCCAGATCCCCGATAAAAGCGATGGAAATGGGATAGGCCAGGGTCGGGGCCAGCATGGCGGCGGTCATGACCACGCCGGCGGCGAATTTTCCCGCCACGATCTGCCCGAGGGTCAACGGCAGGGTCAGCAGGATTTCAAGGGACCCGGACTGGATCTCCTCGGAAAACAGCCGCATGGTGACCGCCGGGATCACAAAGGCGAACACCAGGGGCAGC
>QZJS01000078.1 GCA_003597945.1 Desulfobacteraceae bacterium | reverse complement strand
TTTCCATGAGTTCATGAATACCCATCCGGCCTTTGTACCCGCTGCCGCTGCATTGGTCGCAACCCACCGGTGCATAGAGGGTAAGATCATCGGAATACCGGATACCGGTCTGTTTAAAATCATCCGGGCCATAGTCCGTGACAATATCGTTAAATTCCTCTTCCTCGGGATGATAGGCCTTTTTGCAGTTTTTGCACAACCGCCGGATCAGTCGCTGGGCCAGGACCGCCAGAAAAGCGTCGGAAAAATTCAAGGGATTAAGGCCCATGTCCAGCAGCCGCGTGACGGTTTCCGGTGCGCTGTTGGTGTGCAGGGTGGAGAAGACCAGATGACCGGTAAGAGAGGCCTCGATACCGATGGAAGCGGTTTCAAAATCCCGCATTTCACCCACCATGATCACATCCGGGTCTGCCCGCAGAAAAGCCCGCATGATCCGGGAAAAATCGAGTCCGATCCGGTTTTTAACCTCCACCTGACGCAGTCCGGGCTGAGTGATTTCAACGGGATCTTCCGCCGTCCATATCTTGCGCTCAGGGGTGTTGATATGATGCAGGGCGGAATGGAGCGTGGTGGTTTTACCGGAACCCGTAGGGCCCACCACCAATACAATGCCGTATGGTTTTGCAATGGCTTTTTTTATTGCCGCCAGGTTCCGGTCGGTAAGGGTAAGATCTTCGATTCTCATGGCGCCGGCCGATGCCAGCAGCCGCATGACCGCATCCTCCTGCCCGTTCGCGGTGGGCAGGGTGGCCACCCGGAGTTCAAAGGCTGGTATGCCTCTGCGTTTGAACTTGATTTTCCCGTCCTGAGGCATGCGGCGCTCGGCTATATCGAGATTCGACAAAATCTTTATGCGGGAAATAATCGCATTGGAAAAGGAATTGGGCACTTCCAGAAAATCCTGGCACACCCCGTCGACCCGGAAACGGATCTTGGTCCGTTTGGCCGCCATGGAAGGTTCGATATGGATATCGGAAGCATTTTTGCGAAAGGCGCTGATAATGATCTGATCCACCAGGCGGACGATTTTTCCGGAACTCTCGCTGTAGGCATCGGTGACCTCTTCTTCCTCCTCGACATCCTCTTCAAAAGCGATTTCCGGCAGTTCTTCAAACTCCTGTACGCCGGCCGTCACTTTTTGTGCCAGCTTCTGGCTTTTTTTCTCGGCAAAGAAATGATTAATGATGGCTTCAATATCTTCCTTGATACCGACTGAAAAAATAAATTTGCTGGTATTAAACAATGCCTTGGCATGATCGAGTTTTCGCAGGTCCCTGGGATCATCCATCAGGATTTCGATGTGATCGATGTCCCAGTGAAGCGGCACCCAAATGTCTTGGAGCAGAAATGGTTTCTTTAAATTACTGATGAGCTCATAGGGGACTTCCATGCCGGGATCAAAGGCTTTAAAGGGACAATTATAATAGGCCGACAGGGATTTGCCGATGTTTTCCTTTGTTACTCTGAACTGCTCCATAAGTATGGTTTCAACACTTTTGCGCATCTGTTTGGACACGGCCAGTGCTTTCTGGAGCTGTTCGGTGGTGACGATACTGTTTCTCATCAGATAATCATAGCGGGAATCAAAGCGTTTATCCGGCTGGATCGCTTCCATGGTTTCCCGGATTTTCGGGTAGGTGGGATCGATTTTTTCAACCGCCTCAAAACTCTTGATGGCCATATCCCGGTGATCCCGCCGGGCCAGTTCATTACCGAGAACATAGTTTATCGTGGCGGATCTTTTTTCATCGAGATTATGCACTTTAATGATTTTTTCCACTTCCGACACCACTTGCGCGGAAGGATGGATGGTGATGATGCAGTCGATCATATCGGAAACAAAATCGTCGAGGTTGTAATCGCCATCAAGCAGCTTGAGGTATTCCGATAGCGCTTCCTTGTAGAGACCGAGTTCTTTGAATGCCGTGGCGCTGTCAAACACTTCCGGCGCACTGTCGCCGATGGACAGCCCCGTCTTGATATGGGAGACTTCCTCCGGGGAAACATCCCGTGGCAGCGCCTGATCTTCTTCATCATCGATCTCACGGCTGAGTTTTGCGATTTTGTTTTCGAGCTGTCGGTGGCGTTCTTCATCCAGGTCCGGGGTATCGGCGATGATGCTTTTATAAAGCACCAGGGCTTCATTATACAAACCATGAGTTTCATAGGCCTCGGCGGTTTTGAGCTTGGCATCATAAGCATTCGCTGCTGGGGCAATACTTTCCATAAATACGGTCTCCATGCCATCCGGTAGTGACTGTGATTAGCGTATCATGTATGTGAATACGATGTTTTTTAAGCGTCACCCCTTCACACACAATGCGTCAGCATAGCGGATGCTTTGGCGGATCTCAATAAAAAACAGGTTTAAAACAGACAGGCGGGACATCCGCTGTTGCAGAAGGGAACAATCAAAAGATCAGAAAATCTTTTTTCGTAAAATCTCACCAATACGTTTGGACGTGGACTTCAAGCGGTCAAGGGAGAGAACCTGGCAATTGAGCCGCACCATGGATATGGGGGCGTATTCTCCCATAACAACCAACAGAAAGCCTTGCTCGACCTTTTTAACGTAAAACCGTGCCGCGTCGAAAATAAATTCGGCATCCATAATATCACCCAGCTCCACGACAAAGGACGCCCAGTCGATTCGGCCTGCTCTTTCCTCTTCATGGGAGTAGGCGGCGGAGAACCTGCTCATCAGTATCCCCCCCTCACCGGAAAGAACGATTACGCCGTGAACACCGTCAATCCCTAAAACATCCTTGAAAATATCTTTCATTCAGCCAGACCCGATTAGAATTAATCCGTTATTTCAAAATATATCTACCATTAGGGATCCATATCACGTAAAAATACTGATAATACGATCCACTGGGGCTTCCGCGGAAATCGAGACAACCGCGACTTCCTTGCCCGGCACCACGATAAAATGTTCAGCAGACCCCTTGTTTAGATATAAGACATTCAACCTGCCGAAGTCAAAAGCATCACCGATATCAGATGTATGCTGGATCAGCGTCTCCCATGTGGAATCAACATGGACATCGGTAACCCCGCTTCGATTGCCGATTTCCATTTCAATCCGCTTGCGCACCGCTTCAACCGGCGACATGGAGGCAAAATCAGGCGCCGCGACTTCCGCGGGTCGCGCCACCCTGACCTTGGTGCGCTCAGAAGGTTTCGGCTTGTTTTTTTCAATTTTCGGATGGGCCGGCGGCGGCGTTTCCGGCTCTTTTCCAGCCCCGGCCACAGGGTTATCCAGAATCAGCTCACCATCGCCGAATTCAGAATCAAATGCTTCAGCTTCATCTTCATCCAGTTCATCCTTTGATCGCATGGCATCTAAAAGAATGGCCTGGAGATCACCATCGATTGTTTTTTCCTTAAACACGCATTCATGCTCAATGGAAAGAGAAACATTGGACCATGACAGGATTTCATAAGCCGCCGGTTTCCCTTGCCGGCTTCCCACGCGCGCATTGTAAAGATCACCCTGCCGGAAAAAAAGCGCTCCCTGGTTTTTTCCTTTTTTGTCGATAATATGCAGGGTGCAGGTTTTTTGTTCCATCTCAATGAGCTGCAGAAAGGTTTCAAGGGAAACATTATGAAGACTGCCGCCCTCGGACCGCTTTCGTAATGAATGGGTAATGGTTTCGACGAGTTCTTCGGCTGAGAATGGTTTTATCAGATATCCGGCCGCACCGCTTTTCACCACCACTTCCTGGGTTTTGGGTTTATCAAAAGCGGTGATGATATAAACCGGTATATCGGGATAGGTCTTTAGTATCTCGGACAGCAGCTCATACCCGTCCATGCCGGGCATCCGCAGATCAGACACCACGAAAGCGACATGCTCTTTTTTCAATATCTCCAGCGCTTCATGGGCACTATTGGCGGTCAACACGGAAAATGCGTCTGAATAATTTTCCAGTTCCACCTGCATCAGACGTAAGAGCGCCTGATCATCGTCCACGATCAAAACCTTCGGTTTCATTTTATCCCTTAAAGATTCGATATATCATTGTTTTAGATTGTTATTTTCGCATCAAATACCGGTTGATGCGGCGTCTGGCCTTTGAGAAGCGCTTCAGATCTCAATATCAAAATCCATGATCTCGTTGGAAAATCCCTTTCGCCAGGATTCAAGATATTTCCCGAAAATCCCGATGATGCCGAGACTGACCACGATTTCCTTGACGCATTCGATGATTGCCCTGACCAGTTCTTCGTAGCCGGCTTTACCCGAAAAAAATATCTGACCGTTGGTATATCGAAACTCGCCGGCAAACGGATCCAGAAACTCGTATTTATCCGCTTTTTCCATAAATGTTTTATTCAAATAAGTTTCAAAATCCACCTTGAGTTTACGGTTTGACTTGACCACCCGTTCCAGCAGGGACAACAGCATTTGCAACATTTCCAGTATCCGCTTTGAATCAGCCGCTGCGGGCGTCGGTGCAATGCTTTGCTGTGGCGGCGACGTGGAACCCGTCGGCCTGGAAGCCTGTTTTACCGGCTTTGGCGAAGGTGTTTTCCCGGTATGGCGATATGCTTTTGCGACACCTGTTCCCGGATCATTTTCTTCCGGTGTCATGGGTTTTGGGGCTTGCGCCGGCATCTGCATGGATGAAATATTGTTTAATTGAATCCGATTGACGTTAAATATTCCGCCAACCTTGCGGGACCGGGAGATCATATCATCCCGATACGCCGCGGAGCGGTCCAAGTGCCCTTCCCCTTTGGCCGACGACCCGCCGATCACTTCGCCGTTGAAAAAGAAGACAAGGCCGCCGCCGGCATCCTGGTTTAATTTAACATCAATATAGCCGGTCAGTTTTTCGCCTTCCAGTTTCTGAATCAAAGCGGCAAGATCCGTAAATTCTGAATCAAGATTGCCGTACAGGGGCTCCGCATCAGCCAGATTTGCCCAGAAATAAACGCGCTCGGGTTTAATCTGATAGACGGAAACACTAAAATTATTAATGGAAGAGGTCGCGATGATCTTTGTCAGGGCCGCCGTGCCCACCAAGCGTTCTTTCCTGTCCTGATAATGACTGTTTAGCAGATTGTCTTCATCAAAAAAAATCACAGCTTCCGCAACAGGCGACTTGAAATAGATGCCTCCCGTGCCGATTTCACCCTGGTAGTGTTCCACCATGCTTTCAATTTTAAGGAAATAACTGTTGAGATTCTGAACAACAGGCTCTTCCCTTGGGATGATAATCATTTCCGTATCTTACCCCGCTTTACATCCAACACCGGGCTATCCGCCCGATAAATTTAAAACAGGCAAGGCACCGGTTTCCGGCGCATTGCCTGTTTTTTACACGCGATAACGCCTATCGTCTCCGGCGCAACCGTTCGATGGAAAATCTCAAGCTGTCCTGCATTCGTGAGATGGCGTCGGCCAGGTTGCCGATTTCGTCTTTGGATTTGATATCGATTTCTGCTTCCAGATCGCCCACGCTGATCCGGTCGGCCGCCTCAGTCAGGTACTGGATACTGCGGGTGAGCCGGTAACCGTAGATGAGGATGCACAGACCGATAATAATGATAACGATAAGCAAAACGCCTACGTTTATATTCCGAATTTCGGCGGTTTTGTTGTTGGCGTATTCCTTGAGGTACTCGGTCTTTGCCGTAAACTCATCAATATAGGCGGTACTCATAAGCAGAAACGGCAGCCCTTCCAGGTTGATGGGCGCAACGGCCATGTATTTTTCCCTGATTTTACCGTCCGGGTCTTTCCACATGTAGTTGCCGTCGGATTCACGCATCCCTTCTGAAGCGCCTAAAACCTTAAAAAAGTCTTCAAAATGCGGGCCCAGTGCCTTTCGGATCATGTCAATATCATCAATGCCGATGATATTGGGATTGGGGTGCGCCCAGATGGTCCAGTTCTGCCCTCTTTCCGGCTCGGGCTGCTGAATCAGGCAGGTATAACCGGATTCCCCCACCACCTGGACGGCGAGCATGGAAAATTCCGGGTCATAGAAAAAGTCTTCTCGTTCTAGCGTGGGATGATTCTGCAGATACACCTCACACTGTTTGGCCACATCACGGGCCTTTTGCATGAGTTTTTCCTTGCCCTCCTGCAACACCAGTTCGGTACTTTCATCGGTGATATCCGTAGCCATCTGGCGCAGCAACTGCTGTGAGAGATATCCGGATATGGCCAGCAGCAGGATCGGGATCACCAGAAAGAGAATCACCATCTTACCCCGCAAACCGAGCCAGCCCGCCCGGCCTTCGGTCCCTGCCGTACGATAAGCGATATCCGGACGTGGAGCCGGTTCTTCCGGCATTTCCCGCTGCGGGGGTGCGGCCGACGGCATACTGGGGGCGGCAGCTTTTTCAAAGTCATATGCAGGCTCTTCGGCGGCATCCATCAGCCGCGACATCTGGGTCACATGACCGCACTCGCCGCATCTTACCCTGACATTTTTCCCCTTGTAACGATCTAGCTTGTCAGGATCGACATGATATACCTTGCCACATTCCTCACAAATCACCGTCATGACTTTCCCTCCTTAAAATTTGGCGATGTTGACGTTGCCATCCTCATGATTGCCTTTCGGCAAATCCCTTTATATGATACAAATTTATGCATTTGTTTTTAATTCTAATGGTTACGTTTTAATCTCCCTGAGTTTCTTTACCATCGCCTGCTGAAACGCCACCTTGCGTTCCTCACGCAGAATCTGGCGGGCCAGCATATCCACCAGTTCGGCGGCACGATGCGCAGGAAACTTCGACTGGTCCTCCCCCATATCACTGATTTCGTCTTCGATCACGACATCGGCAATGGGTCCCATGGCCCTGGACAACTCCGCTGAGAGATAATTAAAAAAATCCCTGTCAAGGGTGGGAATCGCGTCTCTGGCGGCTTCGCAAAGATTGAGTTTGAAAAGTTTATTTAATACGAAGCGCAACTGTTTCAAACTCATATTCAGGGCCCTGGATACCTGTCCCAGATTCTTGGCTCCATCAAGCTCCATGAGTACCTGCAGCATCTCGCTGTCTAATGAAACTTCACCTAAATCCGCGCGAACGGTGCGTTTTAAAACCAGCTTGGAGATATCACCCGCTAAAACATTCATTCAACAAACCTCCGAATCCCAGAAAAACACGGTTTCTCATCCTATATCCGAATAAATTGATCCCGTCGTCGATAAAAACCTAAAAGCCGCGCCCGCTGTCAAAAAAGCCAGGGCTTTCACACCGCCGCAGGGCGTCAGGCGCCCAGGTTCTTGATGATCTGGCGCATGGTCTGAAACTCCGCCTTGATGGTTTTCTTGAGTTCCTCAACGATATAGTCGATGGCCTGTCTGGATTCAAGGGAAAGACCGGCTCCGGGAGCTGTTTTTTCCGCCGTGCGCGGTGCCGGCGAAGTTTCAACGGCAATCTCATACACTGCCTTTCCAGACGGCGCCATGGCCTCTTCCCGCAACAAGACTCGTTGCTTGAAATCTTTGAATTTATTCACTTGTGAAGCGAGTAACTTCTTTTTCTGGAGATCAGGCATTCCCGGCGTGGACAAAACCTTTTCGAAATGTTTGTAAACCGAGGCGACGAATTTGATGGCATCCGGATGGGCTCTGGCCTTTCGCGCCTTAATGTATTTACCGATGGATTCATGGAGTTTCAAAAACAGCAGGAGAACCTGGTCGTTCTTGAACGTCTGCTGAAGACGGCTGACTTCTCCGAGAAAGGCCACCATGGTTTCATCGGTGATTTCCCAGTCAATGGAAAACACGAGGGCCTGTAAATTCTTTATGGGTGAATCCTTGCCATGAGCCGTTTCAGGGGCACGCACCTCTTTTTTCATCTCCCGCGCTGATCCCGCAGCGACCGGCTTTGTTTTTGACGAAGCAGCCGATTTCGGGGCATCACCCGGAGCGCCATCCCCGAACAACTCATCCAATCGGCTGGACACTTCACTTCCCAGTCCCCCGTCCTCATCTTTGGTCGTCAAGGCTCTATCCTCCTATTCCAGCTATTCCAGTTTTTTTCGCAAGGAACTAACGGTTAACGCGATGATTTTCTTCATGGTGGCGGCGACGTTGTCACCTTTTACCGCACTGGCCGGGAAAAACGGCGCTTTCAGACGGCTGTTCAAATCTCTTTCCATGGTATCGACGGTAAGAATGGGAATACCCTCTTCTTCAAGGTCACGCTTGTTATATTGCAGAACCAAAGGGATATTGAAAATATTCTTGTTAAAGGTCTCCAGATTCTCCTTGAGGTTCTGGAGGGAGCGGATGTTCATTTCCCTTCTTAAATCCATGGAGTCCGCAACAAATACAAGGCCGTCCACGCCACGCAGAACAAGTCTTCGTGTTGCATTGTATTTTACCTGGCCGGGGACCGTATAAAGTTGGACCTTGATGCTGTGGCCCTTGATTTCACCGATATCAAAGGGTAAAAAATCAAAAAAAAGAGTCCGGTCTCCATAGGTCTTGACCGTCACCATTTCACTCTGAATCCGTTTTTTAAATTTCATGTTGATGTATTCGAGATTGGTTGTCTTCCCTCCCCGACCCGGACCATAGTAGACGATCTTTACCTGGACCTCCTTCTTTTTCGGATTTATTAATGCCAAGTTATCTCCCTCCAAAACTGAAGTTTAAAATCATCCCCATAAAATCCCGATCACCAGCAACTATCGTCACTCATACCTTTCTCGATGGACATAACATCGTTTAGAACCGCGTATCGTCATTTATAAAACAGTTATTAAATCAGAGATTGAATCCGCTTGATGGCTTCAGCCACCTTCAAGCGGAGAAAACCCAAAGAGACGTTCTTATTGAAAATGGTCAGCAGCAACAAATCCTCAACCACTTTGCTGAAATGAATGCTTTCTTCCTCACCCTTGTGAAACAAAAGTGAAAATTCCTGTTCCCCGATGATATTGGCCATTGCACTGACAGCGCCATAATTGCCCGCTGCAAGGGCGGCCAGGGAATAGACGTCATGACTCGCGTCGCCTCTTTCCAGATTGACGATTACATTGCCCGCCAGATCCATCAGAATGACGCTTTGCACACCAAGATCAATAAGTTCTTCCTGAAGAACATTCTCGATGGCTTCAATCTGCTGCTTGTCAAATTCGATCGTAAAGTCCATTTACATTCACCCCTTCAGATATCTGTTTATCCCCCGCACCTGTTTGCCGACCTGGCACCCCACCATTGAGAATGGAATTCTGTTTTGCTTGATAAACAATATTTACTTTTAGCTCATTTACGTTTCATAATCAAATAAAAAAACTCATATATCTATTATTTATTGACATCCCCACCCCCCATCCGCGGGAAATACGACGAATACGACAGCCGGCCCCCGACACATCAACTTCTGTGACAGTTATATCTATTAACTTTTTAACCGTGATCTTGCAAGAATAATATGAAGCGCGTCCCAAGTGGCGCCGAAGACCCGCAGCGGGTCCAAGCGCCTGGGCGGGACACGCATAAACTGCAACTGTTGCGCACCGCATCGTGGCTGACCGATAGCTAATCCCTGAAAAAATAGAGGTCCACCAGTTTCTCCGCAAGGCCGGTATAATGTTTTGTCGTCAAAAGCTTCATACGCGACTTGATGTCATGAGGCACTTTTTCAAGAGAATCAATCAGAGCGGCGATTTCTGCGGCCGTAGATTTTCGACCCCGGGTCAGCGCCTTGAGTTTCTCATAGGGATTTTCCTCCCTGTATACCCGCATGGCCGTCTGTATGGCTTCCGCGACGAGTTCGGGATTATCGTCAAGGTCTTTCCTGATGGCCTCATGCGCCACCGACAGTCTGTCCAGTCCTTTCAAAGTGCTCTGAATCCCGATCAGAAGGTAGCCCAGAACAGCCCCGGCGTTCCGCAACACCGTGCTGTCGGTCAGATCTCTCTGAAAACGGGAATTTAACAATTTCACCGACAAATGCTCCATCATGGCGATGGCAAGGCCCATGTTGCCTTCGCTGTTTTCAAAATCAATGGGGTTGACCTTATGGGGCATGGTGGAAGAGCCGACTTCCCCGGGCCGGGTCTTTTGCTTAAAATACCCCAGAGAAATATAGCCCCACATATCCCTGTCAAGATCGATGATAATGGCGGCGACCCGGATGAGCGTGTGCAGCATTTCAGATATATAGCTATAGGGGTTGATCTGGGTGGTATACATGAGCGGGATCAGTCCCAGGTAATCGGACAGAAACCGGCGGCTGGCCGCTATCCAGTCAATATCCGGAAACACGAACCAGTGGGCATTGAAATTGCCGCTGGCGCCGTTTAATTTGGCCTCCACCGGCAATGTGCTGATGCGTTCTTTTTCCCTGACCAGGCGCCACGCAAAATTGACGAACTCCTTGCCCACGGTGGTTGGCGTTGCCGGCTGGCCGTGTGTCCTGGAAATCATCGCGATGTTTTTATATTCAAGGGCCAGTGATTCGATTTTGGATATCACGGTCAACAGGTTCGCTTGAACAATATCCATCCCCTTTTTTAACATTAATGCATAGGCGGTATTGTTGATGTCTTCGGATGTGCAGGCGAAATGGACCCATTCCTTGATGTCATCGTGGCCCATGGCGGACAGCCGCTCCTTGATATAATATTCCACTGCCTTGACATCATGATTTGTCTCTTTTTCAATGGTCTTGACCCGCAGGACCGCGTCGTCGTCGAACGCAGCCGCTATGGATTCTATTTTTACAATATCATCGGCGCCGACGGATTGGAGGCCCAGATCCTGAAAGAGAAATTTCAGCCATTGGATTTCCACAAAAACCCGATGCCGGATCAAACCGGATTCGGAAAAAATATCAGACAGGGAATGGGTATACTTAGCGTATCGGCCGTCAAGAACGGAAAGGGCTTTTATGGCGGTCATTTCGATTTTTTCCGGATTATCCATCATGTATAGATCCTTTATAACTATTGGTGCGCTTTAAAAAGCTGCCGTGCGCCGCTTCGCGTCATTTATGCGGCAACAAACTTCATAAGAATGCGTTGGATTGGAAATCTTTTGCCGGCAAAAGGCCATTTTCGACTTCAGCCGCCCGAACCTTCGGTTACCACGGGGCCGAAATACGCCGTGGGCTGGGTCTCCTTGATATAGTGGCGAATCCCCTCCACAATGCCCCGGCAAATCGTTTCCTGGTATTTCGGGTCAATAAGACGGGCGCATTCCATTTTATTGCTGATAAAAGCCGTTTCAACAAGAATCGACGGCATATGGGCGCCGATAAGCACATAAAACGGCGCCTGCTTGACCCCCTTGTCAATGACGCGATCATAACTCTTGGTCACATTGGCGATCACGGCGCTCTGGACATACGTGGCCAGACGGCTGGATTCATTGATCTTGGCGTTTTGCAGCAGATCATTGAGAATAGACTGGAGTTCGCTGATATTTTTTTTCGATGTCGCGTTTTCCCGGGCCGCCACGGCAATGGATTCCTCGTCGGTGGTCAAATTGAGAAAATAGGTTTCAATACCCGAGGCCAGATGATTGCGCGCGGCGTTGGCATGAATGGAAATAAACAGATCGGCCCTTTCGGTATTGGCGATGGCCGTGCGTTCCTCGAGGGTGAGGTATCGGTCCGTATCCCGGGTCAGAATGACCTCGCAACCAAGTTCCCGCCGGATTTTTTCCGCAAGGCATTTGGCGATCGCCAAATTGACATGCTTTTCATGGACGCCCTTGATGACTCCCGGAGCGCCGTAATCCTTACCGCCGTGTCCCGGGTCAATGACGATGCGCCCGACGCCCAGGGCCAGCTGGCGGGCGATGGACGCGGTTCCAGGGCTCGCGCCGGGCGTGGATGCCGGCGGCGGCAAGTACTGTCCCTTAGATTTTCCCCGCACGTCAATGACAATACGAAACGGATTCTGAAGGGAAAACACATTGTAACTCTCAAAAGAATTGATATCCACCACCACCCGGACCGTATCGGGCGTATACTGCCCGGCCCGGGCCAGTTCCAGAAGGCTGTCCTGGATGGGAATCATTTTTTCGATATCGCCCAGTCGGCTGTTTTCCAGATCCACATAAAGCCGCTGATGCTTTAAGTTGAGGGATGGATCCTTTTTCAAAAGATTATTTACAAAGGTGGTTTCCCGGTCGGCATCGATGACCACGCGGGTATATTCGGGGTTTGACCAGAATCGGATGCCGGTGACGGTGGAATACGCCGATTCCTTGCCGGGATCAGTCTCCGGGGCAGATGCTTCCTGACGGTCGACCGCGGCGGCGATAACGGCATCAATGGAGGCAGGCCCGTCATCTATCGGCAACCCCAGGCCGACCCGGGCCTTCATGCCGTATTCGCTTTCCGGATAACGATCCACAACCTGCTGATATATTTCAAGGGCTTTTTTGCGGTCATCGGCATTAAATGAATGGGCATGCAGCTCCTCATAGAGACTGCCCGTCATATACAAGGCTGCGGCAGCCAGGGGCCCTGACGGATCAAGACGATGCGCTTTTTCAGACTTTTCGATGCATGCCTCCCAGTCGCTGCGGAATTTTTTCCGTTTTGGATCAACGCTAAGCGCGGCATAGCAGGCTTTGGCTTCAGCATAGATTTTTCGGGCATCACCTGTTTCAGCTTTGTCGACCTTGACGGTTTTGACAATGGCATCTGCGCCAAACTTCCGGATTGCCTCCACGGACCGCGCCTTGTAGGCGCTTTTGGGATAATCACGGATGATCCGCTCGAAGGCGGCCCGGGCCTTTTCCCGATCCGCCGGGGCATATGAATGGCCATAAAGTTCCTCATAAAGAACGCCGGTCATGAAAAGAGCCGCCGGCGCCCATGGCCCGGTGGGCGATCGACGGAAAGCCGCCTCGAATTTATCGATACAGTCCAGCCAGTAGCTCCGGTATTTCATTTTTTCCGGCTGGCTGCAAAGAGCCCTGTAACAGTTTTCGGCCTGGAAATACAGATCCTGCGGCGCGGCTCCCGTGGACACGCACGACCAGAAGAACACCGTCAGGCCACACATCAGCAATAGAAGAACGGAAACTTTTCTTTTCTGCATAGCAATCTTTATTCTTTTATCCTTTGCCGCCAAACGGCATCCCGCTCGTTTTTTCCTTAAGGATACTCAACACATTAAGGGCTTCTAAGGGCGTCATCGTTGAAATATCAATTTCTCTTAGTTTTTCCATGACCATCTGTTCAGGCGATTTGAAAAGCATCAATTGAACGGGCGCACCGGCCGCCTTCGGCTTATCCTGCTCCTCGTCCGCCCTGCGGTCCAAAACGTGTCCGGTATTTTCGACGCTGGCCAACACTTTTCGAGCCCGCCGGATGACCTTTTCCGGTATTCCGGCCAGCCGGGCCACCTGTATTCCGTAACTCCGGTTGGTGCCGCCCGGCACCAGCTGATGCAGGAAGATGATTTCGTCATTCCATTCCTTGACCGCGATATTGTAGTTTTTTACTTTTTTTTTGATTTTTGCCAGATCAATGAGTTCGTGATAATGGGTCGCAAACAGCGTTTTCACACCCGCGCCGCCCAGATCATGAAGATATTCGGCAACGGCCCAGGCAATGCTGAGTCCGTCATAGGTACTGGTGCCCCGGCCGATTTCATCCATGATCACAAGACTGTCGGAAGTGGCGTTATTAATGATATTGGCGGCTTCCTCCATTTCCACCATGAAGGTGCTCTGCCCCTGGGACAGGTTGTCTAAGGCCCCCACCCGGGTAAAAATCCGATCGGTGACGGGGATCTCGGCATATTTGGCCGGAACAAATGATCCCATCTGGGCCATCAGGACAATGATTGCCACCTGACGCAAAACAGTGGATTTGCCGGCCATGTTCGGACCGGTGATGATCAATACCAGTTGATCCTTGTGATCCATGTAAACGGTGTTGGGCACGAAACGCTCACCGGCGATCAGTTTTTCCACTACCGGGTGCCTGCCCTCCTCGATGCGAATGGTCCTGTCTTCGCTGATGACGGGCCGCGCATATCCGTTTTGATCCGCTGTTTCCGCAAGGCCCGCCAGACAATCAAGGCCGGCGATAAACCTGGCGCAGGCCAGAATCAGATCACTCTTTTCCACAACCGCGTCGCGTATCCCGCAAAACAGATCATATTCCAGAACACCTCGCTGTTCCTCGGCGCCCAGGACTTTCTCTTCGAACGTCTTGAGCTCTTCGGTAATGTAGCGCTCGGCGTTGACAAGGGTTTGCTTTCTCACGTAATGGGCCGGGACCGAAGGGGTCTGAGCGCGGGAAACCTCGATATAGTAGCCGAAAACCCTGTTGTAACGAACTTTTAAGGTATGAATGCCGGTTTGTTCCTTCTCCCGGGCTTCCAGCGCGGCAAGATATTTCTTTCCATCCCTGGATATCGCAATCAGTTCATCTAGTGCCCGATCGTATCCGTGACGGATCATGCCGCCTTCGTTGACGGTGGGTGGCGGATCATCCACGATGGCGGCCGCAATCCGGTCGGCGATAGCCGCCAGCGGCGCGGTCATGGTTTGGTTCCATTGCAGCAGTTCCGAGCTGAAACGCCCGAGGATCGCAACGATATCGGGAATTTTGACAAGGGTGTTCTTAAGTGCCACAAGGTCTCTGGCCGTGGCATGGCCCAGGGCGATCTTGCCTCCCAGTCGCTCGATGTCCGAAACCGGCTTCAGCAGTAAACGGATCCCTTCCCGAAGAGACGCCTGTCTCTTGATCTCTTCCACCGCATCCAGGCGCTTTTGGATGAGCTGCCGGTCGATGAGCGGATACCGGAGCCAGTTTTTCAGCAACCGCGCGCCCATGGCCGTGGCCGTGTTGTCAATAATGTCTATCAGCGTACCCCGGCGACCGCCGGTGCTCAGATTTTTCAGCAATTCCAGGTTCCGGCACCCCACATCATCGATAAGCATGAAATTTTCGAATGAATAGGTCTCCAGTCCGCTTAAATGTCTGATTTCCTGTTTCTGGGTTTCCTGAACATAATAAGCCAGAGCCCCGGCAGCCCCGATCCCGGCATGCATGGATTCACATCCGAAACCTTCCAGGCTCCGGGTTCGAAACAGTTCCAGCAGACGCTTTCTGGCATCCGCGTACGCAAACACCCGGTCCGGCAGGCGCGTAACAGCCTTTCCGGAAAGACGACCGCCCGGAGCGGGAAAAGCGGCGCCGTCTCCGGTGGACTCAGGAAGGATCAGCTCCGCGGGATCAATGCGCAGCAGTTCCTCGGCAATCACGCTCTCCTGCCGGGTTTCCGCCACGCGGAAGGTGCCGGTGGTTATGTCCAGACAGGAAATGCCGATGCTTTCCCCGTTTCGACATATGGCAACGACAAAATTATGGGTGGCCGCATCTAACAGCAGGTTGTCCACCACCATGCCCGGAGTAATGACTCTGACCACGTCCCGATGGACCAGGCCTTTGGATTTGGAAGGATCTTCCAATTGTTCACAGACGGCGACCTTAAATCCCCTGTCGACAAGACGCCCGATATATCCGTCCGCCGCCTTGACCGGAACCCCGCACATGGGTACCGGCTGTTGCTCGTTTCGATTTCTTGATGTGAGCGTGATTTCAAGCTCCCGGGCCGCTGTTGCGGCATCTTCGAAAAACATCTCGTAAAAATCGCCCATCCGGTAAAACAGAATATAATCCCGATACTGTTCCTTGATGGCCAGGTACTGACGGATCATCGGCGTTGTTTTAGCGTCGCTTGCAACCGTGGTCATGGGCGGATCGGCCTTTAATGACAAGCTGCCTGTCTGGATGCTGGGTGCAGTCATCTGGGGGCCGCGGTCCGATCCGTTTCATGAGGATCAACCGCAGGACCGATCCAGTCCGGTCCGCCGGTGGCATCGGCCAGCTTGGCTTCGAGTTCCTGAACCCGCTTTTTTCCGGCTTCAATTTCGCCGGTAAGATAGCGAATGTTCTTTTTGAGCTTAAACTTGCCAGCCAGGGCAAATGAAAAGGCCGTTAACAGGCCGACCAGAAAAACGGCCGCGAAATAGAGCGCTATGGGCTGATTCCTTAGATGATAATCGGCTAAACCGATATCAATGCCGATGTCGTGCCTTTGAAGCAAAAAGTCTAAATTTTGATAGACAAACAGAGCGAACATGCCCAAAACCAGGAATCCAAAAACAAGCTTCACTTTTTTCATATCCATCTCCCTTGATTCAACGACCGTTTCACCGGATCATGCCGGGTCCGATAAAAAAATGATTGTTTCATCATTTGTGACAAATTCGACAAAATTCTTATTGCCAAGCCGTCATCCATAATGCACGCACGAAATTATAATAATGACTTTCCCGCGTCAAAAAAACAACAGTTTTTGAAACACAGTTTTTGAAACCATGATTGAAACCGGCCATTCGCCCGGCCGCAGTCTGTCATCGGCCCGGCCTGTCGGTTAAAGACATGACGGACCCGTCCCCCCATGCGCCGATTTTATCATTAACAATGATGACAATGCCTATGACGCCCGGAATCGATTTCCCAAACGCAATGGCAGAGGCAACGGCCCCCGCCGATCCGACCCGGTTGCCGATAGCCGTGGCCGCGGCATCGGCCAGCGGACAGGACCTTGACACCACGCAGACCGCATCCGCTTTTCCCATGCTGAGTGAATGGCCGATGGTTCCTGAAGAAGTGCAGATGGCTATTGGTCGGTCCGCCGGGTCAATACGCACACCGACTCTCATGCTTAACGGAGAGTCGGCGGCATAAATCGCCGATACAAAAGGCCGGTTCAACCGGGCAAAAATATCGCCGCCGTTTTCAACAATAACCTCATCCGATACGGTCAAAATGTCAACACCCACCTGTTCGGCAATGGCCCCGGCAACCGCCGCCATGGGACCGACGCCGGCCGCGTTTCCGGCGGCCGCCATGTCTCCCACGATTTTGGGCATGGGGCCGGCGACCAGCCAGGGGACCAACGTGTCCCTGAAATCCGGATACGCCTGAATATAGGCTTCCAGGTGTCCCCGGCATGCAAAGATCCTCTCCCTGGCCCGGGCCTCGAGGCGCGTTCGGGCGCGTATCCAGACATCGGTTTCTTTAACCGTCACCTGAAAGGATACCAGGTGATCGCCGGCAACAATTTGACGATAATGACGCTGCTGAAACATGGATGTAACAATTGATACTAAATTATATTCTAATGGCCGCGGCAGCGACGGACCGTCTAACCGGTAAAAACCATTCAGACTGAACGGACGGCAGGCCGCAGATCTTCGGGGCAGTGGCGCAGAAAAAACTGATCGGTCATCCCCGCGACAAAATCCCTGACAAGCTCCTCGGGCCGATGGTTTTCCAGGTAAGAATCACACATGCCCGCGATAAAATTTCGGTAAACCGGTGAAGATCCATCCCTCTTGCGGATATCGGATAAAAATCGGTCGAACATGATCTCAAAAAGTGTTCTTAAAACATTCTGATCCGTCTTGATCCTCGGATTCATGTAAATCCGGTCGTAGTTGAATTGTTTCAAGACCAGCAGCGCATCGGATACTTCAGGGCTGAAGGCTATCCGGAACCGGCCGTAGCTGTTAGCAATAATATCGGTAACCAGGGTATAAACAATTGTGCCGTTGGTATTGCCGAGAATGCTTGCGGCTTCACGCGGCAGATCCTCCCGCCGAATTAGATTCAACCGGATGGCATCTTCGATATCGCGTCCAATGTAGCTGACGGTGTCGGCGAAACGGACCACGCAACCTTCAAGTGTCATGGGAACCAGGCCGATCGGGTCCCCTGACTTTTTCATCCGTATTTCTGATTCGTGAACCGAAAAATCCTTGTCCGGCAACGGCGCCAGTTCCCGGTTGTGGATTTCGCCGTCATGACAAAGGATGCCGTCGAGCGTCTGCAGGCACAGGTTCCATCCTTTCCCTTTGCGCTCGACTTTATCTAGAAACTGCACGCTTTGCAGGTTATGGTGAAATTCCCCGATCCCAAACGCTTGACAGATCTCTGACATTATTCGCTCGCCGTCGTGACCGAAGGGCGGATGCCCGATATCATGACCGATGGCAATCGCCTCGATGAGGTCCTCGTTTAAGCCGAGGAAGCGTCCCATGGTCCTGGCGACCTTGGATACAAGCTGAACATGGAGCATGCGGTGGGTGATATGATCGTTTTCGATCAGATAAAAAACCTGAGTTTTGTCAAAATAACGGGTATAGGCCAAAGAATTTAAAATGCGGTCCACATCAACGGCGAAACTCTGGCGGTAATCGCTTGCCAGCCGTTCTTCTTCACATCTCCGGACCCCTTGGACGCTTTTGGCGGCCATAGCGTTCAACTCTTTGGCTTCCCGCTGTTCCTGGAGTGCCCGCAACCGGGAAAGGGATTGGTTGATTTCAAATTTTTCCATCGCGGATCATGGTCTCCATCAAATGTCCATAATCGATGCCTGCCTGCCGGAATCCTTCACGGCCGTATTTCATGTTGGCCTCCAGAATATAGCAGTTCCGGCCGGAAACACAAACATCAATGCCCACGTCATTCCATCGGCAAAGTTTTGCCGTATGACGGGCCAGATCAATGGCCGCGGCCGGAATGTCATCAAAACTGATATTGGCGCCAAAACCCACGTTGCATCTGAATTCCCCCGGAACCGGCGTACGTCGGTAAGCATGCACAAAGTGATCGCCGATGATCACCACCCGAATGTCTTTTTCAACTTTCAGATATTCCTGGATATAGGCGACTTTGGTCAAGGCGATGTAATCCGCCAGTTGTTCGGGCCGCGTGATCAGGAAAACGCCCCGGCCCGAGGCCGATCCCCTCGGAATTTTAGCAACAAACGGGAACTGGAAATGTTGTATGATTTTTTCATGCCGGAACCGGCCGTAAAACACCCGAGTGCGCGGACAGGGGATACCAAGGAGATAAAACAGCGCGGTCTGCTTGATCTTGTCCTGGACAAATCGATAATTATGCGCACTTGGAAACGTCTTTTTCCCCATGGCGGCAAACATATCGGCATAATAGACCGAAGGGTAATAAATTTTTTTTGCATCCTTTATCAGCCGCGCTTCGGACGGGCTGTAGGACGAAAAATCCGGCCGCACACCCAACGTCGTCACATTCCGGCACGCCCGCAACCGCGCTTCCAATGCAATAACGTTTTCGGAACTTTCCATGCACCCGCATCCTCCATATCCCGCCGACAAGACCCCATTGACCATGCCGGGTCAAGTGGATACAGTATTTAGTATCGAGGGCCTTCGGACCTTACCGGCGTAATGGAAAACATATCGGGTGTCAGGGGAAAACCGGTCCAGCAGTTATCAACGTCAATGACAAAACCATTATCAGCCCCGTCGGTGACATGGATATGAAACGGTATCCAGCGGCCCGCGATTTGCCTGAAGCGCCCCAGCTCGGCCCGATGCGTCATCCGTCCCCATTGATACATCTCCACCTGGGCAACTGTTTCTCCTTCCATGCCCGGATATATCTTTTGGACCGTTTGTCCCCACCATTTATTTAAAACCAGGACCTCCCGGCCTGTATTATCCTCGCTGGTCAGCCGGATCCGGTCATGATCCCGCAGGGGTATTGTCCCTGAAAAATAACGGACAATATCTTCGGCCAGAACGGAAACTCCGGTAAGGGGTTTAAGATTTAAAACAGTGCCGGGGTGCCGATAAGCCTGTTGATCCACATGGGATACATAAGTATACGTTTTACCATCAAATATAAACTTTGCCACCGGCTGACCGGCCGGCCCCAGCATTTCGATGCGCAGGCGCCCGTCTTTTGCCCCCAGCCAGGCGGCCCGGGTGGTCCGCGCCATATCGGCATCCCGGAGCGTAATCCTTCCAATTCCCTTGACCGCATCAAAGGCATCGTTACGGACCTTTATGGCCGAAAGCAGGGCCTGGGCCCTCATATTCCGATCAGCCATGTCAGGCTCCGGACCTTCCCGGAAAATGGTTTGACAGGAGGGGAGGATCAAAAACAGGACAAAAACAGGGAGCCATGCGGAAAATTTCATACCGGTCAGAACCCTTCCTGTCTGAGGGCATCAATTTTGCGTTGAATCTCGTCGGTATCCTTTTCCTTGTGCAGCAGGGCCCGTTCATAAATGGTTATGGCTTTTTCCGGCTGCGCCAGTTTCGTATAAACATCCCCGAGGTGTTCCAAGATGATGGGATCTTCGGGCACCAGCTCCGCGGCGCGTTCAAGGTGGACCAGAGCCTCCTCGAAAAGGCCCTTTTGATAATAAACCCATCCCAGGCTGTCGATGATATATCCGTTGTCGGGCTTGATGCTTAATGCCTTGATGACAAGACGCTCCGCTTCTTCCAGGTTGATGCCCTGATCCGCGTAAGTATATCCGATGTAATTGAGGGCATCCGCGTGATCCGGATCGCGGCGGACGACTTCTGCCATCTGTTTTACGGCCGCATCCGTGTCCCCCATTATCTCATATATCACACCCCTCTCATACAGCAATCCCGGGTTATCCGGTTCGATTTCAAGCCCCGCGGACACAAGAGACAGCGCTTGGCTAATCATCTCCTTTTCCTTGTAAAAGGACGCCAGATAAGGAATAATTTGTACTTTATCCTCATCCGGCACCACATCCATGGCCGCTTCCAGTGCGGCAATGCCTTTTTCCAGATCATCGCGTTTGTAATAAATGATCGCCAGGTGGATGGCGGCACTCGGGTAATACCGGGTATCGGTTTCAATGGTTTCAAACTGTTGAAGCGCGGCGTCCAGATTCCCCAGATTCTCGAAAACAACGCCGGCCAGGTATCGGATTTCCGTGTTTTCCGGCGCCTCGGCCAGCATCTGTTTCAAAATGATCAGCGCTTCTTCATCCCGTTTCTGAAGGATCAGATTCTGCAGCATGGTGCGAATGATGTTGGGATCTTCAAGGCTTTGACGTCCCATTTTTCTAAAAAGCGCTTCCGCGGGTTCGGTCATATCATTTTTATGATACAAAAGCCCCAGCTCGATGGATGTGGGGACATTGTCCGGATAAAGTTCCAGGATCTCCTCGTATACGGTGATCAGCTTCAGATCCTGGCCGGTCTTCTGCTCGTAAATCCGGATCAGCTCAAGACGGGGCTCGATGAGGTAGGGAGCTTTTTCCAGTGCCTTTAAAAATAAGGTTTCGGCTCTTTCCGATTCGTCTTTTGCCTGGTATATCCGGCCAAGATAATAGGGCCCCATGTAATCATCTTCGAACCGCTCCGACATTTCCGTAAAAACCCGGAAGGCATTTTCCAGATCGCCGTTCTCCAGATAAATCTTTCCCAGCAGATGGTATATGTTCCTTCTTTCCGGAGCCAGAGTGAGCACCTTCTCGTAAATCGCGACGGCATCGGCATCCATCTGGAGCGCTTTCTTGATGGTGGCCACCATGATCATGGCATCGATGTTATCGGGTTCGGCCGATAGCACCGTTTCCATGACGCCCAATGCCTTTTGATGGCTTTCCTGTTGCAGATAGAGCGCCACCAATTCCTTTTTTAGAAACAACGCTTCCGGATCACGGTCGGCTGCCAGTTCAAGAAAAAAAGCCGCCTTTTCCGGATCCCCCTTTTTCCGCTGGAACTGGGATTCAAGGTAAAGGTAATAACTGTTGACATCGGAAAAGGCTTTTGGATCAAGGGGGCCAATGGCATCGGTTTTTCCGGCCACCGGCATGACCCCATCGGGTTGTATCTCAACGGATGGCAAACGGCCGCCCCCCCGGCAACCCATGGAAAAGACCATTGTAAAAAAGATCAGAACCGCTATCTGATTACGCGTTTTCATCATAACATTCCTTCCGTGATGGCATAGTATAGCTTACTGCGTGAAGCACGACGCCATCCTTATTAAACTGAAATGATACCTATAAGCTCTTTGGACCTTTTTATGAAAATACGAAATCTCGCTCGGAAAGGAGGGGTTACCAGGCTATTATAATTCGTATGAGTCAAAATCCGGTATCTGGGTTTTGAAAAAATCCGTCATTTTTTTAACAATATTTTTTTCCAGTTGGCGAACCCGCTCCCTTGAGATCTGATATTTATCACCGATATCCTGAAGGGTGAGCGGAGAATCCGTGAAAATTCGATGATCAAAAATATCGAGTTCCCGGTCGGTCAAACGGGATCGAAAATCTGATACTTTTTCTCTAAGGAGTTGCTCGATCTGCTTTTTAGCCATCTGATTTTCAATGGATTCATCATTGGAATCTAACAGTTCACCTCTTTCCGTATTTGAATCTTCTCTAAGTGGCGCGTCCAATGAAAGGTCCCAGCCGTCAAGGCGCTGCTCCATCTCTGTTATTTCCTGCTCAGTAACCCCCAGCCTTTCGGAAAGCAGCTTGGTGTGAGGATCGAATCCCTGGTCGGTCAACCATTGTTTTTCTTTCTTGAGTTTAAAAAAGAGCTTGCGCTGGCCCTGGGTCGTACCGATTTTCACCAGACGCCAGTTGTCCATGATGAACTTGAGAATATAGGCTTTGATCCAGAAAGAGGCGTAATAGGAAAATTTAACATTTTTGTAGGGATCAAACTTCTGGACCGCCTGCATCAGCCCGATGTTGCCTTCCTGAATGAGATCCAGAAGATTCTGCATCCATATCCGCTGAAATTCCAAGGCGATTTTGACAACCAGCCGGAGATTGGCCGTGGCCAGAACATAGGCGGCATCTGTATCATCTTCTTCTTGAACACGTTTACCGAGTTCGATTTCCTCATCCCGCGTGAGCAGTCGGTAACGGCTGATTTCAGCAAGATATCGCTGAAGCGGGTCGTATTCAACAATACCTCTTTCCGTATCATTTGAGGAAGGTTTCCGTTCAGGCCGACCGGATTTTCCAGACCCGGGCGTTTCCGCGAGAAACCTGTTTTTAAAATTATCTTTCTTGTGGTCCATTACCTCTTCCTGCCGGCGGTTCTTGTGAAATCCGATAAATAATTTTTTATTATATTTGATATGGACAAAAAAAACAAACCATGTTACAAACTTTTTCCTTTGTGCGCCTGTAGCTCAGCTGGATAGAGCAACGGACTTCTAATCCGTAGGCCGCAGGTTCGAATCCTGCCAGGCGCGCCAATCCACAAAGAGGCCACGGAATGCGCCGGCAAATCTTATCCTTTGTATTTTCATTCATTATCGCCGCATTGATTTCTTTTTACCTTTATCAACGGCGATGCTACCCTATGGCTCAATGATTGTAAACTTAAAAAGAAAAAAGTCAGGGCCGCACATTTAACGGAAATCGTCACTCTTTCAGTCAAATGTGCGGCCCTGACCCTTGCTTTAAAAATCTCAAACGTTTGGTACTATTTAGCATCTCCCGATGGCGTTTCGATTTTTTCTTTCGGCGCTTTCTTTACGGTTTTATCCTTTATTTCTTTCTTACCGCCGGCCTTCTTTGCTTTTTTCTCTTTGGCTGGTTTTTTCTCGTCTTCGACGGCCGCCAAAGGTTGTCCGATCAGCTCCACCAGGGAAAGATCAGCGGCATCGCCCTTGCGGGGACCGAGCTTTGTCAGACGGGTGTAACCGCTGTTGGTGTCGGCGTAACGCTGGCCGGCTTCTTTAAACAATTTGTGCACTACGTCCTTTTCACGGAGAACGGACAAAACCTGTCGCAGGGCATGAAGATCTCCCCGTTTGGCCAGGGTAATCAGATGATCCGCCCACCGGCGCAGCTCGCGGGCGCGGACATCAGTGGTTTTGATCCGGCCGTACTTGAAAAGCGATGTGGCCATATTCCGGAACATGGCATCCCGGTGGCTGCTGGTCATATTGAGTTTTACGCCGCTCTTTCGATGTCTCATGAATCGCTTTCCTCCTCCGCGATATCGTCTTCGGGCGGCTCAAATCCTTCCAGGTTCATGCCCAGAGAAAGGCCCAAATCCGACAATAATTCTTTGATTTCATTAAGTGATTTCCGGCCGAAATTTTTCGTTTTGAGCATCTCGGGCTCGGTCTTCTGTACCAGTTGATAAATTTTGGTAATATTGGCATTACGCAGGCAATTGGCACTGCGAACGGAGAGCTCGAGCTCATCCACATCAAGATACAAATTATCATTGATCTTGGGCTTGCTCTCTCCGGATAGACGTCTGGGCGCCGGCGGGGCTTGTTCCTCATCGAAATGGATGAAGCAATTCATCTGATCCTTAAGGATTTTTCCCGCATACGCGATGGCGTCTTCGGGTGAAACAGCACCGTCCGTCCAGACTTCCAGTGTCAGCTTGTCATAATCCGTTTTCTGGCCGACCCTGGCGTTGCCGATGGTATAGTTGACGCGTTTGATCGGGGAAAAAACCGCGTCAATGGGCATGGTACCCACGGGCGCATCCGGATCCTTGTTGGCCTCGGCCAACATATATCCTTTGCCGGCCTTGACCGTCATAATCATCAACAATTCAGCCCCCTGAGAAAGGGTAGCGATATGCTGGGATGGATTCATCACCTCCACGCGACCATCAGGACTTACAATATCAGCGGCCGTCACAACGCCTTCCCCGGATGCCTTGAGTTCAATGATTCGGGGTTCCGTATCTTCCATTTTCACACGGACATTCTTCAGATTCAATATGATCTCCGAGATGTCCTCTATCACCCCCGGAAGGGTGGAAAATTCATGCATGACGCCTTCAATTTTCACGGAAACAATCGCAGATCCGCAGATGGAAGAGAGAATAACGCGCCGCAATGCATTGCCGATGGTAATGCCGAATCCTCGTTCCAGCGGTTCCCAGACATATTTTCCGTATATCGGCGTCTGGGTGTCCACCTGAACCTTCTCAGGCATGATCAAATCCCGCCAGTTCATATATGCGAGTTCATTTAATGACATGTCCTCTCTCCAAAACCAATTTGTATACCCGATTGATCAACGGATATTTCTTCAAGACAATGCACGGCCGGGCCAAAAATTGACAGGCGCTGTGCCGGTTTATGCGTGGGCGACGAAAAAAACAGCGCTATCTGGAATAGAGCTCAACGATCTGGCTTTCCTGGATCGGCATGGTGATATCCTCGCGCACCGGAAGGCTCTTAACCGTACCTTTCATTTTTTCCTTGTCCAGCTCGATCCACTGGGGCATGGCGCGTCGAACAACCGCTTCAACGGCCTCTATAATTGTTTGAATATTTTTGCTTTTTTCACAAACCTCGACAACATCACCCGGTCGGGTCTGATATGATGGGATATCGACCTTTTTGCCATTGACCAGAAAATGGCTATGTCGGACCAGTTGGCGGGCCTGATTGCGAGAATTGGCAAATCCCATCCGATAAACTACATTATCAAGACGTTGTTCCAGCATCATCAAAAGATTGGTCCCGGTAATCCCTTTCCGGCGATCCGCTCTTTCAAAAGTAAGCTTGAACTGCTTTTCCGAAAGGCCGTATGTTCTTTTCACCTTTTGCTTTTCACGAAGCTGAAGACCATAATCGGATATTTTCCCGCCCCGGCGCTGGCCGTGCTGGCCCGGAGGATAGCTCCGCCGGTCAAAAGCGCATTTATCTGAATAGCAGCGATCGCCCTTCAGATATAACTTCAAATTCTCACGCCGGCACAGCCGACATGCAGACTCTCGATAACGTGACAATCTGATCCTCCCTGTTTACGATTGAATTAACAATGATTCCCTGTTGCGGGTATCAGACCCGCCGGCGTTTTTTGGGCTTGCATCCGTTGTGCGGTATCGGGGTAACATCCTTGATCATGGACACGGAAAGGCCGGTGGCCTGGAGCGCCTTAAGCGCGGATTCACGTCCCGGGCCAGGCCCCTTTACAAACACCTCAACATTTCTGAGGCCATGTTCCATCGCCTTTTTGGCGGCTGTTTCAGAGGCCATTTGAGCGGCGAACGGCGTGCTTTTCCGTGAGCCCTTGAAACCGTTCATGCCGGCGCTGGACCAGGAGAGCACATTCCCCATTGGATCGGTGATCGTCACAATCGTGTTATTGAAGGTGGAATAGATATGCACCACCCCGTTTAAAATGTTCTTTTTGACCTTTTTCTTGACCTGTTTTCTTTTTGCCATGGATTCTAAGCCCCTAGTGATAAATGACTACTTTTTCTTGGCGGCACCCTTTTTCTTGACCGCGGCCCGTTTAGGTCCTTTGCGCGTGCGTGCATTGGTTTTTGTCCGCTGCCCGTGGGCCGGCAACGAACGGCGATGGCGAAGGCCGCGATAACACCCCAGGTCCATGAGTCGTTTGATATTCATGGAAATATCCGTCCTGAGCTCTCCCTCGACCTTGAGTTCATGATCGATGGCCTTGCGGATCTGATTGACATCCACATCCGACAGATCATCCGTCTTCATGCGTTCATCAATGCCAATCCTTGCAAGTATGTCTCTGGACTTGGATCGCCCAATACCGTAAATATAAGTCAAACCGATTACGATGTGTTTACCTTTAGGTAAATCTACCCCCGCGATTCTTGCCAACTTTTCCTCCTTGTCGTGCGATTAACCCTGACGCTGCTTATGCCGCTTGTTGACGCAGATCACCCTCACAACGCCGTTGCGTTTGATGATTTTACAATTCCGACATCTTTTTTTAACCGATGCACTGACTTTCATAACATCCACCCCGCTGGCCGACCTGATAGGCCGCCGCCGATTTTTTTCGTATTATTTCGTCCGGTAGGTAATCCTGCCCCGGGTTAGATCATATGGAGACAACTCCACCGTAACCGAATCCCCAGGCAATATTTTGATGAAATGCATCCGCATTTTACCGGAAATATGGGCAAGAACCATGTGCTTGTTTTCCAGTTCCACCTTAAACATCGCGTTGGGAAGGGTTTCGACAACCCTTCCCTGAACCTTTATCGGTTCTTCTTTGGCCATTTACCACTCCACTTCTGTGCGTTTACCGCCGGCCCTTGATACGTCCGGTGGATAAAAAACCTTCATAATTACGGGTAATCAGATGCGATTCGATCTGACTGACCGTATCCATCGCCACCCCCACGACAATCAGAAGGGCCGTGCCCCCGAAATAAAAAGGCACGTTAAATTGCGTCATCAATATCGACGGCAACACGCATACCGCTGAAATATAAAGGGCGCCGCCAAAGGTAATCCGGGTAAGGACCCTGTCGATATAATCCGCCGTTCGCTTGCCCGGACGGATGCCCGGAATATAACCACCGTATTTTTTCAAATTATCCGCTACTTTGGCGGGATCAAAAACAATAGCCGTATAAAAATAGCAGAAAAAGAAGATAAACCCGACATACAGCGCTTCATACCCGATGGAACCCGGACGCAGCGCGGCGGTGACGTACTGCATAAAGGTCACATCCTGAAAAAAGCTGGCGATGGTCGCCGGAAACATAATCAATGATGATGCAAATATGGGCGGAATAACACCTGCCGTGTTAATTTTGAGCGGCAGATGTGTGCTCTGGCCGCCGTACATCTTTCGGCCCACCACCCGTTTGGCATACTGCACGGGAATCCGCCGCTGCCCCTGTTCCATGAAATTGATAAAAGCGATTACACCCACCATGAGAAGCACCAGGATAATAGCGATAAAAATACCCATTTCACCGGTAGACAGCATCCTGAAGGTATTGCCGATGGCGGCCGGCAGTCGCGCCACAATACCGGCAAAAATAATCAGGGAAATGCCGTTTCCGATTCCCCGTTCGCTGATCTGCTCCCCCAGCCACATGATAAAGGCAGTACCCGCGGTCAGGGTGATCATGGTCATGAGCCGAAACGCCCAGCCCGGATCCATGACCGCCGGAATACCGCCCGGACCCTGCATACTCTCAAGTCCGACACTGATGCCGAATCCCTGAACAATACTGAGTACGATGGTACCGTAACGGGTATACTGGGTAATTTTCTTTCTTCCCTGTTCGCCCTCGTTTTTCAGTCTTTCCAGGTGGGGAATGACCACGGTGAGAAGCTGCAGGATAATCGACGCGCTGATATACGGCATGATGCCAAGGGCGAAAACGGAAAAATTTTCAAGTGCCCCGCCGGAAAACATATCAAATATACCGAAAATCGTATCCCGGTGCCGCTCAAAAAAAGCGGTCAAGGCTGCACTGTCCACACCGGGTGTGGGAACATTCACCCCGATCCGGTATACGGCAAGAAAAGCCAGCGCAATCAGAATCCGCCGCTTCAACTCCGGTATTTTAAATATGTTGGCAACACCGCCGCCTGAAATCGCCATTACGCCGTCACCTCTACTTTGCCGCCGGCCGCTTCGATTTTTTCAATCGCCTTTTGGCTGGCCGCATCGACTTTCACGGTTATTGGATAATCGATATCACCCTTTGCCAGCAGTTTGATCTGATCAAACTTGCCCTTGGCAATGCCCGTGGTGCGAAGCACAGCTTCATCAACCACGGCGCCGCTTTCAAAACGCTTAAGATCACTGATATTGACCACTGAAATGACTTTTTTAAATATGCTGGTAAAACCCCTCTTAGGTAGTCGACGATGCAGCGGCATCTGGCCGCCCTCGTAGCCGGGACGAATGTTGCCGCCGGAACGGCTTCTCTGTCCCTTATGACCGCGGCCCGAAGTCTTCCCAAGCCCGGATCCCGGACCTCTACCGAGGCGCTTACGGGAAGACCTGGAGCCTTCCGGCGGTGCCAACTCATTTAATTTCATTATGATTCCTCCATCTTGACCAGATGCGACACCTTGTCGACCATGCCGCGGATAGACGGCGTATCCACCAGTTCCACGGTGCGGTTCAGCTTATTTAATCCCATTCCACGCAACACCTTGCGGTGCTTTTCCGGCTTTCCAGCCATGCTTCTGATCAGCGTGATTTTCAAAGCTCCAGCCATGACGTTTGTATCCCTTTAGTTCATTAATCCGTCAATCCTGCCGAAATTTTCCGGCTCTAAAAAAAGGCGAAACGCCTTACTCCATTGTCTGTTTACTGCAACTTGATCGCCGTGAGCTTAATTAAGAGACTGCCAGGTCTTCTACCTTGAGTCCCCGTTTCGCTGCCACGGTTTCACGGGTTTGAAGCGCACTTAGGCCTGTAATCGTGGCTTTTACAACATTATGGGGATTGTTGGAGCCCATGCATTTGGTTAAAATATTCTGCACGCCAAGGGCTTCAAGCACCGCTCGAACGGCGCCGCCGGCGATCACGCCGGTACCTTGGGCCGCCGGTTTCATAAAAACGCGTCCCGCGCCGAACTTGCCCGTGACCTCATAAGGAATCGTCCCGTCGACCAGGGGGATGGTTTGCATGCTTTTCTTGGCTTTTTCGACACCTTTCCGAATGGCTTCCGGAACCTCCTGGGCTTTGCCCAGACCGTAGCCAACGCTGCCCTGCCCGTCCCCGACCACAACAATCGCACTGAAACTGAATCGTCGACCGCCCTTGTGAACCTTGGCGACCCGGCTGATGTGCACGACCTTGTCAATAAATAAGTTTTCTTCCGTTTCCTTTCTGAACAAGGGATGTCTCCTTATGCTATCTGATGCTTAAAAATTCAATCCAGCCTCGCGTGCACCGTCCGAAACCGCTTTGACCCTGCCGTGATACAAAAAACCGTTCCGGTCGAAAACCACAGCGGTGATGCCTTTGCCGGCAGCCCGGTCGGCAATGAGTTTTCCGATATGTTTTGCCGCTGCCGACTTGTTTTCAAAGGTCTGGTTTTCCCGGATCTCTTTTTCCACTGTGGACGCGGATACCAGCGTAATACCCTTTGTATCATCAATGACCTGCGCATACATATGTTTTGCGCTGCGGTTCACGCTCAACCGTGGTCGTTCGGCCGTACCGAATATCTTTTTTCGAATCCGTTTTTTGCGTTTGTCCCGCAATTGCGTCCGTCTGTTGATGGTTCCCATGATTGCACCCTTATCGTTGCGTCGTCTTATTTTGCGGTTTTTCCGGCTTTGCGCTGAATATGTTCCTCGGCATACTTCACCCCTTTGCCCTTATAGGGCTCCGGCGGACGCAGCCGCCGAATGGATGAGGCCGTAAATCCCAGCAGTTCCTTGTCGATTCCCGACAATCGAATAATATTTTTTTCAATCTTGGCATCAATCCCTTCGGGAAGCTTAAACTGAATGGGGTGTGAATAACCCAGATTCAACTCAATGCCGTCTCCCTTTAATTCCGCGCGATAGCCAAGTCCGTTGATTTCAAGTACACGTTCAAACCCCGCCGACACACCGTGAATCATATTGGCGATGAGCGCTCGTGTTAATCCCCACAGGGCCCGTGTTTTCTTGTCCTGGCAACCGATGGCCACCGTCAGAACGCTATCGGTTATTGCAACATCCACATCCGGATGAAGGGTCCGCGTCAAAACGCCCTTTTCTCCCTGAACGCGCAACACCCGGTCTGAAAAATCGACCTTGGTTTTACCGGGTATCGGAATCGGTTTCTTTCCCACGCGAGACATGTTATTCTCCTTCGTTACCAGATTTTACAGAGCAGTTCGCCGCCGAGATTTTCCTGCCGCGCCTGTTTGTCCGTCAGGATACCCCTTGATGTTGACAAGACCGAAACCCCCATGCCGTTAAGCACGGGCTTAACATCCTTGCCCTTTACATAAACCCGCCGGCTCGGTTTGCTGATGCGTTCCAGGCCGTAGATGGCATGACGATCGTTCTTGTCATATTTGAGGTAGATGCGGATGATCCCCTGCTTGTTGTCCTTGATAAATTTAAAATTGCGGATATAACCTTCTTCCTTCAAAACACCGGCAAGGGCTGCCTTGATCCTGGAGCCGGGGATATCCACGCTGTTTAATTTAGCATTTCCGGCATTTCGGACCCGGGTCAACATATCCGCAAATGGGTCAGTGATCGACATCATCTACTCCGTAATTTAAACTGTTAAATTAAAAAAATGATAAAATAAAACCATGATCAGTCGCGTTATCAATGGCATCACAACACGGCCATCACCAACTGGATTTTTTGACACCTGGAAGAAGCCCATCTAAAGCCATGTTGCGGAAGCAGATACGACAAATACCGAACTTCCGGATAAAGGCACGGGGTCGTCCGCAGATGGGACACCGGTTATATGCCTGAACCGAAAATTTCGGTTTACGCATGGCTTTCGTCCGTATTGATTTCTTTGCCAAATCGATCCTCCTTAGTGCCTTAATCCATAAACCCTGTTAGGAAATTGAAGTATTTTTCTGCCGCCAGTCTCTATTTTCTAGTTTCTGAAGGGCATTCCCAGTAATCGCAACAGTTCCTTGCCTTCCGCGTTGGTTTTCGCCGTTGTGGCAATAGTGACGTTCATTCCTTTAACGACATCGATTTTATCATAATCAATTTCCGGGAAAATAATCTGCTCCTTGATACCAAGGGTATAATTACCCCTGCCGTCAAACGCCTTGCCCGAAATACCCTTAAAATCCCTAACGCGCGGAAGCGCGACATTGACAAGTTTTTCAAAAAAATCGAACATCCGTTTTCCCCGGAGTGTCACCATGCACCCGATGGGCATGCCTTCCCTGACCTTAAAAGCCGCCACGGATTTTTTGGCTCGGGTCACGACCGGAGCCTGACCGGTAATGGCCTTGAGTTCCGCCTGGGCGGAATCGAGCAGCTTGATGTTCTGAATGGCATCGCCGAGACCCATATTTAAAACGATTTTCGTGAGCGCGGGCACCTGAAACCGATTTTTATACGCAAAGGTTTCCACCAGCTGCGGCACGACCTCTTTTTCATAAAATTCTTTCAACGCCATTGCGATTTTCCTCCAGCCGGCATTCTTATACATCCATGATTTCGTCACACTTGGCGCACACCCGAACTTTTTTGCCGTCTTCAAGTTTTCGGACCTTGATCCGCACGGCCGCCAGGCATTTGCTGCACATGAGCATGACATTCGACCAGTGAATCGGTGCTTCGCCTTCGACAATGCCGCCCTGCTTGTTCTTGGTGCTGGGTCGGGTATGGCGCTTGACAATATTGACGTTTTCAATCAGCAGCCGGTTCTTTTTTCGAACCACGCCAAGGACTTTACTTATCTTGCCCTTGTCCTTGCCGGATATCACCTTCACCTTGTCATTTTTTCTGATGTGACATACAGTGTTTTTTTCCATAACCCACACTTTCCCGATATCCTGATCGCTAGAGTACTTCCGGCGCCAGCGAAATGATTTTCATAAACCGATGTGCGCGGAGTTCCCTTGCCACCGGCCCGAAAATACGCGTTCCGATGGGTTCCCTCTGGGCATTTATCAATACGGCGGAGTTATCATCGAACCGGATATATGAACCATCCGGCCTTCGAATCTCCTTTTTCGTCCGCACCACCACCGCCTTGAGCACATCGCCCTTCTTGACCTTTGAATTGGGGATGGCCTCCTTCACCGATACGACAATGACATCACCGATGGATGCGTACCGGCGCCTGGAGCCGCCTAAGACCTTAATACAATAAACTTCCTTGGCACCCGAGTTGTCCGCTACGGACAATCTTGTTTCCGCCTGAATCATTTTTCCATGCCCCCAATATCATACCGCTTTTTCGATAATTTGACTGACCCGCCATCTTTTTGTCTTGCTGAGGGGCCGTGATTCCGTAATCAGGACACGGTCGCCGATGGAACAGGCGTTTAGCGCGTCATGCGCCGCAAACTTGGCGCGACGCCGGATATACTTTTTGTAAACCGGGTGCATCACCGTTCGTTCAACTCTAACCGTCACGGTCTTGTCCATCTTGTTGCTCAACACCATGCCGACCAGTTGTCTTCTCATTCCGCGTTCATTTTTCATGTCAGCAACCCGCTATTGTTTCAGTTCGCGTTCACGTTGAATCGTATGGAACCGGGCAATTTCACGCTTGACCTGCCCGATCCGTCTTGGATTTTCCAACTGGCCGGTTTTGTGCTGAAAACGAAGGTTAAAAAGGGTCTCTGTTAGATCCTTTAGCTTCGAATGCAACTCTTCCCCGCCGAGTCCCCTGATATCGCTGGCTTTCATTATTTTGCTCCCCTTTCGATAAATTTTGTCTTAATGGGAAGCTTGTGAGCCGCAAGCAGGAGTGCCTCCTGTGCCAAGCTTCTGGGGATGCCTTCCATTTCGTATAAAATCCTTCCCGGCCGGATAACCGCGACCCAACCCTCGGGTGCACCTTTTCCTTTTCCCATTCGCACTTCAGCGGGCTTTTTGGTAACCGGTTTATCGGGAAAAATACGAATCCACATTTTCCCGCCTCTTTTGACCCGCCTTGTCATGGCGATACGAGCGGCTTCAATCTGCCTTGACGTGATATATCCGCATTCCACAGCCTGCAGGCCGAAATCCCCGAAGTTCAGCGTGGAACCCCGATAGGCCTTGCCCCGCATGCGACCTCTCATCTGTTTTCGAAACTTGACCTTTTTCGGGCTCAGCATCTTCCTGTCTCCTGTTGCCTATTTGGCCTCACCTGCCAGTTGTTCATCCTGGAGGATTTCACCCTTGAAAATATATACTTTAATGCCGATCAGACCATATGTGGTTTTGGCGCTGGTAACGCCGTAATCAATGTCGGCCCTTAAGGTATGCAGTGGAATCCGGCCTTCCTTGTACCACTCGGTCCGCGCCATTTCAGCTCCGCCCAATCGGCCGGAGCAGATGATCTTGATCCCGCCCGCGCCGAAGCGCATGGCTGATGTCACGGCCCTTTTCATGGCACGCCGGAAAGCGATCCGCCGGATCAGCTGGCCGGCGACATTTTCCGCAACCAGTTGCGCATCGATCTCAGGTTTGCGGACTTCCTGGATATCCACGAGAACCTCATGGGTCACCATTTTTTCGATCTCTTTTTTCAGCGCATCGATTTCAGAACCTTTCTTTCCGATGATGATTCCGGGACGCGCCGCATAGATCTTGAGTTTGACCCGCTTGGATGACCGTTCAATATCGATTTTCGATATACCGGCATGCATCAGCTTCTTTTTAAGAAACGTACGAAGCTTATGATCCTCAAAAACATACGATGCGTAATTTTTCCCGGCATACCACCTGGAATTCCAGGTTTTGACGATGCCCAGCCGCATTCCTTTGGGATTGACTTTCTGGCCCAAGCTGTTCCTCCTTTTAGTGGCTACCCTTCAGCAACAATGACCGTAATATGGCTTGTTCGTTTCAAGATCCGTGACCCCCTGCCCCTGGCGCGCGCTCGGAACCGCTTGAGTGAAGGCCCTTCGTTGACGATAATATTTTTAATCACGAGGGAATCCACATCCAGTTCGGTATTCTGGGACGCATTTGCAACGGCCGATTTGAGGATCTTCTCGACCATGCCCGCGGCTTTCTGGGGCATGAACTTGAGCGTATTCAATCCGGCTTCGGCCGGTTTACCCTTTACGGCATCGACAAGTTTGCGAACCTTCTGGGGCGAAATACGCATGTATTTTGCTGTGGCATTGACCTCCATCGCTTATATTCCCAACCCTTTTAAAATTGTTACTTTACTTTTGTTTTCTTATCCCCGGCGTGACCATAAAACGTACGTGTAGGAGAAAATTCCCCCAGCTTGTGCCCGACCATGTTTTCGGTCACAAAAACAGGCACAAACTTTTTCCCATTATGAACCGCCAATGTCAAACCCACCATTTCCGGGATGATCGTTGACCGTCTGGACCATGTTTTGATCACCTTGCTGCTTCGTGTTTCCTGTGCAACGGAAACTTTCTTCTGCAGGTGTTCGTCGATGAAAGGTCCTTTTTTAAGTGATCGCGCCATTTCCGCTCCTGTGTGCTGTTTACCGTTTTCTTTTAAGGATGATACGATAAATCCGGATTATTTACGCCGTTTGACAATCAGTTTGTCGCTGCTTTTGGGCTTACGCGTCCGATATCCCTTGGTCGGCTTGCCCCACGGCGTACAGGGATGTCGCCCGCCGGAAGATTTTCCCTCGCCGCCGCCCATGGGGTGATCCACCGGGTTTTTGGCAACGCCGCGCACATGCGGCCGGATGCCGAGCATCCGTTTGCGGCCGGCTTTTCCCAGGGAGATATTTTCATGTTCGACATTACCGACCTGTCCGATGCTGGCCTTGCATGTCTGCAGAACCATCCGCATTTCGCCCGACGGCAGTTTGATGGTGGCGTATCGGCCTTCTTTGGCCATGAGCTGCGCGAATCCGCCGGCGCTTTTGACAAGCTGACCGCCTTTGCCCAATTGGATTTCAATATTATGGATCTGGGTGCCCAGCGGAATCAGGCTTAACGGCAACGCGTTGCCAGGTCGAATTTCAGCAGCGGACCCTGACATCACCGTATCTCCTACCGAAAGTTTTACCGGAGCAAGAATATAACGCTTCTCCCCGTCGGCATAATTGAGCAGCGCGATGCGCGCGGAACGGTTTGGATCATATTCGATGGCTGCCACCCGGGCGGGAATATTCTCCTTATCCCTTCGGAAATCGACCTCACGGTAAAACCGCTTATGACCGCCGCCGCGATAATTGGCCGTTATCCGTCCGTTGGCATTACGTCCACCGGTTTTTTTGATGATTTTGATGAGACCTTTTTCCGGCTTGCTTTTGGTAATTTCCTCAAAGGTCGCATATTCCTGAAACCGGCGTCCGTGTGATGTCGGTTTAACTTTTTTAATCGCCATTTTTCAAGCCCCCGCTTAAGCTCCCTCGAAAAAATTAATCCGATGCCCGGGCATAAGCGTTACCGTCGCTTTTTTCCAGTCCCTGCGCTTTCCGATAATCTTTCCGCGCCGTTTGAATTTACCCTTGACATTCATGGTTTGTACCGCTTTGACCTTTACGTTGAAGACCTTTTCAACCGCTTTTCCAATCTCAACGCGATTGGCGGCCGGATCGACTTCAAACGTCACCCGGTTGTCTTTTTCTTTCTGCAGATTGCTTTTTTCCGTATCAACCGGTCCTTTTAAAATATTATATTGGTTCATATCGCAAGCCTCCCTTCAATATTCCTGATCGAAGGCGCAAGAATGACCAGATTACGATGATTTAAAATGTCATAAACGTTTAAACCATCGACCGGAAGAACCTTGACACCTGGAATATTGCGCGATGAGAGTGAAAGCTTTTCATTTTGCTCATCAGTGATGATCAACGGCCTGTCGGCATTGATGGCCTGCAATGCGGAAACCACAAACTTCGTCTTGATCTCATCCATCTCGAAATGGTCCAGCACGATAATCTGATCAGCCTGCAACTTGCTGCTCAATGCCATTTTCAGGGCGAGTCGTCTTACTTTTTTGGGGGGTTTAAAGGCATATGATCTCGGGTGTGGACCGAAAATGACGCCGCCGCCTCGAAGCAGCGGACTTTTAATGTCGCCCCGACGCGCCCGGCCCGTCCCTTTCTGCCGATACAGTTTCTTGGTACTGCCCCGGACATCCGACCGGTTCTTGACGCAGGCGGTGCCACTGCGCCGAGTCGCAAGCTGCATCCTTACCACTTCATGCAGTACCGTTTTTTTGATCGGCACGTTGAATACGGCGTCGATTAAATCAATCTCGGATACCGTTTCGCCTTTTATATTTTTTACTTCAATGACAGCCATAATTTTCCTCTTTATGCTTCACCAACGATTAGATCGTCTTAACGCAAAAGTTCAACGCTTTCTGATTTCCACCAATCCCGAGATCGGGCCGGGCACCGCCCCTTTGATCAAAATCAGATGCTGATCCGGACGGATATCGACGATCTCCAGGTTTTTGACGGTCATCCGGGTGTTGCCGTAGCGACCTGGCATGCGCTTGCCCTTAAAAACCTTGGACGGCCACGCGCATTGGCCAATGGACCCCGGCTCCCGATAATTCTTGCTGCCATGAGTTTTGGGGCCGCGATGAAAACCATGCCGCTTGATGGTACCCGAAAAACCACGGCCTTTTGTTTTGCCGGAAACCTCGACTTTATCGCCCACATCGAAAACGGCCAGATCAATGGCCTGTCCGAGTTTGTAGGAATCCGGGTCATCAATTGTAAATTCCTTCAAAAAGACGAACATCTTATCGCCTGCTTTTGAAAAATGACCCGCCAGAGGCTTGGTGACCCGGCTTTTTTTCTTTTCGCCAAAACCGACTTGCAACGCGTTATATCCGTCGTTGGCCTTGGTCTTGATCTGCGTCACGGTACACGGTCCTGCTTCGATAACCGTTACCGGAATCGACCGGCCATCGTTTACAAAAACCGATGTCATTCCAAGTTTTTTACCCAATAATCCTTTAATCATGTGCGCCACCAATCCCAAAAAAACTACAGTTTGATATCCACATCAACACCGGGTGAAAGATCGAGCTTCATCAGCGCATCCACGGTCTGCTGCGTGGGTTCCTGAATATCGAGCATGCGCTTATGCGTCCTGACTTCAAACTGCTCCCTGGATTTCTTATCCACGTGCGGCGAGCGGAGAACGCAGTATTTGTTGATCTGGGTCGGCAAGGGAATCGGTCCCACAATCTTCGCACCGGTTTTGCGGGCCGTGTCCACGATATCTTTGGCGGACTGGTCCAGCAATTTATGGTCATAAGCCCTGAGCCTGATTCTGATCTTTGTATTTCCAATCATGATCGCCTGTCTCTTTATATATGAATGCTATGCGATAATTTCACTGACAACGCCGGCGCCGACGGTTCGACCGCCCTCGCGTACCGCAAACCGCAACTCTTTTTCCATTGCAATCGGGGTGATCAGC
>QZJS01000001.1 GCA_003597945.1 Desulfobacteraceae bacterium | reverse complement strand
TATCAACCTCAAACCGGAAAATGTGATTTTTTCTTTATAACCCATTGAGATGATTATGCCAGAGTATCTAAATTCAAATCATTTTGGACAGCAGTGAAATAAAATTTCAATTCTCATCTTCCGCGCTTATTTTTCAGCCGCTTAAAGACATCATAGGCCAGCCATCCGGCCAGAAAAACCAGAATGAATTTACCCGTAAGCTGAAACCGGGTGACTTCATGGACCGCGTAAGCTTCAATAAGAAGGGCCGGGATTTTCCCCAGTGAGCTGGCAGCGGCAAAAAGGCCTAAAGAGACTTTGCCCAGGGCCGCTCCAAGGGTGGAAAGCCATGCCGGCGCAAAGGGGAGGAAGCGCAACAGAAAAATGAGCTGGAACGCCTCCCGGCCGTCGATATTGATTAACGCCTTTGCCCTGGGGTGCCGGTCCAGGGCGCCGCGCGCGTAGCGGCGAAGCCCTTTTCGATAAAGCATAAAGGCGACAACAGCGCCCAGGGATTCCCCCAGAAACGATATAATGGCGCCCGGCCAGAAACCAAATAGAATGATATTTGCCGCCGTGATGAAAAAAGTGGGGAACACGGCCGTGACCGTGGCGATGATATTGAGCCCGATACTGATCACGGCGGCGTAAAGCCCGTATTGCTCCAGAAAAATAACGATGGATTGAGTCATTGCGAGATGGGGCTGTATTCTTTGTCGGCTTCCTGCCCTTTGGATTCGTATTCCAGGTATTTTTTCCGCACCAGGCGCCAGACCACCACAAAAAAGGCAGTCAAGGGAATGGCCAGAATCATTCCCAGGATTCCGCCCAGTGCTTTGCCCCAGAAAAAGATGGCGATGATAATGGCCAGTGGATGCAGTCCCGTGCTGCGGCCCATGATTTTGGGCGTCAGCAGATAGCCTTCGATGAGCTGGACCATGGCAAAGACGCCGAGCACCAGCAGCAGAAGCACGAACCCGCCTTCCTGCTGCAGAAAGGATAGGGGCAGGACCGTCAGAAGTCCAAGGGTGGAGCCGAGATAAGGGATGATATTGAGCAGGCCGATGATGATGCCCAGAAACGCACCGAATTTCAGACCCGCCACGGTAAAGCCGATGGCCAGCAGAACGCCCATGATCAGGCCGATGACGATCTGTCCCCGGAAAAACGCCACGATGATCCGGGCAAATTCTCCGGCCAGAAAGGTCATGTCCTCCCGATACCGTTCGGGAATGAAGGAAAGCTGATCATCCATGGAACGCAGGGGGTTTTTATCGGTAAGCAGGAAAAAAAAGAGATAAATGGGAATGATGACAAAGCCGGCGATCATGGTAAAGACGCGGGCCAGGTAGTCGCCGAGGGTGTTTAAAGCGGGCAGGGAAGATTCCATGATTTTACGGAAATGAACGGAAAGGGTTTTAAGATGTTCGCGCAGGGCATCGGGATTAAGGGCGTCCGTCAGCCATTCGGCTGCTTCCGGAAAAAACCGTGTCAGCAGAGCTGTTGTCTGGTTTAGCAGTGTGGGCAGATAGTCCAGAAACGCCCGGGCCTGGATGAAAATTACCGGCAGAATCAGGGCCGCCAGGATCAGGGAAAAAATGACCACCAGGCCATAAAGCAGGATTATGGCGCCGACGCGGCCGATTCGCAGGGTTTTTTCGGCCCATAACACCATGGGTTTGAGCATCAGGGCCAGAATTCCGGCCACGGCCAGGGGCCAGAGCACGTCGGCGAAATAGACGACGATCCATTGCAGCAGCATAAAAATACCGAACAAAAAGGCACCGATCAGGTTTAACGCCAGAAGCACCAGAGCGATGCTGACCAGGCGCCGCTGCATGGGACTCAAAAATTCACGGGAATCGGAATTCGTCATATCGTTTCCTTGTGTATCGGATTATACATGATTCCGCAGTTTCAGTGCCACGGGATGAGGATTGAGATAGGTCTGGAGGGCCAGATACGGCTGCCGGTATTTCCGGACGTAGTGATTCAGAAGGGTAATGGGCACAATCAGCGGGACGTGGCCGTCACGGTAGGCATTGATGATGTCGAGCAGCTCGGTTTTTTCGTCGGGGCTCAGGTCCTTTTTGAAATAGCCCATGGCATGCTGAAGCACATTGATATTTTTTTTGGCGGTGGTTTTGAGCCGGAGGGCTTCCTGAAGCAGTTGTTCATACTGATCGCAGGCTTCTGGAATACTCATTTTCGAGGCCCCGGCCACCAGTTTGCCCATTTTGGAATAAACAGCCGGATTATGAGAAAGGATCAGCATTTTATTGCGGGTGTGGAAATCCACCAGATCCTTTAATTTCGGTTTGGCCTCCAGCATATGGCGCCATCGCTGAAGGGTGAAAATACTTTCAATGAAATTTTCCCGCAGCTTGGGATCATGCAGACGTCCTTCTTCTTCCACCGGAACTCTCGGAAAATGGTTCATGAATGCCTTGGCGAAAATCCCCACGCCTTTTTTTTCCGGCATTCCACTTTCGTTGTAGACCTTGACCCGCTCCATGCCGCTGCTGGGCGAGTCGGATTTGAAGATAAAGCCGCAAAGATTTTCTTTTTCAAGATCCTTTAGCCGCTTTTGGGCCCAGTCGGTCATGCGTTGGGTGTGGTCGATATTGGTTTTGGTGGTGACCAGCCGGGGATTTTTCAATTCCCCTACCAGGCGCATGGTTTCCCTGGGAATGCCCAGTCCGCATTCGGCCTCCGGGCAGACCGGCACATATAATACATACTGCCCCAGCGTATCGGTGAGAAATCGATCCAGCTTGTGGCCGCCGTTGTACCTGACGTTTTCGCCCAGCAGGCAGGCGCTGATGCCGATTTTAACTGTTTTTTCCATTCGCGTTTCCTTTTTTGGGATTATTTTGGGCAATAATGATTGGTGCCGAGGGGCCGCCGTTTTTTTAAAGGCGGATCCGGCCCTGCCACTTTCGCATGATGACACAATTAATTACATAATAGATTATTTTTAAATGAAAATCTTGATAAATGCAAACTAAAGTTAAAGTGAACTTTAATTTTTTCTTGCATTTGCTGAAATATAAAGTTAAAGTAAACTTTAATTAATTTTCGTTTATGGAATTTCAGGATTGAGGACGGGAAATGGCCAATCGAGATTATACTGCAAAGACGACCTACACCATATCCGAACTGGCGGATGAGCTGGAAATCAGTCCATCGAGCATCCGGTTTTACGAGGAAAAGGGCCTGATCAATCCCCAGCGGACCGCCGGCAATCAGCGGGTGTACTTGAAAAAACACCGCGCCCGGCTTAAGATGATCCTTCGGGGAAAGCGATTCGGATTTTCGTTGGATGAAATCGGTGAAATGATCGGCATGGAAAACATGCAGATGCATGAAATTGACCAGATTGACCGAAGTCAGATGTTTTTCGATAAAAAAATCGAAGAAGTCCGAAATCGAAGGGCTGAACTCGATTTCATGGAAAAAGATCTTCTTTCCTTCAAGCAGAAGCTTGATCGACGTAGAATGGAACTCGAAGCCACGGATAATAAAAAACTTCGCAGTGCGTAACGCATGAAACATATATAAAAGGAGGTCGGCGTGGACTTTGATCTGAACAGGCAGCAGGAAATGATTCGCAAGGAGGTTCGAAAATTCGCGGAAAGCGAGATCGCGCCCGTTGCCGCCGAGTTGGACGAGACCGAGACCTTTTCATCGGAACTGACTAAAAAAATGGGTGAAATCGGTCTTTTCGGCATGTTTGTCTCCGAGGCTTACGGCGGGCAGGAACTCGATTATATCTCCTACATCATCGGCGTTGAAGAAATCGCCCGTGTGGACGGTTCCCAGGCCGCCACCGTGGCTGCGGGCAATTCCCTGGGGATCGGACCTATCTATTATTTCGGCACAGAAGATCAGAAAAAGAAATATCTGCCCAAACTCTGCACCGGTGAAGCCCTGTGGGGTTTCGGTCTGACTGAGCCCACCGCCGGGTCCGATGCAGGCGGCAGCAAGACCACGGCGGTTCGTGATGGAAGCGAATGGGTCATTAACGGCTCGAAAATTTTTATTACCAATGCGGCCTGCGAACTTTCCCTCGGCGTGACCGTTCAGGCAATCACCGGCCGCAAACCCGACGGAAAACCGATATACACCTGTTTTCTGGTTGAAAACGGGACCCCGGGTTTTAAGACCCATGCTATGCACGGCAAAATGATGTGGCGGGCGTCCAACACCGCGGAACTTTTTTTCGATGATGTCCGCATACCCGCGGAAAACATCCTCGGCGAAGAAGGACACGGATTTCACCAGATGCTTCAGACCCTCGACGGCGGGCGGCTTTCCATCGGCGCCATGGGTCTCGGCGGCGCCCAGGGAGCTTATGAAGCAGCCCTGAAATACGCCCAGAAACGCGAACAGTTCGGAAAACCCATCAGTAAATATCAGGCCGTGGCATTTAAGCTGGCTGATGCCGCCATCGAGCTGGAATGCGCCCGGAACCTGCTTTACAAGGCCTGCTGGCTCAAAGACCGGAAACGGCCGTTCCAGAAAGAGGCGGCCATGGCCAAGGTCTACTGTTCGGAACTTATGCACCGGGTGGCCAACAACGCGGTTCAAATCCACGGCGGATACGGTCTGATGAAGGAATACAGCGTAGAGCGGTTTTACCGGGATCAGAAACTGCTCGATATCGGCGAGGGGACTTCCGAAATTCAACGGCTGGTCATTTCCCGCTATATCGGTTGTTGAAGGCGTTCTGGATTTCGCGCAACATTCCAACGAACCTCTTGAAACTTCGTTTCTATAAAAATGTCGTATAGCGGAATAATCAGCTTTTTATGAAGACTTCAAAAGTGTTTCATAAACTCAAACATACAACGTGGAGGCGGCCATGTCTGAAAACGTATTAAAAATAGATATTAAAGACGGGGTCGCGGTCTTGACCCTGAACCGGCCGGAGGTCATGAATTCATTTAACTTTGATCTTCTTTACGCCCTGCAAGACGCAATAACCGATATCCGCTTCAACCCGAACGTTCGGGTAGTCATCATCACCGGGACCGGAACCCGGGCATTCTGCTCCGGGGCCGACCTCAAGGAGCGCATTACGCTGACCGCTGATGAGGTCAAGAAATTCATCTATACCATCCGAACCCTGTTTACCGATATTGAAAACCTCAACAAGCCCGTAATCGCCGCCATCAACGGCGTGGCCCTGGGCGGCGGCACCGAACTGCTGCTGGCATGTGATATCCGCATCGCCGCGTCCAACGCCGCCATGGGACTCACCGAAGCACGGCTGGCCATCATTCCCGGCGCGGGCGGCACCCAGCGGCTTCCAAGACTTATCGGCAGGGGAAAAGCCAAGGAGCTGATCTTTACCGGCCGGCGCGTGGACGCCCATGAAGCGGTAGACATCGGCCTGGTCAACCGGATCTGCGAACCCGACGATCTCATGGCCTGCGCTAAAAGCATGGCCGCTATGATCTGCGAATGTGGACCCATCGCCGTGGAACAGGCCAAATACGCCATCAACGCCGGCCTTGAAACCGACCTGCACACCGGCTTGGCCATTGAATCCAATGCTTACTGGATCACCATTCCCACCGAGGATCGCCTTGAAGGGCTGGCCGCCTTCCGCGACAAGCGTAAACCCGTATACAAGGGAAAATGAGAACATAAGGGAAAATACGAAAACAAAGGGAAACGATATGACTGATATGGATACCGACAATCGCGCGTTCTGGGAAAACGAGGAAAATAAGCTGGATGAACGGGTTTATGAGGCCATGTGGCCGGGCGGGGACAAGGCCGTGGAACGACTGCGCAAACAGGGTAAGCGCCCGGTGCGCGAGCTGATCGATATGCTCATTGATCCGGATACCGAATTTTATGAACTCAGCCGTATCGCCGGATTCGGCATGAACTACCCGGAAGTCGACGATGTGCCCTGCGCCGGCATCGTGACCGGCATCGGCAAAATCGGCGGCAACTGGACCATGATTTTCGCCAACGACAGCCGGGTCAAGGCCGGCACCTATTTTCCCATTACCTTGAAAAAACATATGCGGGCACAGGCCATCGCCGAAAAAAACGGCCTTAACTGCGTCTATATCGCCGATTCCGGGGGCGCGTTTTTGCCCATGCAGGCCGATGTGTTTCCCGATGACCAGCATTTCGGCACCATGTTCTACAACATGGCCCGGATGTCGGCCATGGGCCTTAAGCAGATCACTCTGAGCACCGGCGGCAACACCGCGGGCGGGGCTTACATCGTGTTCATGGCCTGCCAGTCGGTGATGATCAACCGCATGTCCTATTCCTTCCTGGGCGGGCCGCCCCTGGTGAAAATGGCCACCGGCGAAGTGATTTCCGCCGAAGACCTGGGCGGGGCAAGGGTCCATACCCATGTTTCCGGCGGTGCCGATCATTTCTGCCAGAACCAGGAAGAAGCCATTGAACGCGTTCGGGATATTCTCTCCCTGGAGCCGCCTCAGACCTGTCATCTTCACCGCTACGCGGAAGCGCCGCCACTGGTTCCTGAAGACGCCATCTATAATCTGCTGCCGGCGGTTATTCATCAGGGGATCGACGGCCGGGCCGTGCTGGCCGCTTTTGCCGACGACAGTCATTTCATCGAATACAAGAAAGATTACGCGCCGGGAAGAGGGGACAATATTCTGGCGGGAAAGATCCGGGTCAAGGGGTTTCCTCTGGGCGTGATCGCCTCCAACAAAATCGGCGTGATTTTTGAGGAAGCGGCCCGCAAAGCCGCGGAATGGATCGTCCGTTGCAGTTATGAAAAACTGCCTATTTTGTTTCTCCAGGCATCTCCGGGATACATGGTGGGATCGGAATCCGAGCACGCCGGCATCGGCAAATACGGCTCGGACATGGTCCGCTCGGTTTCCTGCGCCCAGGTGCCCCGGATTCAACTGGTCATCGGCCCGGACAACGGGGCCGCCAACTACGGCATGTGCGGCCGGGCCTATCGTCCTAATTTCCTTTTTGCCACCATGCGGGGCCGGACATCGGTCATGAGCGGCCGAAGCGCCGGGGGCGTGCTGCTCTCCATCGAAGAGCGCAAACGCGAGGCTGAAGGACGGCCTATGACCGACGAGGAAAGAGACGCCTTTTACAAGATGATGGTGGATAAATATGACGGCGAGGCCCATCCGTTTTTCTGCGGGGCCCGCCTGTTGAACGACCGGGTGTTAAAATTTTCCGAAATCCGGAACTGGCTGGCCATGGCCGTCGAAGTCAGCACCCTGCGGCCCATCGGCGCGCCGGGTTTCGGAAATGTTCGCTTTTAGTCACGCGTCAATGCCGTATCAATGGGGACGGATTTCATATGTGTCCCTATTGATAGGCATTTAAACGTGACTGAACACGATCAATTTTTAACTTTAACATGAAAAAGGGAGGATGAAATGGCTGAAATGAAATATCCGAAAAAAGTGGTGCTGGGTGACATTACCGTGCGGGACGGTTTTCAGCATGAGGAAATTTATGTGCCCACCGAAGCCAAACTCTGGGTCCTGGAAGAACTGATCCTGGCCGGGTTTAAACGACTTGAAGTCACCAATTTCGGCAATCCCACAGGGATGCCGCAGTTTAAGGACGCCGATGATGTTTACAAGGCCCTGTATTCCAGCCGCCGCGTCAAACATCTGCTCGATGAGGTTGAAACCACTTCCATCACCATCCGCGAAAAAGCGGTGGAACGCGCTATAGCCGCCAGACAGGCCGGACACGGCCCGGGCCGGATTCTGTTTATGGTGTCCACCAGCGAATCCCATCACCGCACCAATTCCGGACTTTCCCTGGCGGAATACTGGAAGATGTGCGAAAATCTGATTCCGAAAATTCATGATGCGGGGATAAAGGTGTGCGGAACGGTCAGCACCATCTGGGGCTGCCCCATCGAAGGTCCGACGGATATGCGCAAAGCCCTGGAATTCACCCAGCGGTGGCTTGATATCGGGGCCGACGACATCGAACACGCCGACCACGACGGCTCCGCGCCGCCCAACAAGGTCTATGAATATTTTTCCATGATCCTGGACGCCATTCCGGACACATCCAAGCATATCGCCCATTTCCACACCACCCGGGGATGGGGGCTTGCCAATGTTCTGGCCGCGCTTAATGCCGGCATTACCCATTTCGAATCCACCATGGGCGCCCTGGGCGGCCAGCCGGCCAATTTCGTGGACCGCGTCCCCGTGGCCGGCACCGGGAAATACTATTATAAAGATCCCACCATCGTGGGGCTGGTTTCCACTGAAGACATGGTGGTAATGATGGATGAAATGGGCATTGATACCGGCATCGATATCGACCGCCTGCTCGACATCGGCCTTATGGTGGAAAAAATTCTCGGCCGCCGCCTGCGGTCCGAATGCGTCCATTCCGGCCGGATACCCAAGAGCCTGACCGGCAGAAGGTAGTTGTTTTTTATATAGAATCAAAAAAACAGAACCCGGAATGCCGGCCTCATGTTAACGGTTTCCGGGTTCTCGCATCGCTTACTATCTTGTTATCTCACAGGAGAACATTATGGCCGAAATGTTATGGCAACCGACCGAAGATCGGATCCGGCAGACCAATATGCGCCGGTTTATGGATTTGGTGAACAATCGTCATGGAATGCAGATCTCGGATTATGCGGCGTTATATAATTGGTCCGTCGATCATATCGCGGACTTCTGGGCCGCGGTGTGGGATTTTGCCGATATCCGCTGCACCCGGCCCTTTGACCGGGTGATCGACGACGTGACCAAAATGCCTGGGGCCCGATGGTTTGAAGGAGCGCGTTTAAACTTTGCCGAAAATCTCCTGCGCTACCGGGATGACCGGACGGCCCTGGTGTTTCACGGCGAGGACAAGATATCCATATCCCTGACCTATCGCGAACTTTACGCGGAAACCGCACGAGTGGCCGCATCGTTAAAAGCCCTCGGCGTTGCGTCCGGGGACCGGGTGGTGGGGTTTATGCCCAACTTGCCTCAGACCATCATCGCCATGCTGGCTGCCGTCAGCCTCGGGGCCACCTGGTCATCCTGTTCGCCGGATTTCGGGATCAAGGGCGTCATGGACCGGTTCGGCCAGATTGCTCCCAAGGTCCTTTTTACGGCCGACGGCTATTTTTTCAAAGGCGCGGCCATTGATTCTCTTGGACGCATCACCGAAATCGCCCGCCAGATTCCTTCCATCGAGAGGATCGTGGTGACGCCTTACACCCAGGCTTCCCCGGATCTTTCCGCCATTGGCAACGCGGTCCTGTTTGATGAATTCAAGGACAAGAACGCCGCGGAAATCGAATTTGTTCAGCTTCCGGCGGACCATCCCCTTTATATCATGTACTCATCCGGCACCACCGGCCTTCCCAAGTGCATGGTCCAGAGCAGTGGGGGGATTCTGGTCAACCATCTCAAGGAGCTGATTCTCCATACGGATCTGAAACGAAATGACGTGATTTTTTATTTCACCACCTGCGGATGGATGATGTGGAACTGGCTGGTCAGCTCCCTGGCCGTGGGGGCAACCGTGGTGCTCTATGACGGCAACCCGTTTCATCCGGAACCCGGGGCCTTGTGGCGCATGGCGCAAAATGACCGGATTACCGTGTTCGGCACCAGCGCCGGATACCTGGCGGCATTGAAAAGCACCGGCGCGCTTCCGGCAAAAGAGTATGATCTGAGCCCCCTTCGCGCCTTGCTTTCCACGGGATCACCCCTGTCTGAGGAAGGATTTGATTTTGTCTACCAGGAGATCAAATCCGATCTTCAACTGGCTTCTATTTCCGGCGGCACGGATCTTAACGGCTGCTTCGCCCTGGGCAATCCCATGGGACCGGTCTATAAAGGCGAACTCCAGTGCCGGGGCCTGGGCATGAAAGTGGAAGCCTTTGATGAAAACGGACGGCCGGTTATCGGTCAACAGGGCGAGCTGGTCTGTACGGCCCCGTTTCCCTCCATGCCCATTGCCTTCTGGAATGATCCTGACGGCGCCAAATATCGGGATGCTTATTTCGATGTCTATCCCGGCATCTGGCGGCACGGGGATTATATCGAAATCAGCGATCACGGCGGAGTTAAGATCTACGGCCGTTCTGATGCCACCCTGAATCCCGGCGGCGTTCGCATCGGCACCGCTGAAATTTACCGGCAGGTGGATCAACTTGATGAAATCGCCGACTCGGTGGTCATCGGCCAGCAATGGAAGGGCGACGTCCGGGTGGTGCTCTTTGTCCAGATGGCGCCGGGTAATGAACTGACTGAAGAGCTGAAGCAGAAAATCCGCAAGACCATCCGGTCCAATGCATCTCCGCGTCATGTGCCGGCCAAGATCGTGGCGGTTCCCGATATCCCCTATACCCTGAATATGAAAAAGGTGGAACTGGCGGTCAAAAAAATGGTAGAGAAAAAGCCGGTGCTCAATCGGGATGCCCTGAAAAATCCCGAGGCCCTGGATTTTTACGACGATATTGCCGAGCTTCAGACCGATTAATAAAGGTTTGGCGGGAAGCCGGATTATTCGCCGCAAGCGTCTTTCGGGGCGCGATTTTCTTGAATGCTGAATGGCAAAAACTCGTCGCAGGCTCCTCAAACAGTTTGCCATTCTTAACGCATTCCAGAAAATCGCTCTTTCCCCCGAAATCCACAATTGCGCTCATAATCCGACTTCCCACCAATTCCATTTAACGAAAAGAAGGAATGGTAACGGAGGCATCCAATGACTTACACCCAGATCCGCTTCGAGGTCTTGGACGGCATCGCCGTTCTCACCATCAACCGTCCGGATATCCGAAACGCCATCACCGGCCGCGACATGATCGAAGAGATTGAAGATGCTTGCCGTCGCGTGAACGCGGATCTGAGCATCCGGGTGATGATCCTCACGGCTGTTGACCCGTCCTTTAGCGCCGGCGGTAACGTCAAGGACATGGCCAAAAAAGAGGGAATGTTCGGCGGCACGCCGGCCCAGGTGATGGAAAACTACCGGGATAATGTCCAGCGGATTCCTCTGGCCGTTCACGAGGTGGCGGTTCCCACCATTGCGGCGGTCAACGGCCCGGCCATCGGCGCGGGATGCGACCTGGCTCTGATGTGCGACATGCGCGTTGCATCGGAAAAGGCCCGATTCGGCGAAACTTTTCTTACCGTGGGTCTCATTCCCGGCGACGGCGGGGCTTATTTCCTGCCCCGGGTCGTGGGCATGGCCCGGGCCTGCGAGCTGACCTTTACCGGCGATGTGATCGACGCGCAAAGGGCTCTTGCCATCGGTCTGGTCAATGAGGTGGCGGCCCATGAACAGCTTATGGAAAAAACCCTTGCCCTGGCGAAAAGAATCGCCGCCAAACCGTCCGAAGCCCTGCGCATGGCCAAACGGCTGCTCTACATGGGCCACTCCCTTACCCTGCGGCAACTGCTGGAACAGTCGGCCGCCTACCAGGCCCTCTGTCATCATACCGACGATCACATGGAAGCTTTATCGGCCATGTTTGAAAAACGGGAACCGTCATTTAAGGGACGCTGATGCCGCCATGATGCATGATCCGCAAATATCAGCGGGAAACGATCCCAGGGATATTCGAACGGCTTTGGCATCCGGCCAGCAAGAAATCCGACGGGTCACCTGGATCGGGCTTGTTGTAAATCTTGTCCTGAGCGCCCTTAAATACGCGGCCGGAACCCTGGGCGCCAGCGCCGCCGTCAAAGCCGACGCCATCCACAGCCTTACCGACAGTGTTACCGACCTGGTGGTCATCATCGGTTCCTATTTCTGGTCCCGGCCCCCGGACAGCGACCACCAGCACGGCCATTACCGCATCGAGTCGGCCGTGACCCTGTTTATCGGCGCGGCCCTTTTCGCCCTGGGCGTCACTATCGCCTGGGACGCCGTCCGGGCCCTTCAACGAATTAATGAAATATGCCCGTGTTCGCCAAGCTGGATTGCCGCGGCCGCCGCGGCTCTTTCCATTGTGGTCAAGGAAATCCTTTACCGCTGGACCATCAATACGGGCAGGCGCGTCAAAAGCCCGGCCATGATGGCCAATGCCTGGCACCATCGGTCCGACGCTTTCAGCTCCATCCCGACCCTGGCCGCAGTCACCGCAGCCATTCTCTATCCGGCCTGGTCCTTTCTGGATCATGTGGGCGCGGCCCTGGTATCGGTATTTATCATGCAGGCGGCACTGGTGATCATCTGGCCCGCCATCCGGGAATTCATGGATCTGGCGGCCCCCGAAGAGATCTGCCGCCGGATCCGCGCCATCTGTTTGACCCATCCCCATGTCGCGCACGTTCACCGCATCCGCACCCGCTACATCGGCTTGAATATCCAGTGCGACCTGCACATCCTGATCCCCGGCCACATGACCGTGTCCGCCGGCCATCACATCGCCGGCGACGTCAAAAACCGCATCATATCCGCCATCCCGGAAGTCATTGACGTCCTCATCCACGTGGAGCCCGCCGGCCAAGTGCAGCCGGATGAGAAGTGCTGACAGCCTTATCCGCTTTCAGAGAATATTTTTTCACGGTAGCAACAAACTTGGAACGTTCTTTTCAGGTCCCAAACCATGGATTAAAAAACCATTGCCTTATCGTTCAAGGTAAAGCCAGAGCTCCGGGAGATTTTCTTTTTGGAAACTCGTTTGTTGACGCCATTTCCGATGACGCTTGCTATGATTTGGAAATGGTGGGGAACGGGAATTAAATCCAGAAGATGCCATAAATGGATTCAAAACGCGCCATCGAAAAAGTTTTCCGGAAATTCGATATCCACCGCCAGCCCAGCGATTTCGTCTATTGGCAAACCCAGCCTATGAGAAACGGCTGGAGGCCCTGGAAAAAATCCGCCGGGAATATCAAGGAGTAAAAGGTGCTGCTGAACCAAGACTTCAAAGAGTTTATCGAATTATTAAACGATAACCGGGTCCGGTATCTTGTGGTGGGCGGATACGCCGTGGCTCTTCACGGCCATCCTCGTTACACCAGAGTCAATCACGCCAAGTTGCTCATAGGCCGATGGCGGCCTGTCGCCTTTGCCGTTATTATCTCCCTTGCCGTTGCCGATGCTTCCACCGGTGGCGACAATGGCGACAAAATCCAGCAGGCAGCAGTTGATAATCGCTATTGCGCGCGCGATGCGAACGTAGTGATGAATCATGAGCCTTGTCTCCTCAAAGTAATCCGGGCCATTCATTGAATCTCACTCTCATGATCCGTATCCCGTATCAGTCAATGTGAAACCGCCTTTATCATGATGGGGGCAAATGTGATCAGCGGGTGTTGCGGTCAATCATGTTTTAAAATTATTTGTGAAAATTTGGACTTGATCTTACGGATATTGTCAGGCCGTAATTGATTTCAACGCCACCACAATATGTTATAATCGCAATTTATGCCGAAATGTGTTGAATCGCTATGTATTGCATGCTTCAATGGAGGGCTGGATACTGATGATGAAGAATGTTGAACGCAAAATTAACCGGCGCGGCGGCAGGGGTATGGTTTTGCAAGAAACCGCTTTTTCCGCGTCCGGTTGAATGTTTGGTTAGAGTTCCCCAAATACCAACTTTATGCTTTCAAGATTTGAGTTCTTTGCCTATTTCCCAAGCTTCGGCGAGATGTTCTCCTAATCTCCAATATGAACCGGAAAAACTTTTAGTACTTCCTTTAGCACCTAATTTTGGACTAAATAAAATTGGATCAATTTTGGAAACATCGGGCACACCGTCAGTCAAGCAGTTTGTATCGAAATAGACTTCTCGAACTTCTCCGATGAACACTGTATGTAAAGGGCGATCAAAAGACTGAATAACTTTGCATTCAAAATTTACGGGACATTCTTTGATCATAGGGGCTGTTTGAAGCTCCCCGTAAAAATTTTCAAAAAGAAGCGACTTATCAACCTTTCTTCCACTATACAACCCACAATAATCAAGTTTTTTAACCATTCCGGTCGAAGGCTGGTTAACACTGAAGGTGCCATTTTCTTTAATACCCACATTAGAATACTGCCTATGCCCGACTGAAACTGAAATCGTATCGAAGCAATGCCAGCCTATAAAGGCAACCGTTATGTAATTTGGCTTGTTACCAACATTTGTGCCCACCAGTACAGGTAAAAGTGGGGCAAGCAGATTCAAGGGACCTAATTTTTGCTTGTTCATTATCCCCTCCCAATTTTCTTTTTTTTTCTTGATTTAAGTGCTTTAAATTAAGAGCGTGGTTTTCAAATCCCTTATATCCATCAGATGATCTCTAAAAAGTGATTCTGACTATCACGCAGTATGCAAGATAACCAGAAAGTGCATAACTTTTACGTATTGAAAGGTAAGTAATTAGTTGGTAAAGAATACAGAGAAAGGGGTTTAATTGTCAATCATTGAATACAGTTGGAAATTCCGAATTAATTCTAAAATATATTAGCAGGCTGATACCTCGATATCAATGAACAATCCGGTTATAAAACGAGTGTGAAAATTTGTTTTTCTGAGGAGCATGATTTCAAAAGCGATAAATCAGATAAAGGGGGCGATAAAATGGACACTAAAGATTTGAAAATCAAAATCCTTGGAATCGCTGGAACCCCAAGGTTCTGTAAATTAAATTGTGTATCTGCTCATAATTCTATAAGTTACCCAAAACTTAAATGGAAGGATGAGCATAGACATGGACGACAAACAACTCGAAGCATTAGCCAAAGAATTTGCAAAAGATGTTAAGTCTCAAGATGACTTATCGGATCTCACCCGGCGCCTGGTAAAATTGACCGTTGAAACGGCTTTGAATGCCGAACTCGAAGACCATCTGGGTTACCCCAAAAATAACCCAGATGGTCTGAAGCCAAGCAATACCCGTAATGGATACACCCCCAAAACCTTAAAGGGAAATTTCGGTCATGTGGAAATGCAGACACCACGGGACCGGAACGGAACCTTCGATCCTCAATTTATAAAAAAGGGGCAGACCCGGTTAACTCAATTTGATGACCAGATTTTATCATTGTATGCCAAAGGAATGACCACTCGTGATATTGTTGCCGCCTTCAAGGAGATGTATGACGCTGATGTCTCTCACAGCCTGATTTCCAAAGTCACGGATTCAGTAATCGAACAGGTGCATACCTGGCAAAACAGGCCCCTGGATCATGTTTATCCCATAGTTTATCTGGATTGTATTGTTGTTAAAATCCGTCAGGATAAGCAAGTGGTGAACAAATCCGTATATCTGGCATTAGGTATAAACACGGAAGGATACAAAGAACTTCTGGGAATCTGGCTTGCAGAAACGGAAGGCGCCAAATTCTGGCTGTCGGTTCTGACAGAACTCCAGAGCAGAGGTTTGAAAGACATCTTTATTGCCTGTGTTGACGGGTTGAAAGGCTTTCCGGATGCCATAAATACGGTTTATCCGGAGGCAAAAATACAATTATGCATCGTTCACATGGTCAGAAACTCTTTAAAATATGTGACTTTCAAAGATAAAAAGCAGGTCGCTTCGGATCTTAAAAGCATCTATAATTCACCGACGCTTGGAGAGGCCGAGAAATCCCTGGATGAATTTTCAGAAAAATGGGATAAGAAATATCCGAGCATCAGTAAATCCTGGCGCAGCCATTGGGAAAACCTGATCACTATTTTTGATTATCCGACAGAGATCCGGCGCATAATTTATATCACCAATGCCATTGAGTCAGTCAACAGTGTGATCAGAAAGGCGATTAAAAACCGGAAGATATTTCCAAGCGACAATTCTGCCAGTAAAATTATTTACCTGGCCATAATGTCCGCCTCGAAACGATGGACGATGCCGCTTCAAAAATGGAAGCCGGCCATGAACCGGTTTGCCATTGAATTTGAGGGCAGATTTCATGCATAGATATAGAAAAGGCAGTTACACAGAATTTTTTACAGGGTCAATTATTCTCACTATTTATTACGTGTAAATTGCTGGTGAGATGCAACCCAAAAATTTACTATTTTTTCAGTGGCTTCTGAAACAGGCTGATTCCCGGCTTTTTTTAACTCATCAACCTCCCATGCGTCATTCTTTTTTTTCAGTGAAAGCGTACATCGTTCTGGTGATAAAATTTTATAAATATAAAATTGTTTTTGAATTGCCACGTTATTAATATATTGGGCTACGCAATTATTTTGTTGATATCCTTCATTTATTAGATCCAATCCACTGGTTAATGGGATAATGGTTTCAGTCCTCTCTATCGGGGGATCTGGAAACGGAAGGTCAATCTTTTGGTCTAAATTTTTCTGCACTTTTTCATCCAGATAACGAGAAATTTCTATCAATGTCGTATGGCTGTCAACAACTGGATATTTTTTACGGTCAAGCTTTATTAACTTAAAAGTATCTATGAATTTCCTAAGAAAATATGCCGTATAAGGTACTCTATCATCCCTCCGGTCGTTGCATATATCCTCAAGAAAATTTGCAGTAACTAATTTAAGCGAATCAGAATCAGCCACAATCCGTAGTATACTGGCATTAATACGCTCCAAATGGGATAGTATCTTTAAAATATCAGGTCGATTTATGATTTTCTGTAAAGACAAAAGACCGGATACATTTATTGCATCATGCACAATATTACATAAAATATTTCTAACCGCATTTGTGGGTGGAAAGTTTAGCCATTCTTGAATATTTTTTTGATTTTTATACGGCATTAAAAGGTCATGCGCTGAATTCAGAGGATTTTTTACAGAGGGTTTGTGGAACACCCAGTTTAAGGCCAACATATACGAAAGGGCTGGATTGCTGATGACAAGATCCAATGCTTGTTTGCCACAATATGCTATAAATGAAAGGAGATGAAACTGGTGGCTTGGAAATAACCTCACCACCGATCGGATATTCTCCGGTATATGTGAACACCATTTTAATTGATTGATTTCTTTAAGGCGGATATTTTTTTCAGCCTGAGTTTCTAATGGCAGAAGATACTGGTCATCAATAAACATCGGTTGGCTCGATAGTCTATTGATTTCATAATCATAATTATTACATGTGGGAATTGAAATAGAAGGGCGAAAATATCGCCAATTTGGATTTTTTTTTGTTTTTTCCCATCCCGAAGGGTTGGGCCATAAAGCAACAACTTCAATAGCCTCATGAGAGAATTTGAATCGCTTTCCACTTTCCTGACAAAAAATCGTTATTTTTTTAGATGGTTTCATGAATTCATCATTATTTTTTAGTACCTGTGGGGTCACTTTGATAAATGATAATTGATATTTTTATGATGGCGCGGAATTTAATCAGGGCCAAGATCATTTACGTGTTTAAAAGGGGCGAAGGATGCTGCGTTTTTGAAAATCAGTATTCGCCACGTCCACATTACCTGCAAAAAGGGACTTGAATCACCACTGGCCGGTAAAGAAACAGATTTCTCCGGATAAAATTGTCATCATCGTCGACATCTTCCGCGGAATTACACACATAACTCACCACCAGAGTATCATTTCCGGCAAATTCAATATGCTCTTTTCCGGCATAGCAAAAGGTGTTTTCGTCATAAAGCGAACTTTTCGGATCGACCTCTGAAATAAATGCATCCAAAGGGGTCGCTCTGCTCCAGGGGCCTTCAAGGTTATCCGCATATTGACATAATACCTGATTGCCCTGGTTTTCGAGAGTCAGGTAAACCGCCATCCATTTTTTTCTGTCAGGATGATATCTGACGCTTAACTCGGAAACAGATGCATCCAGAACAATTTTTATGTCGGATGGATCTATCGCATCCTGCCAAGTCCCGTCTTTATGGAGATATTCAATGGCCCCAATGGGATGATCCAGTTTTTTTGAGGGAATACGGGCAAGGATGTTTCCCAGTATGCTTACTTCATCACTGAAATGAGCATATAATGGATAAAAATAGACATGATCCTCATAGACCACGGAGGTTGTGGCAAAGGCATTGATTCCGGGCGCAATCGCAGGTGTCATATCAAGATATACAACCGGCCAGTCATGGGGATCATGTGCTGAAAAATCATTTATCCGGGCAAATCGATAACCGGAGATGATAAAATTAAAAAGGCTTGTGCTATCGGTCGGCGCAATGGATATCAGTGGAATATAAAGTACATTTTCGACGATAAACGGGTCCTGAGGCCAGAGCCATTCATGTTCAGCCCCGAATGAGGATACGAATTTTCCCCCTCTGGTGTTTAAGAAATACTGGATGTCAAATTCACAGATGGCCGTGCATGTGGAGATTGCCAGCGTAGTTCCGAGGATCACCTCCATGCCGATGCGGTCTGTTCTGCCCTCTTCATGAGAGGCAAAAGTGTCGCCGAACAGCCACAAGGTGCGCTGATCATCGAGTTCAATGGAATAAGCCCCATCTCCGCCATACCAGCCGTCTTTATCCGGAAAAACAGGGATGCATTGACAGACGGGCATTGCCGGGAAATGGGTTTCCGTCAGAAATGCCGCACACGATAAGATGGGGAAGATTAACAGCAGTAAACTTGCGCGAAGGGACTTTTTCATGCTGTGAAATTATCTCCCTTTATTCAGTATCAGAAGCTCCCAGGCATTGATCAAATCCAAATTTTCATCTACGTACCAGTTTTCCATTTATTGACTTTCTGTTTAAATCCCCAATTGAAGATCACGTTTTTTGATGTATTCTTCAATATTTATCACATTAAAAAACCCATTTACGTAATGATGAGGCAGCATTTTCGTGGGTATTTGACGCAATTTTTCCTCTCCTATGGATAGAAAAGCTGCGGAAGTTGTTTTCTTGAAATCTTCAATCCACCGAATAACTTCGGCTTTGCTTGCCTCTGATGGTTTCTGGTTATCTGCCAATTTGAATTGACCTATGCTGAGCGACCGGCCGTTTTTCCGGATTTCCAGCGTAGCGCGCTCCGGCTTGATCACCCGATAGATATAGCTGCTACCCTCGCGCACCTTTGATTTATATCCACCCACGCAATGCCTCATAATACGGCCTTCTTGTAGCAATTCATCTTCAGTCATAATGGGTTGAATATTCAAATTTCCGGGAATCGGCGGATCAGGAAAAAGGGGGGCATGACTGATAGGCGTCTGCCGCAAATTGAATTTCCGGACCCACTTATCATGAAGTAGCTGAAGGTCTGTCAACGTGTCGCAGCGGTTAATGATTGACATCGGATCAGCAACTCCAAGATCGCGGCCCATGCTTATGGTATCGCTGATAAGGTTGATAATTGGCGATCGGTTCGGAGCTAGAGCCGAAAGAGCCTTGTAATCCCAAGAGGTAATATCCTTTATCAACCGGCACGAAACCATTTCTAAATGATTTTTTAATATGACTAACGCGTCATAGGGCACTTCAGGCCAATGCCGAAAGGCACCGGCGCCATCATTGTAAAGATAATGTCTGATAAAATGAAATTGTCGGTGGTTAAAATCCCGAGGCACAATTTTTTTTAAAAATTTGATATTATTCTCACCACTTTCCCTGGATAATATTACCGATAGTATTGCAGCCCGTTTTTTCCGCAACAATGTCTTAATATCGCCCATGGTAACGTCTGGGTTCTGCGCCCAATCCGCTAAGAGCCACAACAGCAACGGAATATCTTGAAGCAGGTCCTTGGCCGCCTTGCTGACGGCCAGCAGTTGCAATACCTTGGTCTGCAAGTGGTCGAATCTTGTAACAGTAGTGCGGATGTCCATCGGGATTGACTGGATAAAAGCATGGACGGGCAGGTTTACGTTGGATACATGCTCGGGCGTAAGAAGGAGTATGTTTGGATCTCTGTTTTCGAGTTCCCAACCGTTACCGTCAAGCCGATGGACAATCAATCCTTCATCCCAGTGAGCATATCGCAGATATACGTCAAGCCGAGGCCGCATATCAATATACAGGTATCGGCCATCATCGGACAGCCGCGAAATATCTTTGCTGATCAGCATTTCGATTGACGCTTTTTTTGAAATTAAAGGTCTTTTTGGTGGGGGGCAACCCCAAAAGCCTTTTGACTTCCTCTTGGCTTTTTCGTTTTTCTTCCCATAAAAGTTCAACCGCTTCACGTTCTTCTTTTTCCGCTTCGTAATGTTCCATCAGGTTATCAAGCTGGTTTCCGATTACTCCCCACAAATCATCCCATTCTTCAGGTCTCCCGTAACCGGTCATTTCAGCGAATTGCTTCCCAATGTTTTCATCAAATTTGGTTAAAAAAGGTTTTCCTTTCCCAAAGATTTTACGGAACATTTTTTCTTGTTCGGAGGTGAGTTTCAGTTTGTCATTGATGCATACCTTTTTCACATGCCACCTCCTATTGAATTTTATCGGGAACAGTGGAAAATTCACTGCCGTCTTTGTTGTAAAGAACGGCTCCCTCCTGTTGGAGTGCAAAGGCTATCTTGTTTTCCATATACCCGTCCGCCTGCTCAATCCATTTCCGCAGTCTTCGAGTGAATGCAGCATCAGCAATGATAATCCGATAATCAGCTTGCACGTCCAGTTTTTTTAATCTTGGGTCCATTATCCCTCCCAAAATTTTATAGTTTTTGAAGATTCACCCCGATGGTCTGCAAATAAATATCAGTTGTCACAAAGGTTTCACTGACTCATACCTGTTTCTTGGTCCACCCTATAAGAGAATCATCGACAACTTTTTTCACTATATACGGTTTCCCGATTAAGTTCCAGAGGCAATAAAATTGCGGTGGTCCATGCATGATTACAAAAGTGCATGCGGATACACTTTTCATGATTCTCAGACTGGGTATGGCCAAACTCGCAGTAAACTGCCAATTTTTAAAATTAAGTTCATTGAAGGCGGGGGTATCACCGGGAAAATTTTGATTTGATCATACAGGCATTGGTAGGTTTGACCTGCCCCCCGAAAACTGATCCAGACGTAGAGGGAGAAATTTGATATATATGGTCTGGACAAAACAAGGAGGGCAGGTCACATCTTCTACCTCCCACGCGATAGAACCGTGGAAATTATGTCTTGAAATCATCGAGCCTTTCGCTCTTTCCATCCTTTTTCTTTGGCAATAATGTTTTTTCTTCAACCTCCTTGGGATCGATTCGACCCCTAATACGAGGCGTCATTATCAATTTTTGTTGTAAATCAAGCCGATTGACCATCTCGAAGCTCAATCGATGTCCACTGGGGGGTACTACTGTCACAAAAATCACCTCCTTTTTTATGATAATTAGTCTTGAAATAATCGAGCCTTTCGCTCTTTCCATCGATTGTAAGTGGAGCCTCTTTTCTTTCTTCAATCGTCAATAGTTTCCAGTCGGTTCTGATGCGCGCATATCGCACAGCGGCCTTTATGAGAGCATTTTTAAGATCCGATAACGTTGTGCCGTTAATTCTTACATATATGTCAGCAGCCCTGTCAATATTGCTTGCTCGTTCTTTCGAAGCTACTGTGCAACATCATCAACTCCCATGTTGTTTCTGACTAAAATAGCAGCTGTAAAACGTCTTTTCTCTGATATTATGGTTATGGCTATCGGTTCTGGCATTCCCTTCGGCCCCGGCTTCTTTGAAAATCCGGATGACTGCTCCTCTGGAAATCATCATTACATTTGTGCCTCCCAGTTGATTGCTTTGATCCCCTAACATATCAACTGGTATAAAATCAAAGGGGCTGGTCAAATCAATTAATACAAATATCTCCGTAATTATTGACAAATAAAAGCTGGTCCGTTAAGCATATTCAAGAATCACGGCTTCGCACTTTTCAGAATCCTGTCATAGTTTACGGATTTCATTTTCTCTGTATTTTTAAAATTATAATTTATATCATATGTTATTTTCCTTCGTTAATTCACGTCATGACGGATAAGAATTATATCTGTACTCAGCAGGTTTTATTTACACTGAGAATTCACTAATACGCCTGACATACAAGGTGATGTAGCTCCTTTGGATGCCATTTTCCTTGTTTGAGCCGTCTTTGTATGAGTGCTATATATTTTAGAGGGACAGGCGGATTTTTCCTTTGATGTCGTTTTTTGTTACAAAAGAGACAGGCCGCAACAATATTTTTTTTCTTATTACTGCCTCCATCACAACGTGCAGTAAGATGTTCAGCTGTACATTGAAATCGTTTCGCGTCAGTTATTGAGATTGCATGCTTAATGGCAAACCCTTTTCTATCATTTAGCCACATAGCACTTTTGCAATAATAACAAAGACCTGATTGGCTGTGAAATGCATCGGAACGTAGTTTTTTAGTTATTGGATTAGACATGAGTAGCTCCTAAAAGAGTTATTAGAAGCCCGCTCACTTTAAAAAATTGATACGGGGATCCAGCCGGGAATCCGAACTGGCACAGCGTATCCTTATTATAAGAATAACGCCCAATAGCGCAGCCTTATTATAAGAACAACGCTGTTTTACACTTTATTTCATTTCTCAGCAGGAGTCAATATTTTTCGTTCAGCGGCTTGCCATCTATAGACTGTCAGTAAAGAAAAAATGCGGAGTTTGAATATTTTGAATGTGGTTAAAGTATCAGTAATGCGAAATTTACCAGAGACGAGGACTATCGATAACGCCCTTCAACATTCCTCGCTTTAATGACATACAAGATATAGATATTTGATATTGTTTTGAAATGAGCAAATCGGGGCTGGACGAAGCCAACCCCGGTCTTTTTTTCTTTGCATCAATGAAATATGTTTTCAATCCATCGCATGGCTTCGGAATCGCTCACTTTCCCCAAATAGCGTTGAGTTGTTGAAAGATTGGCATGCCGGAGAATGATCTTGCTGACAATTTCAATGGGTGCGCCGGATCGGCTGGCATAGGTGGCCGCATGCCGTCTGAGGTCATGTGGAGAAATGTCAACGCCGATCTTCCGGCCGGCCTTTTTAACGATTTGCCTTGCACCGGTATAACCGAGGGGGAAAATTCTCTGGTGGGGTTCTATCTGTTTTATGCGGATATATTCTTTTAGCCTGTCCGCTATTTTTTTGGGGATAAAGACAAATTCATTCGGGCGTCCTCTTTTGGGATTCAGCAGAAAGAGCTTGCAATCATCAACATCCATTGCCCTGAGTTTCAGAACTTCCCCGATGCGCATGCCGCCCCTGGCCATGAGTTCCAGCATCAATCGATTCCGGGGATTATCCGATCTGAAGATGCATTCATCTATAATGTCCTTTTCCAGAATTGACCATTGACGGCCCTTGGATACGCGGAATGTCTTTTTCAGAATAGACGAATCGCAGGGATTTACAAAACTTGAATCGAAAGCATTTTTGATAAAATTGAAAAGAGTTTTAAGAAGAATGTATTTGAATCGCTTGGTGGTTTGCTTTTGATTTTCTGTGTCTTGGACCAGGAAACTGAGAATCTCTTCCGGTGCAACAGATTGAATATCCTGATCACCGAACCGCGAGTTGAATCTGTCAAGAAACAGCTGATAATTCTTGACCGTATTTTTTTCCCGAGTTCATTTTCTGGTATTCCATAAAATTTCTGATCGCTTCTGAAACATTCATAATGCACCTCCTGTTAAAAGGGTTGGTTACAATTGGCCGTTATTTCTGAAAGGCCGGTGGTTCAAAGTCTTATTTCAGATACAAATCAACAAAATCCCGCGGTTTGTAGACAACTATATTCTTATAGCCTGAAATTTTTAATAGGTGTTTATCTCCACTAACGATTAATTTAGCTTTGCTCGCGATTGCGCATTCGAAAAATTTATTGTCATCAGGATCTTCACACTCGAGGACTTCAATGCCCTCAGTGTCAATGATTTCGCTGTGAACGGCAACCATCTCAATTATTGAAGAGATTTCAACTCCCGGAAATTTATCTGCCAAAGTCTCGGCAACGCGCTGATACTCTTCTATGATTTCTTTGGATAAAACAATCTGAAGCTTGGATTTTTTCCAAGCTTCAAGGATTTGAGCGGGAGGTCCATGAAAAAATATCCCTGATATGAAAACATTTGTATCGAGGACAATCTTCATTTTTTGCCTCGAACTTTTGATATGGCATGCTCAACATCTGATTTTTTTACTCCGGCTGCTTTAGCCTTTTTTCTTGCCTTGGCTATTAATTCGTCAAATTCATCTATGGATGGCGGGCTGATATTTTTTAAAATAACAACATCCTTGTCGCCAAGCACGACAAATTGAGAACCTTCCTTTAAATTGAGTTGTTTTCTTATGTCCTCAGGAATAACCACTTGCCCCTTGGACGACATCTTTGTGGTTGATAAATTAGCCATGATTAATCCCCCAAAATATGTTTATCTTACTGGTAAGATTCTAAGGGCGACCCTTCCAAAATGCAAGAAAGATATTTTCTGAATTTTTGGAAAGGTGCACCATTGCAGTTTGATTATAGAGTGAGCACTGTCGATAACATGCTGTAACCTATTTAATTTCAATGAAACACCATATTTTGGGTTACAAGTCTCCTTGGGACATCACAAATCCGGGTAAAATCTGACATCAACTGTAAGATCAAATTCAGGCTTTTACAAATATCCAATTCGGTTAACGCGATCAACCTTTAAAACGTTCTTTGCATGCTTTTGACCTTGACCCGACGCCGTCTTAAGCGATACGAGGAATCAAAATGAACGGTTTCAGAATCGCCCGGCTTGTTTTGCCGCGGCCGTAAACCAAAAGGGAGTGCAGACATGATATCCAGAATTGATCACGTTTCCATTGCCGTAAACGATTACGATCGGGCTTTACGATTTTTCAGCAAACTGCTGGGGGCTGTTCCCGGCGCGGGGATGGAAGACCCCAACATGAAATACGTATGGCAGATGTTTTCCCTGGGCGATCTGTCCCGCCTTGAGCTGATGCATCCCACGGGTTCGGGCAGCTTTCTCGACGGCTTTTTAAGCAAGCGGGAAGGGGGCGTTCATCACATCACCCTGGAAACCCCGGACATTGAAAAATTCAGGCGGTTTCTGGAAGAAGAAAACATTCCCTATTTCGGCCGCGCGGATCTCGGGGAGATGTGGAAGGAGCTTTTCATTCATCCCCGGGACGCTTTCGGCGTTTTGATTCAGGTGGCCCAATTTCATCCCGACGACTGGCTCGCCGATTCGGAAAAAATGCCACCGGGCCGGCGGTTTTCAGTTGTCAAAAACGGCGGGGGTTGCACCGTCACCTTTGCTCATCCCGGCGGCGGCAAGGCGTCCATTTCGCTGCCCACTGCCGAAGCGCGTGAACTCTCGGATGCAATTGCATCATGTCTTGATTGAACAGGATAAATACATCTACCATGAAAAAAGCAAAGCGCTGGGATAATCCGATGAAATATCCCGCCGGTTGTTTTCAGCGATGCGATGGTAATGATGAGGAGGTATGTGATGCATACATATAAAATTCACCCCATCGTCATGGGTACCAAGGTTTTTGACAAGGGAATGATGACCTATCAGCATGATTACGGAAAACCCTATACAATCCCGATATATTCCTGGTACCTCGAAGGAGGGGATTCCCGGATACTGGTGGATACCGGTGAGATGAATCCCATTGTGTCTGATGATCGGGAAAAGGCCGTCGGCGGAAAGATTTACACGTTTGAAGAGGGGCTGGCCCTCTACGGGCTCACGCCCGCGGATATCGATATCGTCATCCATACCCATCTTCACAATGACCATTGCGAAAATGACTATAAATGCGAAAACGCCCGGTTTTTTGTTCATGAAAAGGAACTTGCCCGGATACATGATCCGCATCCGCTCGATTATCGGTATCTTGAGGATTATATCGAAGAAATCGAGGAAAACGGGCAGATCGAGATCGTCTCCGGTGACCGGGAAATCGTTGAGGGCGTCTCGGTCATGCACACCCCGGTGCATACCGACGGGGGCCTGTCCGTCCTGATTGAAACATCCCGCGGGACTGCCGTTATTACGGGGTTTTGCGTGATCATGGAAAATTTTTATCCGCCAAAAGAGATCCGCGCCATGGAAATGGACGTGATTCCGCCGGGGACCCACGTCAATGTTTATGAGGCTTATGATATCATGCGACGGATCAAGGAAACCGCCGAAATTCTCATTCCCCTTCATGACCCGGGATTTGCCGCGGTCCGGGAAATCCCGGCAGTTTCGCCATAACAAAAACACAAGGTCAATCAGATGCCCCATAGGGGAAGGCCTGTTTGTTCATCGTGGATTCGTTGAAACGCCGGCCCTTCAAATGATTCGATGATGCATTCGCACGCGAAGATGATGGTACCCGGCCCAAGATGACCGCCGAATGCCCGTCCGTTTTCGTCGGCAAGGGTGATATGGACATGAACCATGGGAGTACCGTCTTTTATGGAGACGTTTCCGGAAAGTTTTAAAATCTCCAGAGGAGCGTCTATGGTATTGAATTTATATTCCCGCCGGGATTGATCATAATATCCGAGGCACGCGCGCTGGACCGCGCCGATGGCCTCGACCCGGCCGCATTGAATGTTTGATTCCCCGCACAGCCGGTTTAATTCCTCCAGAAGGTCCGCGCCATGGGAAAGTCTGCCCATGTAAACCGAATGTTTTTCAACCTTTTTCATTATCGTCTCCGATGGATATACGCTTTTTCATTTATGGCATACATATACGGCCATAATGATCCTTATGGCCATTTTGTCAAGTTTTCAATGACACAGTTTTTGATGGCGCGGCCAATCCGATCGATTCTATTCGGATTGATTTATGGCTTTGGGAATGGGAAAAACCATCCTCCCGAAACAATATTTTGATCGGAGGCATTTGTTCGGTAAGTCTATTCTTATTACTATGTCGTTATATCCTTATGGTTGACAAAATAAACATTATACTGTATTGTTTATGAAATTATAAATGAAATAAGGATTAGAATGATAATTGCTCCGGGTGAAATATTGCTCGATGTTTTTCCTAATTACCGCAGGATCGGCGGGGCCCCGTTTAATTTTGCCTATCACCTGCATCGTTTCGGCCTGCCCGTTCGTTTTGTCTCCCGGGTGGGGCGGGATGCGGACGGGGAATATATCCGCTCCCGGCTGAAAACGCTGAACTTTGATGACAGGTTCATCCAGACCGATGCCGTCCATCCCACCGGCCGGGTCAATGTGGTAATGGAAGATGACGGTTCTCACCGGTTCGAAATTCTGCCGGATACGGCCTATGATCATATCGTGCTGGACGATATGTTCCCGGACACCCTCAAAAACGATAAAAGCGCTCAATGTGGCCGAAAGGAAATGCCGGGCGGCGGTTCCGTGGATTCCAGTGATGCCGGGACCCATGTCTGGAGCGCTGGAAATGCGGAAATGATTTATTTCGGCACGCTGGCGCAGCGAACTCCGGAAAGTTATTCGCGCGTGCAGAAATTTCTTGCCGGCAGGCCGGCGTCAACCACGACGTTTTTTGATATCAATTTGCGACCGGTAACATATCCGGACGGTGTTATAACCAGCTCGCTGGAGCAGGCCGATATTCTGAAATTAAACGATCAGGAACTTTTTTTTCTTCAGTATCTTTTTAATCGACAACATCAGGAAACGGATGCCTTTGCGGCCTGGCTGATGAATAACTTTGGAATCGAATGGATCGCCCTGACCCGGGGTGAGAAGGGGAGCCGGCTTTATACGCGGGGAGGCATCCGGGAAACCGTGGGCTTAACGTCCGCAAATGTCGTTGACACGGTCGGCGCCGGAGACGCCTATGCTGCCGTGCTGGCCCTCGGCTATCTCCGCCGGTGGCCCATTGATAAAATATTGCAGGCCGCTTCGGCGTTTGCGGCTGATATCTGCGGGATATCCGGAGCCGTTCCGGAGGACGCTGAATTTTATAAACCGTTTTTGGCCAGTTAAATTAAAGTTGTTTTAAATTTTTTAGTTACTCGCGTTATTGCCATTTCAAAATGATAATATTTTAAAATGGATTACAATCATGAAAAATCTACAAAATGACCCGCTCTACATTCAGATGTTTTCGGTTCACGGCCTCATACGATCGGAAAGTCTCGAGCTGGGACGGGATGCGGATACCGGGGGGCAGGTGACCTATGTAATCGAGCTGATCCGTTATCTGAGCCAGCGGGAGGATGTCCGGAAGGTGGATCTTTTTACGCGGCTCATCGATGATGCTTCGGTCTCCCAAGATTACGCCAGGCCCGTGGAAGAAATCAACGACAAGTGCCGCATCATCCGCATTCAGTGCGGCGGCCGGAAATATATGCGCAAGGAACTGCTCTGGCCCCATATGGATGAATATGTGGATAAAACCATCAAGTTCATCAAGCGCCAAAACGACATGCCCGATATCGTGCATGGTCATTATCCGGATGCGGGTTATGTGGCCATGCATCTTTCCCAGATTTTTGGAGTTCCCTTCGTGTTTACCGGCCATTCCCTGGGGATCCCTAAAAAGGAGAAGCTGCTGGCCGACGGCATGAAAACAACTGATATCCATAAAAAATTCAAAATTGATCATCGGATCGGGGTTGAAGAAAACATTCTTACCGCCGCCGATATGATCATTACCAGCACCCGGCAGGAGATATCGGACCAGTACGGGCTATACAAGAACGCGAAGCTGCCTGAATACCGCGTGATACCGCCCGGGATCGACATCGACCGGTTTCATCCCTATTACCATGACCACCTGCCGGATGCGGCAAAAAGCGAGCTGCAAAAATACGCCCGGGCATCTCTGCTCAAGGAACTGGAACGTTTTTTAACCAGTCCGGAAAAACCCATCGTCCTGGCTCTTTCCCGGCCGGACAAGCGTAAGAATATTTCCGGCCTGATCACCGCCTACGGTCAGGACCCGGAACTCCAGGCCATTGCCAATCTGGCGGTTTTCGCGGGTATCCGCAAGGACATCGATGAGATGGGTGATAATGAAAAATCCGTGCTCACCGAAATGCTGCTGCTCATGGACCGGTATGATCTATATGGGAAACTGGCCATTCCCAAAAAGCATGATTTTGCTTTGGAGGTGCCGGAACTTTATCGGATTGTCGCGGACAAGGGCGGGGTATTCATCAATCCGGCCCTGACCGAGCCCTTCGGCCTGACCCTGCTGGAGGCATCCGCTTCGGGATTGCCCATTGTGGCCACCGACGACGGCGGGCCCCGGGATATCATTGCCAATTGTGAAAACGGCATTCTGATCGATGCCACGGACACTCGTGAAATCAGCGGGTCGTTGAAAAAGCTTTTAACCGATGAAGAACAGTGGAAGACCTGTTCGAAAAACGGCATCATGAATGTTCGGAAATACTATACATGGGACAGTCATGCTGGCGCATATCTGAAAGAGTTAGCGCCCCTTGTCGTCAAAAAGGGTAGACCCGACGATGCCACCGAAGCAGCAACGCCAATCGGCAAACGTTTACTCGGCATCAACTGCTTTCTGGTCACCGACATCGACAACACCCTGATCGGAGAGGACAACAGCCGCCTGGACGATTTTCTGGAATGGATTTCCGGCAATGCCGATACGGTTGGATTCGGCGTGGCAACGGGCCGGACCGTGGATTCGGCTGTAGAGATCCTGTCTCAGCATAACGTGCCGGCACCGGATTTGATCGTTTCATCCGTTGGCACGGAAATTTACTATGGCAGGGAACGTACATACGATCAGGGATGGGAAACCCATATATCGGTTGGCTGGAATCGGGAGAAAATTGTCGAACTCCTCAAGGATTTCGATTTTCTGGAATACCAGGAGGAATCCTCCCAGCGTCCGTTTAAGGCAAGTTACGATATGGCGCCGGAAAAAGACCGTATCTCCATGATTCATGAACGCCTGTTGAAGCACAAGTGCCGCTACACCCTGATCTATTCCCATGAAAAATATCTCGATATTATTCCGTACCGGGCATCCAAGGGTAAAGCTCTGCGGTATCTGAGCTACAAGTGGGAGACGCCGCTTTCAAATTTCATCGTTTGCGGAGATTCCGGAAATGACGAAGAGATGATGCGCGGTGAACCCAAAGGGGTCGTGGTGGCCAATTTCAGCCCGGAACTGTCGGGATTGAAGGGGGGCCGGAATATCTATTTCGCGGGTGAGAAATGCGCCGGCGGGATGCTGGAGGGATTGCGGCATTACGGACTTATGAAACAGGAAAACATTGTAACTGATCATGCAGGAGAATCATAATGAATAAAACGTTAAAAAATCAGGTCCAGTTAATCACCTACCCGGACAGTCTGGGTAAAAATCTGGCCGAACTCCATTACGTACTGCGGCGTTATCTTACCGAGGCCATCGGCGGTGTTCATATCCTGCCGTTTTATCCATCTTCCGGAGACCGGGGATTTTCGCCCATTACCTATGACATTGTCGATCCGGCGTTTGGCACCTGGAAAGACATCGAGCGCATTGGTGAGGATTTTGATCTGATCATCGATTTTATGGTTAACCATATTTCCCGCCAGTCCGAATATTTCCAGGATTACTTTGAAAACGGAAAAGAATCCAAATACGCCGATATGTTTTTAAGTTTCGACAAGCTTTCTCCGGATAGCGACATTTCGGAAGAGGACCTGGCAAAGGTTTATACCCGCAAGCCCAGGCCGCCTTATATCATGCTGGACCGCAAGGACGGCTCCCGTGAAAAAATATGGTGCACCTTTGATACCGACCAGATCGACCTGGACCTGACATCCCCGGTCACCCAGGGGATCATGCGCCATGATCTGATCAATCTGGCAAGAACCAACAGCCGCATGATCCGCATGGATGCCGTGGCTTACGCAATAAAGAAGATCGGGACCAATTGTTTTTTTGTGGAACCCGATATATGGGAAATTCTGGAGTGGCTCAGAGAATATTCCTTGCCCTTTGACACAGAGATTCTTCCCGAACTCCACGAACATTATTCCTACCAGCTCAAGCTTTCCGAACACGGCTACTGGTGCTATGATTTCGCGCTGCCCATGCTGGTGTTAAACGCCCTTTATCATCATACATCGGAGGAATTGAAAGCATGGCTGAACATCTGCCCGCGCAGACAAATCACCACGCTTGATACCCACGACGGCATCGGCATTGTGGATGTATTGGGTCTGCTGACACAAGATGAAATCGACCGCACTATAGAGAGGCTTTATGAAAAAGGAGCCAACGCCAAGCGGCTTTATTCGGGAGAGGAATATGACAACCTCGATATTTACCAGATCAACTGCACCTATTATTCGGCCCTGGGATGCAACGATGATGCCTACATGGCGGCCCGGACCATCCAGTTTTTCACCCCCGGCATCCCCCAGGTTTATTATGTGGGCCTGTTGGCCGGGGAAAACGATATCGAACTGGTAGAGCGCATGCGAAACGGCCGGTTCATCAACCGCCACAACTTCTGCCTTGCCGAGGTCAAGGACGCCTTTGAAAAACCGGTAGTTCAGCGTCTGCTGCGGCTGATGCGGTTTCGGTCATCCCATCCGGCCTTCAATGGCGAACTGATCATTTCGGACACGCCGGACGACCAGATCGAACTGGTTTGGACCCACCAGGACGCCCGAGCTACTGCCAACATCGATCTGCGGACCTATGAAGCCCGCGTATCTTACAGCTACGGCGGCCCTGATCCGGTTCAGGAATTTATGGTGTGATTTTTTTGCTTTTTGGGCCGATTGTGATCTGCTGGTTTGAGCATATCACTTGCCGTAATGGGGCTTATTCAGCAATTGATTTTGGCGGACGTCAAGCGGAATGGTCGCCGCAATCAAGGTTCCATTTTCCGGTTCTGATGTGATGGAAAGATTTCCGCCATAAAAATGGATCCGTTCCCGCATTCCCATAATGCCGTATGTGCCGGCAGGCAATTCATCGGTATCCGCCATGCCGGAGCCATTATCTTTGATAAGAAGATGTACCCTGGTGTCTTCAACAAAGAGATTGATGGAAATCTCCGTTGCGCCGGAATGTTTGACGATATTGTTCAATGCCTCCTGGGTGATCCGGAAAAGAGCTATTTCACGGTCAGGATCGATTTCAAATTCATTGGTATCGATCTTGATTGTTATTTTGATATGGCTCCGCTTCATCAGGGTTTCCGTAAGCCATTCAATAGCTGCTTCAAGACCCAGATCGGAAAGAGGACCGGCCCGAAGATCCGATATCATGACCCTGATGGAGCGAATCATCTGATCGATGGTTTCTTCGGCCGATGTGATGGTTTCGGTCAGCAAGGCGTTATGTCCGGAAGATCTTTTGCGTAACGCGGATAGGCTCATTTTCAAGGCAATGAGTGTCTGTCCCAGATCATCATGGATTTCCCGGGCGATGCGCTTGCGCTCTTCCTCAACCGCCCGTTGGAGATGTCCCGATAGATTCCGAAGTTTTTCCCGGGACCGCTGAAACCCTTCCTCGGCAGCTTTGCGCCTGGTGATGTCCCGGGCTGTTCCGGCAATTCGGATCAGGTGATTTTGATCTTTGTAAACAGGGAACATCTCATCCTTGAGCCATATGATATTGCCGTCGGCGGTTAAGATACGGTATTCGATGGCGGTGTCGGAAAAATTTTTTGAACTGAGAATCTTCTGTTTGTGGTTTCGGACTGCCTGACGGTCATGCTCGTGAACCTGTTCCAGGAAAAACCAGGGGGCGTTATAAAGTCGATCCGGTTTATAACCCGTTATCTTTTCAAACCCGGGACTGACATAATGCACAGTGGTGTAGTCCGCGGCATATAAATAAAAAATATCTTGTATGTTTTCCGCCATCTGGCGAAATCGTTCCTCGCTTTCGGCCAGTTTTAAGGTACGTTCTTCAACTAGTTGTTCAAGGTGCTCCCGGTGCAGGCGAAGCTCGTTTTCGGTTTTTTTCCGTTCCGTAATGTTGGTATGCACGCCGACGATGCGCCTGACAGTGCCTTCTTCATCCTTTATGGGATAGGCGCGCAGCAGGATGTTTAAAACACTTCCATCGCGGGCGCGCATCTCAACTTCTCCGTTCCAGGGTCGTCCACCCATGATGGCGGCAAAAACCTCCCGTCCTACGGATGCTTCAATATAAAGAGTGCTCGGCGGATCATTGCCGATATTCCCGAAAAGTTCATCAAAGGATTTATTTTGATAATAATGCAGGCCTTCGGCGGTAGACATGCCAACAGCATCCGAAGAAGCTTCCACTGCCTGTTTGAACACCGCAAGATCGTCATCCGCAAAAGTACCGGCAGAAAATCTCCTCTTTAATGCCGAATTCTCCTCTGCCAGTTGCCACAAGCGTTGTTCTTGTCGTTCAGATTTTGGTTTTATTGCCATCTGCCATCCGTATAGAAATCATATCAGCAGTTATTCCACGCTCTGGCCTGACCTGGAAAGAGTTGGGTTTTGTATGTTCAATATCAATAAAATTGCCTGACGAAATCATATTATTTACTGTCTCATTTTTTCATTCCATTTGAAAAAGGCAACAAAAAAAACAAAAAATCACCAAGAAATCAGATCCAAAAGAAGCCCCTCGAGATGATAATTGTTAATTTCATGAGGGCTGGATGGTATTTATTTTGATTTTTTGCTCAAAAAACGATAACCTGAACACTAATCTCCACTGAAAATTAAAAGCATGGTCAGCTTTTAAGGCTGAATCATTCAAACGCCAATCGTCCGAACCCCAAGGATGGGAAGCATGTTGCTTCATCGTTTTTTCCGGCATAACCTGACAACGCGGCTCATTATTGCTCTGGGCGGGATTCTTTTCCTGTCCATGTTGCTATGGATATTCGTATTTGCGTCTTTTTATCCTGGTTTTTCCTTGTACCCTGACTTGATAAGAATATTTTTGATCGGAATTTGCATATTGATTCCGGCGGTTATTTTAAGCGGTATGCTGTTTTACAAATGGATTGCGGATCCGGTCAGCCGGCTATCCGATATTGCCGGGATGCTTGTGGATGGTAACAAAATCGATCAGGCGCCGCTTAATTCAAAGGATGAACTGGGTTTTCTTGGGGAACAGCTCTTACGCATCGAGGAGACCATGGCGGCCCGGCAGCGTTTTTTGAAAAAGGAATATGACGAATATCAAAATCTTTTTGATTTAGTACCGTGCCTGATAAGCGTTCAGGACCGCAATCTGCGGCTCATACGCTATAACAAGGAGTTTGCCGAAAAATTTGCCCCGGAGCCCGGTGACTTCTGTTATAGCGTCTATAAAGGCCGCACGGAAAAATGCGAGCATTGTCCGGTTGAAAAAACCTTTCAGGATGGCCAGTCCCACTCTTTTGAAGAGGCCGGATACAATCGTGACGGTGAGCCCATTCGATGGGTCGCACGGACGGCCCCCATTCGCGATAAAAAAGGCAGGGTAGTGGCCGCGGTGGAAATGAGTCTCGATGTCACCCTGCGCCACCAATTGGCGGAAAAACTCAAAGCATCCGAAAGCCGTTATCAGGCAATTTTCAGTAATATTCCCAACCCTGTGTTTGTTCTTGATCCGAAAAATTTGACGATTCTGGATTGCAATGAAAGCGTCGGCCCTGTCTATGGTTTCAGCCGGGAGGATTTGAAAGGGCGCTCTTTTCTCGAGTTTTTTGAAGCCGGCGAACGCGAACATTATGCTTTAAAAATCAAGGACGGCGCGTTCATACACCAGGCCCGGCATTTTAATCATGAGGGCCGACTTTTGTTTGTGGATATCCGGGCATCACATACCCTTTATTCTGATTGGGAAGTGCTGCTGGTGACCACCAGCGACATCACGCAGCAGCTCGAAACCGAACAGCAGTTGATCCAGGCAAGTAAAATGACCACCCTGGGGGAAATGGCCACGGGTATTGCCCATGAGCTCAATCAACCCCTTTCCGTAATGAAAACCGCCTCCAGCTTTATGCTTAAAAAATTCGAAACGGATCAGGCCGTGCGCCCTGAAGTCATGGCCACCATGCTTGAAAAAATTGATGCCAACGTGGACCGGGCCACCAATATCATCCAGCACATGCGGGCCTTTGCGCACAAATCCGATCTGGATCTATCACTTGTCGATATTAACGATGTCTTAAAAATGGCATCCGATATTTTCGTGGCGCAGTTAAAGTTAAGAGGCATTGATGTGCTATGGGAAATCGAGGAAAATCTACCCCGGGTCCGGGGCAATCCCAGTCGCCTGGAACAGGTGTTTATTAATCTGCTGATCAATGCCAGAGACGCTATTGAGGATCGATGGGGCGATAAAAGCACGGATTCGGCGAACCGCTCCATCACTTTGACCACCCGGACTGAGAGAGGTTGTGTGGTGGCAGAGGTCTGCGACACCGGCACCGGGATTCCCGACGCGATTATGGGTAAGATCTTCGAACCCTTTTTTACCACAAAAACCGTCGGCAAGGGAACAGGCCTGGGGCTTTCCATCAGTTATGGAATCATCAGGGATTGCGGTGGAACCATCGCCGCCGCCAACCGGAAATCCGGAGGCGCCTGTTTCAGGCTTGATTTTCCTGTTCCCGCTGACAAGGGTACGGGCGAACCCGGACAATCTCAAAATAATTTGGCGTCAACGACATAATCGGCCAATCGGCGATGACTACTTGATTTATAAAGCGGTTGATTTTATGCTTTGAAATCAGGGGCCAATATCATAGCAATACTGTAGATGGCACGGAGGTTAACCATGGCAAAAAAGATTATGATCGTAGATGATGATCCCCATATCGTCAAATATCTGAAAGCGATTTTTGAAGACAACGGCTATGAAACCTGTTCGGCGTCAAACGGTCTGCAAGCCTATGACGTGCTCAAAGCCGAAAAACCGGATCTGATCACCCTGGACCTGGAGATGCCCGAGGAATGGGGGCCCCGTTTTTATCGAAAATACAGCAGGGAGCCCGAATACAAAAGCATACCGGTGATTGTTGTTTCCGGGCTTTCCGGCATCGACCATGCTGTTCGCACCGCGGTTGCTGTTGTCAAAAAGCCCTTTGAGCCGGATGAACTGCTTGATATCGTAAAGAAAACAATCGGATGAATTGTTAAATGGAAAAGACGATACTACTGGTCGATGATGAAGCCGATGTCCGTGATGTGCTTGGCATTTCCCTTGAAGACCTGGGTTATCAGGTCGTGTGCGCGGAAAGCGGGCTAAAGGCCATTGATCTTTTCAGAGAGTATCAGCCTGCCATTGTCTTGACCGATATCAAGATGCCCCACATGGACGGCATCGAACTTCTGGAAAAAATAAAACAGATCAATCCCGAAACCGAGGTGATCATGATCACCGGTCACGGGGACATGAATTTCGCCATCAGCAGTTTCCGGTTCGACGCCACGGATTTCATCACCAAGCCCATCGGTATCGAAGCCCTGGAACGCGCCCTGGAACGTGCGGAAAAACGGATCACTGTCCGCCGGCAATTCAAATCCTATACGGAAAACCTCGAATTACTGCTGGGCGAAAAATCCAGATTGTTGCAGACCGCTGAAAAGCAGGCCCATGCCTCCGCCGGCAACGCGATGGGTGAGCCCGGCGGCGATAATGCGCAACCCCCTTCCATTGAGAGCCCGTTTCACCAGGTTGTAAATCGTCTGCCCTGCTATATCAGTCTTTACGACAAGGATCTCAACATCACCGCAGCCAATTCGTATTTTACCGAAAGCTTCGGCGATGCCGTGGGCAAATCCTGCTACGCGGTCTGCAAACAGCGGAGCGCGCCGTGTCCGGACTGCCCTGTCAAAAAAACGTTTGATAACGGAAAGTCCTTTCAGCATGAAACCGAATACGTCACAATTCAAGGCGCCGTTCGCGAGGTCCTGGTATGGACTTTTCCGGTCCCCGGCAAAGACGGCGGGGACCCGCAACAGGTCATGGCCCTGGCCGTTGATCTTTTCCAGATCAGCGAACTTCAGAATCATCTTTCTTCCCTGGGGCTGATGATGGGTTCCCTTTCCCACGGGATCAAAGGAATGCTGACCGGCATGGACAGCGGCATGTATCTGCTCAATTCCGGTATGGCCAAAAAGGATGAAGACCGGACCAGAGAGGGGTTTGAGATCATCCGCCAGACATCGGATCGTCTCAAGCGGATGGTCTTAGACATTCTTTTTTACGCCAAAGAGCGCGAATATAAAAAAGAGCGCGTTCAGGTGAAAGATTTTGCTGACAACATCAGCCGGATCGTCGCATCCAGGATTAAAACATATGATATTTCCTATAAAGAGGAATTCGGGGAAAATCTCGGCGCCTTTGAGATCGATGCCGGATGCATGCTCCAGGCCCTGATCAATATTTTTGAAAACGCCATCAATGCCTGCCAGGCCGATACGGTCAAGACCGGCCACGAAATCGTGCTGAGGGTGTTCGCTGAAAACGGCCTTGTCGGTTTTACCATCGAAGACAACGGCACCGGTATGAGCGAAGAGACCCGTTCCAGCATGTTCAACCTGTTTTTTTCCACCAAAGGAAGCCAGGGCACCGGCCTGGGGCTTTTTATCACCCGCAAGATCATCCGTGAACACGGCGGCGATATCAAGGCAACATCCACACTGGGACAGGGTACCCAAATCCAGGTCAGCATCCCGAGACAATCAAAATTGATAGTCTCGTAAAAAGTCGCCATCGGACGGCCTTGTAATAAGTTCAAGATCAAGGCTTGCGCAATATCGAAGAATGCAGCGTACTTAGCGTACATGAAATTCTGAGAGATTGCGCGTAACGCAGATATTGGACTTTTTACAAGGCCGTCAAAATTAGAAGTGCCGCTGATATCCTGGCCCAAGCCATTCTCGTATTTTTTCATACACATCGGGCCGGGAAAGCAGATCCATGTGGTTCATTTCATATCCGATCCACGTGTTGGCGTCCGGAAACGCCAGACACATGGCCGGGTCCCGGTGTCGGCCCATGGCGCTGTCAAGAAGCACAAGCCCGTCGCCGATGAGAATGCGCACGCGCGGGAACGCATCCGTACCGATGCTGGCGATGATGGACTTCAGGCCGTTGTGCCCTCCGGCGGAGCCGCAGGCGCGGACCCGGATGCGCGCCAGGTCCAGGTTCATGTCGTCA